>NZ_AP017655.1:1215000-1518750 GCF_002355855.1 Sphingobium cloacae
CGGTTATCATACGGAACAGTGGGGCGAAGCCCTGCACATCGTGCGCCTGTCCGGGTGTCAGCACGAAGCCGAGGGGGAGGCCCCTGGCATCGCACCTTGCGTGGAGCTTCGTCGTGAAGCCGCCTCGCGATCGGCCAAGCGCCTCGGTTTGCTGAGTCCCCTTTTTATGCCGACGGCACAATGATGTGCCCGGACCACCGTGCTGTCGATCATGTCGGCGGCCGCGTCGCGCCCCGCCAGTTCGGCCAGCGTCTCGAGCATGGCATCGAACACGCCGGTCGTGACCCATCGTCGATAGCGCCGGAACACGCTGTTCCACTTGCCATACTCGTCCGGCAGGTGCCGCCATTGCGCGCCGGTCCGCGCAATCCACATCATGCCCTCGAAATAAGGGCGATTATCCTGCGCCGGGCGGCATCCACGACCGTGCTCAGGCGGCAGCAGCGGCCCGATCACTTCCCATTCTTCGTCCGTAACGCCGATCCGCTCGCCCAAGGCTGCCTCCAAAAGCCAGCCTTGAATCAGCGACCGAGTCCCCAGTCAAGCTTTGTCCACGAAACCTAGGATCGACAAAGCGGTAACAATAACCGATATATTATCATCACTCAGGTTGTTAACAAAAATAGCAATAAATATCGCTAAAATAGTTTGACCGAAGAGGCGCTTTTTATGCCCCTCGGGCATAAGCGTTTGCTCATTGCGATACGTACTATAATTGTCAGTGACAATTTTCCAGAGCCTATTGCTTCTCACTGTCTAAGTCCTGGGGTAACTATATCGTCCAAAACCCTCGTTATTTCTCTTTGAACAGAATCGTAGGGTCAGGACTTCTGTGGTTGCCGCCCGTGATGCAAGAGGGTTTTGACCTTCTGAACTGGTGATCGAGTGCGGTCTTCTGTCAGGCCTTGATTACGGCGCTTTCGAAGGCCGCTGGCCGGTATGGTGATCAGCGGATCAGGTCCAAATCTCATTGGCGAGCTTATCACTCAGAGTCCTGAACTGGTTTTCCTGATCCAGATCTGTTCGATCATTTTGCCCATTCGGGTCGTTGCCTTCTCACACCCCTTTCATCCAACCTGCCTAGGTTTGCCTTATCAGGCAGCCATGACCGGCGTCGGATTCCTGTAATCTTCATTCTTGGTCAGCATGGCCCAGATCTGGCGTGCCATTTTGTTGGCCAATGCGATGGCGACCAGCATGCGCGGCTTGCGGGCCATCATGCGTGCAAGCCATGAGCTTTCCGGGATCGACTTGCGTCCCATCCAATTCAATCGCGACATCGCGCCAATGATCAGCATTTGCCGGATGTCGCTCTGGCCAGCCTTGGTGATCCGCCCAAGCCGTTCCTTACCGCCTGATGAAAACTGTCGCGGGACCAATCCAAGCCAGGCCGCAAAGTCGCGGCCATTGTTAAAGGTCGCCATTTCAGGCGCAAAGGTCTCCACTGCCATCGCCACTAGCGGACCGACGCCAGGCATGGTTTGCAATCGCTTCGATATCGGCGTGGTGGCTGCGAGTTCCTTGATCTTTGCGGTCTTTGTATCAATCCAACCACTGAGCGCCGCGACCTGATCGAGCATCGCGAGGCACTCCTCGCGCATCAAAGTCGGCAAATCACTATTGGGCGCCTCCAGGATCGCGCCAATGCGGCTGACGTGCTGAATGCCCTGAGGAACGATATGCCCGAACTCATACAAGGCTGCCCGCAAGGCGTTCACTGTCTCTGTCCGCTGACGTACAAGGCGCTGGCGTGATCGATACAGGATCGCCGCGCTCTGCTGAGCCACGCTCTTGGGTTCGACAAAGCGCATCTCGGGCCGTTGAGCCGCCACCACAATCGCTTCGGCATCGGCTGCGTCGTTCTTCTGCCGCTTCACAAATGGCCGCACATAGCGTGGCGCGATCAGCCTGACCTCGTGACCAAATCCGCTCAACAAACGGGCCCAGTAATGGGCACTACCGCACGCCTCCATGACGACCACGGCAGCTGAGTGTTGAGCCATGAACACGCTAAAGGCCTGCCGCGACAGCTTGCGTTGAAACAGTATCTCGCCGTTCATCGACGCCCCGTGAATCTGGAAAACAGACTTCGCCAGGTCCACACCAATCATCGTATCGATACTCATGGTTGCCGTCCTCTCTGTGCGTAGCTTGAACCAAAATTATGCTGGCACATCGTGATGCCGTCAGGGAGGGCGGCAACCACCCCATCTCATTGATTGATCCAGAAGATGACGGTGGCAGCGAGGGCGATGGCGGAGAAGAAGGCCGTAGGGCAGCGATCGTAGCGGGTGGCGACGCGGCGCCAGTCTTTGAGGCGGCCGAACATGATCTCGATGCGGTTACGCCTTTTGTAGCGGCGCTTGTCGTACTTGACGGCCTTGTTCCGGGATTTCCGGCCCGGGATGCAGGGCGTGATGCCTTTTTCCTGCAAGGCATCACGGAACCAGTCGGCATCATAGCCACGATCAGCGAGCAACCATTGGGCTTTGGGAAGCTCGTCGAGCAGAGCGGCGGCGCCGATATAATCGCTGACCTGGCCGGCGGTCATGAAGAAGCTGAGCGGGCGACCATTCGCATCCGTGACGGCATGAAGCTTGGTGTTCATGCCGCCCTTCGTGCGGCCGATCAGGCGCCCCGCATCCCCTTTTTTACTCGCAGGCTGGAAGCCGTGCGGTGGGCCTTGAGATAGGTCGCGTCGATCATGATCGTCTTGCGATCAGGAGCTTGGGGCCCAGCCAGGCCTTCCATCATCCTCAGGAAGATGCCCTTGTCGCCCCACCGCTTCCAGCGGTTGTACAGCGTTTTGTGCGGCCCGTAATCCTTCGGTGCATCCCGCCAGCGCAGCCCGTTGCGATTGACGAAGATGATCCCGCTCAACACCCGTCGATCGTCCACCCTCGGCCTGCCATGGCTCTTCCGAAAATACGGCTCCAGCCGCGCCATCTGCTCGTCCGTCAGCCAGTACAGGTCGCTCAAATCCAGTCTCCTCACGGAGCCTGAATCAGATCGCGACGCTCACATCAATGGGGCCTGACCCTAGTCTAGCAACCCATTTGACGGCACATGCACCGAGAGCGGAAACTTAGTCGACACGTTGCTGTCGCCTAGCAAATAGACAGTGTACTGATGGCCGTCCTGCCGCATCAATACCGTGCAGCCCGCAATATATTCATCATCAATGTCCATCAGGTCACCCTGCGACATTATATTTGCAAGTGCGGCTTTGCGAGCCTCTAATGAACCTTTAACGTGCGGCACTAGTCCCTTAACGTCTTTCTCGAAATTGTCCCCATACTCAGAGCCACGAACCGCAAATATGCCAGTGCTAGAAAATAGACTTTTGCTACCTAACTTTTTACCTGGCCTGTTCAACGTAACTTTAAGTTCAACAGGAGTTCCGTTGTCCAGTTCATGGCGAATATTGGTAAATGATTTAGAACGAACCACAAATTCGTTTGATTGTAAAACCTTGGAGATGAACTTGCACAGGCCATCGTAGTCGCCATAGTTGCCTAGATATTGGCTCCCGATAACTATTCGACCATCGGCCTATGATCCACTACGTAGTGAAACGTTCGTAGATTTAGGCTATCCGCATCGATGGTGCCTACTTTCGTATTACGATATTCTTGTCCGTAGTAGGCCCCTTCAAACCGACCAAATATACGGGTAGGAGATATATCTGTCGCTTTTAAAAGCGGAATTATGTCGCCCTGCTTTATTAGATGGATTGCAGATTCATCTTTAAAATCGATAGGATAGGTGTCGCGCAACCTCGCCGCTAACTTCGAAAATTCGTTAGCAGTAAAGCCTGTCTCTTCACTATCCGGCTCTCCGCGTTTTCGTTTAACGAGGTAATGAAATGAAGCAGTGACCTGATTTGCACGCTGTTTCTTGGCCATTCTGTCCCCCCTAAAAGCCCCGTCAGCATAGTTTTTCCGGATCGGGAGACAAGGGCGAAACTAAGAAGCAAAAGAGGTTATGGCGCTGTTGCGTTCTATTATTGGCCCGGTTGTACTCAGCCTTGGTGCCTGTTGCGTATACCCAATGGATATGACCTGTGAAGCGCGATGTATCGCTTCAATGGGGGTTGCTAGCGCGTAGACTCATTACGCCGCGCACCAGATGCGAGCGCAGATGAGCTTGATGGCGGCGAGGAAGTTGGCTGGGTCCTTGTCGTAGCGTGTCGCGATGCCGCGGAACTGTTTGATGCGATTGAAGAAGCGCTCGACGAGGTTTCGCTGTTTGTAGAGCCAGGGCGAGAAGGCGAAGCGTTGTTTGCGGTTTGACCTGTTGGGAATGTTGGCCCAGACGTTCCTTGCTGCAGCGGCATCGCGGATGGCGTTGCTGTCATATCCTTTATCTCCCAGCAGGGTCGCGCCCTCGGGAATGGCTTTGATCAGCGCCTCAGCTTCACAGGCGTCATGGACCTGCCCGCCGGTCAGTCTCAGGCTGACAGGGCGTCCGTGAGCATCGACAAGAGCATGGAGTTTGCTGGTGAGGCCGCCCCGGGAACGTCCCATGCCACGATCGCAACTTCCCCCTTTTTGCCCGTCGCACCATTTTGGTGGACGCGCATGCAGGTGGAATCGATCATTACGAGGTCGCCATCATATCCGGCAGAAACCGCTGCCAGAAGCCGGTCCCAGACCCCGGCTTTGCGCCAGCGGACGAACCGGTTGTAGCAGGTTGTCGAAGGTCCATAGCGCTCGGGCACTTCGGCCCATGTCGCTCCCGTGCGAAAGCGCCACATAATACCGTTGAGCACCCGACGATCATCAACCCGCGCCACACCGCGCGGCTTGTTCGGCAGCAACGGCTCGATAATCGCCCATTCCCGGTCTGTCAGTTCGTACCGCCGCCGTGCCATCAAAACCTCCATGCCGGGAGCCCTATGAATCACGAAAGCCAACAATCCTCAAGGCATTTTATGAGTTTACGGCCTAGGTTGGGGACTCATTTGCTCCACTCTGCGACGACGGCGACGAGAGCGATAGCGGCGAGATAGTTTTGGGCGTGTCGGTCATATCTGGTGGCGATGCGCCGCCAGTTTTTGAGGCGTCCGAAGAGCCTCTCGATGACGTTTCTCCTTCGATAGATACGCCGGTCGAGAGGATATGGTGTTCGGCGCGAAGCAGTTGAAGGGATCACGGCTTTGACGTTTCGGGCGGTCAGCCAGTTGCGCAAGCTGTCGGCGTCATAGGCTTTGTCGGCGAGGAGACGCCTTGGTGGAGCGACCGTACCGAGTAGCGGAATGGCGATGCTGATGTCTGCGATGTTGCCGGGTGTCAGGGTGATGGCGACCGGTCGGCCGCGATCGTCGGCCAGGCAGTGGATCTTGCACGTCCTGCCGCCCCGTGAGCGACCGACCGCTTCTTCATACTCCCCCTTTTTGAGCCTGCCGCCGAACGGTGGGCTTTGACGTGGCTGCTATCTATCGACAGTTCTTTCGGCACAGGCCCCGATGCCGCGACCTTCTCGAAAAGGCGCTGCCAGATGCGCCGCTGAGACCAGCGGTTGTAGCGGTTATAGATCGTTGTGGGCGGCCCATAAGCGGCGGGTACGTCGCGCCAGCGGCAGCCTGTCTTGAGCACGTGCAGGATGCCCGAAATCACCGTTCGATCGTCAACTCTCGGCTTGCCAGCTTTGCCATGCGGCAGATGTGGCTCAATCGCTAACCATGCCTCATCCGACAGCCAAAACAGATGGCGTGACATACTCTCTCCTGCACAAACTCACAGAGACAGGATATTTATCTCATAATATCAAACAGGTGTATAGGTTCTCAACGTAATGCCGCGCGAGCAATGCCGCGCGAGCGGCAGCTATCTCCCCCTCCCGACTCCTAACCAGACATTCCGGGATCGGCCAACTCCTATCAAAACAGGAATCCATGAGGACATTACGGGATCATCAATGAGGATCAGCGTGCAATAGGCACCCCCTTCGTGGGGTGATCGGCGTGCAAAAAGGACCCCTTCATCCCGGGGATTTAGTCGGCCGACTGGTTTTGATCAGTTGGCGAGAACGGGATGTTGATCGTGGAGACAGTGGTTCGGATTCGGCGTGAGCATGCAGGGGGGAAGGCGATCAAGGCGATCGCGCGCGACCTTCGTTTGTCGCGGAAGGTAGTCCGCAAGGCGATCCGGTCGCCGGAGGCGGCGTTCAACTATCAGCGCAAAGTCCAGCCGCTGCCGCGGATCGGTCCTTATCAGGATCGTCTCGATGCGCTGCTTGAGGAGAACGAGGGGCGCGGCCGCCGCGATCGGCTACGGATGACGCGTATCCATGACCTGCTGGTGCGCGAGGGGTTCGATGGATCCTATGATGCGGTGCGCCGCTATGCGGCGCGCTGGCGTGCTGCGCGGCGGAAGGATGCTGGCGAAGGCGCACCGGCGTTCATCCCGATGACCTTCCAGCCGGGTGAGGCCTACCAGTTCGACTGGAGCCACGAGGATGTGGAGATCGCCGGCAAGCCGATGCGGGTGAAGGTGGCGCATATGCGTCTCTGCGACTCGCGCGCACCCTATGTCCGGGCCTATCCGCGCGAGGGCCAGGAGATGCTGTTCGATGCCCATGCCCGGGCGTTCGCGTTCTTCGGCGGTGTGCCGCGACGCGGTATCTACGATAATATGAAGACGGCGGTGACGGCCGTGTTCACCGGCAAGGAGCGTGTGTTCAACCGCCGCTTCCTGATCATGACCGATCATTACATGGTCGAGCCGACCGCCTGCTCGCCGGCGGCGGGATGGGAGAAGGGCCAGGTCGAGCAGCAGGTCCAGACGATCCGAGGCCGCTTCTTCCAGCCGCGACTCCGGTTCGCCAGCCTGGCCGAGCTCAACGGGTGGCTGGAGGCCGAGTGCCGGCGCTGGGCCGAGCATCATGCCCATCCCGAACGCGGGGATATTACCGTCGCCGAGGCGCTGGATATGGAGCGACCGGCCCTGCAGCCGATCCTGGCACCGTTCGACGGCTTCCATGAGAGCGAGCATGCCGTCACCGGCACCTGCCTCATCAGCTTCGATCGCAACCGCTACTCGGTCATGTCGACGGCCGCACGCCGGACCGTTCAGGTGCGCTCCTATGCCGATCGCATCGTCATACGCTGCGGCGATGCGATCGTCGGGGAGCATGAGCGCCACTTCGGTCGGAACCGCACGATATACGATCCCTGGCATTATCTGCCGGTCCTCGCGCACAAGCCCGGCGCGCTGCGTAACGGCGCACCGTTCCAGGACTGGGATCTGCCGCCCGCCCTGCACCGATTACGGCGAAGGCTCGGCACCGGGGACGAGGCCGATCGCAGGTTCGTGCGGGTCCTCTCGGCGGTGCTCACCGATGGCCTGGAGCCGGTAGAGGCTGCCGTGCGCGAAGCGTTGGCGAACGGAACGGCCAGCGACGAGCTGATCCTCAACATCCTCTCCCGGCGCCGCGAGCCGGCGACACCCCACAGCATCGTCACTTCGGAAGACCGGATGCTGCAGCATCCTCCGCTCGCCGACTGTGCCCGCTATGATCTGCTGCGAGGCTATGATGCAGCGGCATGATATGATCGACACGATGCGCGGCCTCGGACTCAAGGGCATGGCGGCGGCGTTCGACGAGGCGGTCACCACCGGCCTCCAGCGCAAGCGCACCACCATGGAGATACTGACCGACCTGCTCCGTGCTGAGGCGACCCACCGGGATGCAGCCTCCATCCGCTATCGGATGACGGCTGCGAGGCTGCCCGTGGTGAAGGACCTGGAGCGGTTCAGCTTCGAGGGCACACCGATCAATGAGGAGATGATCCGCTCCCTTCACGATGGCTCCTTCCTCCCGCCTCGCCGCAATATCGTGCTGGTCGGCGGCACGGGGACAGGCAAGACCCACCTCGCCATCGCGATCACCGCCAATGTCGTGCGAAGGGGCGCTCGCGCCCGCTACTTCAACACCGTCGATCTGGTGACACGCCTCGAAGAGGAGACCCGGATCGGCAAAGGCGGGACCCTGGCGGCGCAGCTGTCGCGGCTCGATCTGATCGTGCTCGACGAGCTTGGATATCTGCCGTTCGCACGCTCGGGAGGGCAGTTGCTGTTCCACCTCATCAGCAAGCTTTATGAGCGCACCAGCGTCATCATCACCACCAACCTTGCCTTCGGCGAGTGGCCTACCGTCTTCGGGGATCCCAAGATGACTACGGCGCTGCTCGACCGCGTCACCCACCACTGCGATATCATCGAGACGGGCAACGACAGCTGGCGCTTCAAAAACCGCAGCTGACCGCTACCTTCGGCGCCTTCAAAAATCTATCTTGCGCTGCGCGCGCCTCCGGTCGGGCTACGCCCGCCCTCCGCCGCACGCAGCGCAAGGCCATCTTCAACAAACCAACATCATATCCGAAAAAGGGGGTCCCTCTTCGACGCCGATCGGGGGTCCCTTTTGAACGCCGTTTGACAATCATCAAGGATCATAGAGGCTATCGGCCCATCATCGCTCCCATGTGATGCTTGCGACTTCCGGGCATGAGGACGGTCAAAGGCACGCGACTCGCATTGTAGAGGCAGGCTGGCTCTTTGATCCACTCCCGTGCCTCCATAGGCAGGAGCGGACCAAAGTGCATCCAGAGCGCAGGAGCGCGCATGTTAGGCATGTAACGCTTCTGCTCGCCCTCATGCGATCATGGCCGCTCCCATGCGAGACAAGGAGTGCGCCATGATCCGGGGCAAGACCCGCCACCAGCTATTCCTGCCCGACGAGATGAGCAAGCGTCTCACCGCCATGGCGAAGAGCCAGAAGCGGGCGCGTTCCGATTTGCTGCTGGAAATGGTCGAAGCCTATCTGAACCGGCGGGCCGCCAATGATGCCGACAGCCTTGAGCGCAAGCTGTCCCGCATCGCCCGCGCGGTCGAGGACGGCAACCGCGAAGCCTTCTTCATCAGCCACAGCCTGCAACGCTTCTTGCGCTTCTACCTGATCCATAGCGCCATGCAGCCCCGCCCCGGCGAGGACGCCATTGCGGCAGGCGAAAAAGCCTATCGCCAGTTCATCGACGCCATAACCCGGATGCTCGCCCAAGGCGTCGCCAATGACAATTCGGCTCCCGGCGCGGAGGATGGGCAATGACTGGCAAACGGCGCTTCCCTTCCGCCGATACCTGCCCGGTCGCGGCCAACGACAATCTCCCGCCCATCAGCAAGGAGGCGCAAGCCGCTATCCTTCGGATTGCGCGCATCATCGGACGCCAGATCGCCCGCGAGGAAATGGCGCGGATGCAGGCGGAGAATGATAATGAGGTTTCCGAATAACCCTTATCAATTGATGGAATAATTGACATCATGACTTATCGCTGGCATAGAATCCATCATGAAGGCTGAACCGCTACTCCATGAGCGTCAGCAGCTAAACGCGGATTCGTTTGTCGAACTTCGGATATGGCGCGTGCCCCAGCCGGTTCCGGGATCGAGACACGACCTCAAATATGCCCTTGCCTATGTGGTGGGCGGCGTTTGCGTGCTACGCTATGACAATGAGGCCGGAAAGGGCGACCACCGGCATATCGGCGCAATCGAGACGGCTTACAGCTTCACGACGCCCGCCGCATTGCTGGCGGACTTCTGGAACGATGTGGACCAATGGAGGCCGGAATGAACACCATCACCCTTTCCGTCGCATCGCGCGAGGATGTGAACCGCCGCGCGCTTGCGGCCTTTGAGGGGAAGCAGCAGGGCGCGCATTTCTCCTTCGCCTCGACGGACCTGCTTTGGCAGACCCTGACACGCAAGCGGTGGGAACTGCTACAGGCCATGACCGGGCAAGGCGCCATGTCGATCCGGGAAGCGGCGCGGCGCGTCGGCCGGGACATGAAGGCGGTGCATGGCGATGTCCACGCCCTTATGAAAGCGGGGCTGATCGACCGCGCCGGACGCGGCGTCATCTTCCCTTATGATGCCGTCCACGTCGATTTCATGCTGACCAAGGCCGCCTGATGACCGCCATGTAAACGGAGATATCCGCCATGACCCGCGTTGCGTTCTATGCCCGCTATTCCTCTGACAATCAGCGGGAAGCCTCGATTGAGGATCAGTTGCGGATATGCCGGGAGCGAGCGCAGCGCGAAGGCTGGCAGATCGTCGAAACCTATACCGATGCCGCGATTTCCGGGGCAAGCATGGCCCTTCGCCCCGGTATCAAGACACTCCTTGCCGACGCGCAAGCTGGCCGCTTCGATATCGTTCTGGCCGAGGCGCTGGACAGGCTCTCGCGCGATCAGGAAGACATTGCCGGTCTGTTCAAACGCCTCCGCTTTGCCGGTATCCAGATCGTCACCCTGTCCGAAGGTGTTGTGGACGAACTGCATGTCGGCCTCAAAGGCACCATGAACGCGCTGTTTCTCCGCGACCTTGCCGCCAAGATCAAGCGCGGGCAAATCGGCCGCATCCTGAAAGGCTATTCGGTCGGCGGCATCTCCTACGGCTATCGCGTCGTGAGGCGGTTCGATGAGCGTGGCGAGCCGATTCGGGGACTTCGGGAGATCGACGAGGAGCAGGCCGAGGTGATCCGCCGCATTTTCCACGAATTCGCTTCGGGGCAATCGGGACGAACGATCGCGGCCGGTCTGAACCGGGACGGCATCCCTTCACCATTTGGCGGAGACTGGTCCTCTTCGACCATCAACGGCAATCTCAAGCGCCGTAGCGGCATCCTCTACAATGAAGCCTATATTGGATTGCTGGTTTTCGACCGTATCCACATGGTCAAAGACCCGGAAACCGGCAAGCGCATTTCCCGCCCCAATCCCCCGGAGACATGGCAGATCGTTGCAGCGCCTCACCTGCGCATCGTCAGCGATGAACTATGGGATGCGGTGCAGGCTCGAAAGAAGCTTTACGGCGGCACCCGGCTGCACGAGCGCCGACGCCCCAGGCATATGTTCTCCGGCCTTGTGAAATGCGGATGCTGCGGCGCATCCTATACGGTCAAGAGCAAGGACCAGCTTGCTTGCGCGGCCCACAGGGAAAAGGGAACCTGCGGCAATGGCCGGACCATTCGCGTCCCCGATCTTGAACGCCGCGTTCTGGACGGCATCAGGCAACGGCTGCTCGCCCCGGATGCCATCGCGGAGTTTCTGGCCGAATATCACGCCGAGCGGAAGCGCCTGACGGCAAAGGTCCGGCAGGAACGGCAGCAGATCGAAAAGAGGCTTGGCGCCATAGAAAGGCAGATCAACAACATCATAGACGCGATTGCCGATGGCGTCGCCACCGCCAGCATGAAATCCCGATTGCTTGAGATCGAGGCGGAAAAGGAAAGCCTGACCGCAAAGCTTGCCGTGCTGACGGAATCGAGCAAGGTCGTGGAACTGCACCCGGCGTCCATCGAAGCCTATCGCCGGAAGGTGACCGAATTGCAGGACGCCCTGGGAACCGATGAAGGCGACCGCCGGGAAGCGGCGAGCGTCATTCGTTCGCTTGTGACCGCCATCGAGGTCATGCCGCGCGAGGGCCGGGGCGAACTTGAACTGAGCGTTCACGGCGCGCTGGCCGAGCTTCTCAACCTGCCCCACCGGAAACCGGGGGAATTGCCTGCGACTGCATTGATGGTAGCGGAGGAGGGACTTGAACCCCCGACACGCGGATTATGATTCCGCTGCTCTAACCAGCTGAGCTACTCCGCCCCATGGGCCTCGCGCGGCGCGTTGCCTCGCGGTGAGGGCGCGCTATACGCAGCGGCGGCGGACCGGTCAACGGGGTTTGGAAGCAGGCCGCGAAATTATCCGATGCCCGCGCGGACTCCGCGCTTTCCCCGATCGGCTTGCCGCGCCGAACCGGATTGGCTCGTCAGCGATCGTCCGTTGCGCTATGGTCGGAAACGAGAGGAGCCGCAAGCATGACGATGATTTCCGATAAGGACAAGAAACTGCATTTCGACCTGACGAATGTCGGCCTCAGGGCACAGGCCACGGCGGCGGGGCTGCTGCAACTCTGCATGGAATTGCGGCGCGTCGACATATTGGACGAAGAGGCCGTGGAGCGGATCAAGGACGCGATAGCCCGGGAAATCGAAATCTCCGCCCCGCGCGTGGTGATTTCGCAGGGCTACCGGCAGGATCTTCGCGGCCGGCTGGACCAATTGTTCGCGGGCGAGCGGGATCTGGGGCCTGCCGAAGGACTGGCTTTCAAGGCGCCGGAGCAGCACGGCGCGCCGGGATAAGGCGGCTTCTTCAGCGCCGGATTTCCATGCTCACCGGCCTTTGCCGGGCATCGATCGCTATGCGCACATCAGCCAGCCGGGGCATTTCGGCGAGCATGTGGCGCGTCAATCTTTCATAATGGTCGATGAAGCGGTCCAACGCGGCCTCGTCCATCACCGCCACGCCCTCCGGACGCCGGGCGGCAAGCTTCGCCTCCTGCCTGCGGCGATGGGCGCGCACATTGTCGAAACCGGGCACCTCCAGCATGACCAGCAGGTCGATGCGGTCGAACAGCCGCGCATAGCCCTGCCTGAGCCGGCGGTTGATTTCGCGCCGCCAGAGGCCCTGCGGGTCTTCCCGTTCCTCCAGCGCGTTGATCGGGGTGCGCAGCGCCTCGTCCGGCATCGGCGCGGCCCCCACGCACCATCCCTCGAACAGGATGATGTCAACGGGGCCCTCCACCCGCTCGCTGCGATCCAGACGGTCGTCCACCGCCTTGTCGAACCGGGGCAGATCGGCGGACCCGCCCGCCAGCAACGCGTCCAGCACCGCCATGCCCAGCGCGACATCATGCGTTCCGGGCACGCCCCGAGTCGCGAACAGCGGATGGACGGAACGCGCCAGCGCCTCCCGCTCCGCCCGTTTGAGATACAGGTCGTCGATCGACAGCAGCGCGACGGACAACCCCTTTTCCTCCAGCAGGGCTTTGAGGAACAGGCAAAGGGTCGATTTGCCGCTGCCCTGCGCGCCGTTCACGCCGACCAGCAGCGGCCGCTTCGTTTCGCTCCGCTTCGCGATATGGTCGGCCAGGACGCGCCAATAGCGTTGGACGATCTCCGCATAGTCGGGCGGCAACCCTTCGCCCGCCATCAGCGCGGCGATGCGGTCCGGCCCCGGCTGCGCCATGCTTCCCGTTTCAGCCATCGCCATCCCCATCCTCCTGTCGCTGCACGAGAGCGCCCGTCACGCCCGCGCGAATTTCGGCGCGGACGGGGTAGGTGCTCGACGGCAGATGCTGGGTCATGAAGACGGCGATCAGCCGCTCGACCGGATCGACGAAGAACCAGGTGGAAAAGATGCCGCCCCAGCTATAGTCCCGCGCTTCCAGCCCCATGGCGAAGCCGAGGCCGAAGCCCACTCCGGCATAGTCCACTTCGCTGAACATGCCCGTCGACAGGCTGGCGAGATCCTGTCCGCCCGGCAGGCGGTTGGTCCGCATCGCTTCCACCGTTTCCGGTTTCAGCAGCCGCGCGCCATCCAGTTCCCCGCCGCGCAGCAACATCCGCGCGAAGCGGTGATAATCCGCCGTGGACGACACCAGCCCGCCCCCGCCCGAGCGCCATGGCAGCGAGCGGCTCCAGTTGCTTCGCGCGCCCCGGTCGCTGAGCGCGATGCCCGCGCCGGTGAACCGCCATGCGTCGGTCAGCCGGTCCACCCGGTCCGCGGGCACGGTGAAGAAACTGTCGGTCATGCCCAGCGGATCGAATATCCGCGCCCGGAACAGGCTTTCCAGGTCCATGCCCGTCAGCCGCTCGGCCACCACGCCCAGCACATCGGTGGAGACGGAATAATTCCAGCTTTCGCCCGGCTGGAACTCCAGCGGGATGTCGGCCAGCGCGGCGATGAAATCGTCGGAGGACCGTTTCTGCTGGAACTCGTCCAGCCCCAGCGCCCGATAGCGCGCATCGATCGGCGTGCGCTGCTGCAAGCCGTAGGTCAGGCCGGACGTATGGCGCAGCAGGTCGATCATCCGCATCGGCCTTTCGAGCGCCCTGCCCTCCAGCCCCACGCGCAGCCGCGCAAATTCGGGGATCACCTCCGTCACCGGATCGTCCAGCCCCACCAGCCCCTGCTCCACCAGCATCATGAAGGCGACGGATGTGACCGGCTTCGTCATGGAGGCGATGCGGAACAGCGCATCGTCGCGCAGCGGTTCGCCCGTCTCCCGCGCGCGCCCGCGGCTGACCGAAAGCACGGTGCGTTCGTCCCGCGAAACGCGCAATTGCATGTGCGGCAGCTTCCCGCCCGCCACATAGGTCCGGTCCAGATACCCGGCCAGCGCGTCGAGCCGGTCCGGGTCCATGCCCGCGTCCCGCGCCGCTTCCCGGTCGGTATATGCTGTCATATGCGCTCCCGCCATGTCGACGGAGCTAGACCAGCGGTGCGGTCAGGTAAACCGTCATCACCTTGCCAAGACCCCGCCCACGCCTCTATTGCAGCGGCTGAACGGCAAGCACTGGACCCTGACAGACATGGCCACGGGCCTTTCCGCGATCTTCCTCCAGAACCGCCCCGCCCTGCTGCGCTTCCTGCGCGGGCGCGGCGCGGGGGAGGATGCGGAGGACATGTTGCAGGACATGTGGATGAAGCTGGAGGCGAAGGATCTGGGCCCGGTCGCCGATCCGCTGCCCTATCTCTACCGCATGGCCAATAATCTGATGCTGGACCGCTACCGTTCCCATATCCGCCGCGAACGGCGCGAGCAGGACTGGGCGGAGGGCGCGGGCGGCGTGATGGCCGATCCGGGCGAGGACATCGCCATCGACGAACGCCTGATCCTGACGCAAAGGCTGGAGGAAGCGCGCGCCGTCTTGCGCGAACTCGGCCCGCGCGTCGAACTGGTGTTCCGCCGCTTCCGCATCGAGGGCGTGGGTCAGCGCCTGATCGCGGAGGAACTGGGCGTCAGCCTCACCACCGTGGAGAAGGATCTGCAAAAGGCCTATCGCGCCATGATCGCGCTCAAGCAAAGGCTGGATACGGAATGAGCGCGGCGGCGGCGTCACAGCCTGCAAGGGGTGAACAATGAACAGGGCCGATGCCATGATCCATGAGGATGCGCTGCTGTGGGTGATCCGCACGCGCGATCCGGAATTTGTCGACTGGGAAGGCTTCACCGCATGGCTGGAGGTCGATCCGGCCCATGCGGCGGCCTATGACGCGCTGATGGCGCGGGATGCCGGCCTGGACGCGATCATCCCCGCCGATCCGGTCCATATGCCCGCGCCCGCCAACGACGCGGGCGATCCCGCCGGGCGGCGCTGGCGACCGATGCGCTGGATCGGCGGCGGCGCGATGGCGGCGGCTCTGGTGGCGGCGGTGTCGCTCGGCGTCATGAACCGGAGCGACATCTACACGGTCACGACCGCGCCCGGCGAAACGCGCAGCATCGCGCTGGACGACGGCACGAAGATCGACGTGAACGGCGGCACCACGCTGCGGCTCGACCGCAAGAATCTGCGCTTCGCCGCGCTCGACAAGGGCGAGGCGGCCTTCACCGTGCGGCATGACGAAGCCAATCCCTTCCGCGTCACCGTGGGCGACGACCTGTTCGAGGATGCGGGCACCGTCTTCAACATCGTCCGCAGCGAAGCCTCGACCCGCATCGGCGTGTCGGAGGGCAAGGTGATCTACAATCCCCGCGCCGAAGCCATCGCCCTTCCCGCGGGCCGCGCGCTGACCGATGATGCGTCCGGCGTGAAGGTCATGAACATCGCGCCCGAAGCCGTGGCGAGCTGGCGCAGCGGGCGGCTGGTCTATGCCAACGCCCCCATCGGCGAGGTGGGCGAGGACATCGCCCGCTCCATCGGCGTGCGCCTCTCCGCTACGCCCGGCGCGGCCGCGATGCGCTTCACCGGCACCATCGCGCTGGACAAGGACCCGGCGCGCTTCTTCGCCGGGGCCGCGCCGCTCATGGGATTGACCGCCGTCCGTCAAGGCGACGGATGGCTGCTGAAAGAAGGGGATGGTCCGCAAAGCTGACGTCCTTTTCGTCACCGCCCTCGCCATAGCGGCCGCAACGCCCGCGCGGGCGGCGGACAGACAGAGCATCGACCTCGCCCCCGGCAGGCTGGGCGAGGCGGCGATCGCGCTCGGCCGTCAGACAGGGGCCAGCATCGGCATGTCGGACCAGTCGCTCGCGGGCATTGCTACCCCCGCCGTGCGCGGCCGCATGTCGGCGGAGGCGGCCTTGAAGCGCCTGCTGAAGGGCAGCGACGCGTCCATCCGGCGGATCGACGGGCGGACATTCCGCATCGTGCGCGCCTCTCATCCCCTCCGCTCCAAACCCGCGCCGCCCGCAACCCGCCCTGACACATTCGCCCCCGCTCCTCCCCCGGCGGAGATCGTCGTCACCGCGTCCAAGCGCGACGTGCCCCTGCTGCGCTATGCGGGCATGGTGGACATGGTGGACGGCGGCCTGTTCGGCAGCGGCGAAGCGGCGGGCGGATCGGCGGCGCTGCTCTCCCGCGTGGCGAGCCTCAGTTCCACCCATGCCGGATCGGGCCGCAACAAGCTGTTCATCCGCGCCATCGCGGATTCGGGCGTGGCGGGACCGACGCAGGCGACGACGGGGCAATATCTGGGCGACATGCGCCTCAACTATGCCGCGCCCGACCCGGACCTGCGCCTCTACGACATGCGCGGCGTGGAGGTGCTGGAAGGACCGCAGGGCACACTCTACGGCGCGGGATCGCTGGGCGGCATCGTCCGCATGATCCCCAATCCGCCCAATCTGGGGGAAGCGGGCGGGCAGGTTTCGGCGGGAGCCTCCGCCACGCAGCATGGCGATCCCGGAGGCGACCTGTCCGCCGTGGTGAACCTGCCCATCGTGCCGGAAAAGATCGCCCTGCGCGTCGTCGGCTATGGCGTGCAGGAGGGCGGCACCATCGATGATCGGCTGCGGGACCGCGATGACGTGAACCGCACGCGCATCTACGGCGCGCGCGCGGCCCTGCGCCTTGCGCCCGACGATGACTGGACCATCGACCTCAGCGGCCTTTATCAGCGGATCGATGGCCGCGACGCCCAATATGCGACCCGCGACGCCGGGCGGCTGACGCGGGATTCCAGCGTCGCCCAGCCCTATCATTCCGACTATCTGCTGCTGAACGCGCGGGTCGAAAAGCAGTGGGACGACCTGCGCTTCGTGTCGTCCACCGGCTATGTCCGCAACATCCTCGCCGAAAGCTACGACGCGACCCAGCCCGGCGGCCCGCCCGCCCTGTTCCGCCAGAGGAACAAAGTGGAGATCTTCTCGACCGAAAACCGGCTGGTGCGCGATCTGGACAATGGCCTGGGCTGGATATTGGGCGCCTCCTATCTGGAAAGCACGTCGGACATCCGCCGCTCGCTGACCTCCTTTGGCATGGCCGCCTTCCAGCCGGAGATCATTCCCGGCGTCCCCATGCTGGGCCGGGGCATGGCCGCCACCGCGACGGGCGTGCGCAACCGGATCAAGGAAGCCACGATCTTCGCCGAAGCATCGTTCGAGCCGGTCGAGGGACTCATCGCCACGCTGGGCGGGCGGCTGACCAACAGCCGCCTGTCGGGGGAGGCGAACGATCCCATCTCCCTGCTCGCCGCCGCCGACATCGCCTATGCCGAAGCGCAGGCCGATCGCAGCGAAACCATCTTCCTCCCCTCCGCCTCGCTGCTGTCGGACGCCCTGCCGGGCATAACGCTCTACGTCCGCTTCCAGCAGGGATTCCGCCCCGGCGGCCTCGCCATGGACGACCAGCGCATCGAACGCTTCCGCAACGACCGCGTGTCGACGCTGGAGGCGGGTTTCCGCAAGGGCGTGGCGGGCCGCGATCCCGTCGCGATCTCCGCCAATGTCGCCTGGACCGACTGGCGCGACATCCAAGCGGACGTGACCGACCGCATCGGCCTCCCCTCCACCGCCAATATCGGGGACGGGCGCATCTACACGGTCGAGGGCCGCGTCGTGCTGCGCCCCGTGGCAAAGCTCACCATCGACGGCAGCCTCATCTACAATGACAGCCGCCTCGACCAGCCCGCCCAGTTCCTGCGGGCGCTCAGCTATGAAGGACGAAAGCTCTCCTTGCCCAATGTCGCGGACATATCCGGGCGGCTGGCGGTCGACTATCGCGCGCCTCTCGGCGACCTGCTGTCGCTCCGCCTGTCGGCCTCGGCGCGCTATGTCGGCAAGTCGCGCCTCGGCGTCGGCCCGATCCTGGGCCGCGAGCAGGGCGATTATGTCGACACCGCCCTCTCCGCCAGCCTGATACGCGGCCCGGTGCAATGGTCCCTGTCCCTCACCAACCTGTTCGACAGCGACGGCAACCGCTTTTCGCTGGGCACGCCCTTCGATCTGCGGACGGATTATTATACGCCCCTGCGCCCGCGCACCGTTCGGATCGGCGTCGATTTCGCCTTCTGAACGATAAGTGAATATTCCGGCACGGGTTTTCCCCCGCCACATCGTCCCTCCCGCATAGGCGCGCACATGGACAGCGCCCTTGCAGAGGAGACACCATGCGACATCTCTTGGCCTGCACGGCCATCTCGCCCGTTCTGGCGGCCCTTGCGGCCGCGCCCGCCTTCGCGGAGACCAAGATCGATTCCAGCACCACCAAGGCGGTCAGGACATCCACCGCCGCCAATGGCGCGGCGGACGACATCACCGTCACCTCCAACGGTTCCATCGCGCTCACCAGCGGCGCCGCCATCACGCTGGACAGCAACAACAAGGTCGCCAACGCCGGCAAGCTGACGATCGACGACGCCAGCAACGTGACCGGCATCCTGGTGACGCCCGGCACGACCGGCGCCATCGCCAACAGCGGCACCATCACCCTGACGGAGGATTACACCGCCAAGGACGCCGACAATGACGGCGACCTTGACGGCCCCTTCGCCAAGGGCACGAACAAGAAGGGCATCTGGGTCCAGTCCGGCGCGGCTCATTCCGGCGCCATCGATCACAGCGGCACCATCACCGTCGAAGGCAACCAGTCGTCGGGCATCCGCATCGACGCGCCGCTGAACGGCAACCTGTCCACCAGCGGCACCATCTCCATGGTGGGCGACGACAGCTATGGCGTGCTGGCCAACGACGTGACCGGCAATGTCACGCTGCGGGGCACGACCACCGTGCAGGGCGCGAACAGCGTGGGCGCGGCGCTGCTGGGCGATGTCGACGGCGCGGTCAAGATCCAGGGGAGCATCACCAGCACCGGCTATCGCTCCACCAGCCGTCCCGCCGACACCAGCAAGCTCGACGCCGACGACCTCCTGCAAGGCGGATCGGCGGTCCGCATCGCGGGCGACGTGACCGGCGGCATCATCTTCGACGTCCCGCCCGTCCGCAAGGATACGGACGACAAGGACGACACCGACATCGACGACGATGGCCTGACCGACAGCACCGAAGGCAGCGCCTCCATCGTCACCTATGGTTCGGCCGCCGCCGTCCAGATCGGCGCGGAAGACCGCGACACCAGCATCGGCGCGGTCGCCGCCGAAAGCTCCGGCTATGGCCTGATCGTCAAGGGATCGATCGGCGGCAACGGCGTCTATGACGGCGTGGACGGCAACGGGCTCGTGATCGGCGGGCTTGGCGGCGATGTCACCGTGACCAAGGGCGTGCTGGTCGCCGGCACGGTTTCCGCCGTCTCCCATGACAGCAACGCCACGGCGCTGCGCCTGGGTTCGGGCGCCGCCGCCGACAAGCTGGAGATTTCCGGCACGGTCGGCGCCAGCGGCTCCAGCAAGGACGGCACCTCCGCCCGCGCCATCGCGATCGATGCGGGCGCGAAGGCCGGCACCATCGCCGTCAGCGGCGCGGTGCAGGCCGTCGCGGGCAGCAATGAAAAAGGCACGGCCATCGCCATCGTCGATTCCTCCGGCACCGTCTCCTCGCTCACCAACACCGGCAAGATCAGCGCGACCGGGGCCAAGGCGGGATCGAACATCGCCATCGACCTCAGCGCCAACACGTCCGGCGTGACGGTCGGCCAGTCGCTCGCGTCGGAAACGGCGAACGCGCCGTCCATCGTGGGCGATGTCCGTCTCGGGTCGGGCAATGACGCCATGACCGTCTCGGCCGGATCGGTCGCGGGCAATATCAGCATGGGCGCGGGCGATGACAGCCTCGCCTTGTCCGGCACCGCCAGCCACAAGGGCAATATCGCCTTCGGCGCGGGAACCGGGACGCTCTCCCTCGCCGACAAGGCGACCGTGACGGGCGATGTCGATTTCGCGGGCCAGGGCAGCAGCATGACCCTCTCCGGCACGTCCAGCTTCACCGGCAAGCTCGTGGGCAGCGGCCAGACGGCGCTGGTGCTGAACGGCGGCGCGCTGAACGCCACCAATACGGGATCGGTGGCGCTGGCCTCGCTTCAGGCCGGGTCCGGCTCCGTCATCGGCGTCACCATCGACAGCGCGAACGGCACCCACACCGTCTATGACGTGGCGGGCGCCGCCAGCTTCGCCGAAGGATCGCAGGTCAAGGCGACGATGACCAACGTCAAGGGCGCGGCGGGCGATTATGTCATCGTCCGCGCCGGTTCGCTCGCCGGCACGCCCTCGCTCTCCGGCGCCACGCTGCTCCCCTATATGTTCAAGGGCAGCGTGGCGTCCAACACCGGCACCGGCGAAGTCACCCTGTCCGTCGGGGCGAAGAGCGTCACGGAACTCGGCCTTTCCGGATCGCAGGCGCGGGCCTATAGCGCGATCTTCAACGCGCTCGACAATGACAGCGCCGTCGCGAACGCCTATCTGGGGATCATGGACGGCGATACGCTGAAGGCCACCCTGCAACAGATGCTGCCCGACCATGCGGGCGGCACCTTCGAAGCGGTCACCGCCGGCTCCCGCGCCACCGCGCGCATCCTGTCCGATCCGGGCGGCATCTACCGCACGAAGGACGGACGGCTGGGCTTCTGGCTGCAACAGGTCGCGTTCGGCAGCTCGAAAAGCGTGGGCAACACCGCTTCCTACGACATCAACGGCTGGGGCGCGAGCGCGGGCGTCGAATATCTGACCGGCATCGGCGCGTTCGGCGGCTCCTTCGCCTATATCCACGGCAATGATTCCAAGGGCGGCAGCAATCTCGCCGTCGATTCCGACCAGTTCGAGCTGGCGGCGCACTGGCGCGGCGATTTCGGCCCGATCCAGGCCTTCGCCCGCGTGTCGGCCGCGCATATCGACTTCAACGGCACGCGGCATTTCGCCAGCGGGACCGTCAGCCGCACCGCCGAAGGCGACTGGTCGGGCAAGCTCTATTCCGCCACGGCGGGCATCTCTTACGAAAAGCGGATGGGCCGCCTGTCGCTGCGCCCGGCGGCGGGGATCGACTATTACCGCCTCAAGGAAAAGGGCTATGCCGAAAATGGCGGCGGCGATGCCTTCAACCTCACCGTGCTGGGCCGCACCAGCGACGAGTTGACCGCGAACGGCACCGTCACGGCGGGCTATGATTTCGGCAGCCTCGATCCGCGGGATGGCTGGGTCCGCTTCGAACTGGAAGGCGGGCGCCGCCAGATCATCGGCGGATCGCTCGGCGACACCGTGGCCTATTTCAAGGGCGGCCAGCAATTCACGCTGGTCGCGGACGAACGCACCAACGGCTGGACCGGGCGCGCGCGCCTGATCGGCGGCAATGACAGCTTCCGCGTCGGCGGGGAATTCAGCGCCGAGGAACAGCAAAGCCATGTCGCCATCGCATTTCGCGCGACGGTAAACTTCGTCCTGTGACGTCTTGAACATGGATCGGCGGGCCATGCCCCTCCAGACCCTCCAGGCCTGCCGATCCCGCCATGCCCCTTCCCCGGGGATCATGGCCTTGAAAGGGAAAGGGCGCCGTCCCCCATGGCGGCGCCCTTTCTTTATCGGGATGGGGGATTGAGAGACAGGTTTCGGTCAAAGGCGGACATTCAATCTCCGTTCGGGGCTGAGCCCTTCGACCGACTGATTGCAGCAGTCGCTCAGGATAAACTGCATCTCCAATGCAGTCGAAGCCTTCCACCGAACGAAGTGAGGTGCAGAGCTTTCGACAAGCTCAGGGCGAACGAAGGTGGGCATCTAAGCCGCGACTGTCCGCTGACCACCCAAAAGCCAACGAACCGCCTGCCGCGCCCGCCCCTGCCGCCTCAGCTCAGCGCCTTCTTCAGCAGTTCGTTCACCACCTGCGGATTGGCCTTGCCCTGCATGGCCTTCATGGTCTGCCCCACGAAAAAGCCGAACAGCGCTTCCTTGCCGCCCTTATACTGCTCCACCTTGTCGGCATTATCGGCCAGCACCCTGGCGACAGCCGCCTCGATCGCGCCCGTGTCGGACGTCTGCTTGAGGCCCTTTTCCTCGACGATCGCACCGGGCTTGCCGCCGGTTTCGAGCATGATCTCGAACACCTGCTTGGCGATGGTGCCCGAAATCGTGCCGTCCGCGACCAGCGCCAGCAGTTCCGCGCCGTCCTCGGGCGTCACCGGGCTGTCCTCCAGCGAGCGGCCCAGCCGGTTGAGCGCCCCGTAAAGTTCCGACAGCAGCCAGTTGGCCGAAGCCTTGGCGACTTCGCTTTCGCTCTTCTTCTGGATGCGCGCGCCTTCGGCCAGCAATGCCTCGAACCAGCGCGCGGTGTCCGCCTCCGCCGTCAGCACCGCCGCATTATAGGCGGAAAGGCCCAGATCCTTCTCATAGCGCAGCCGCTTGGCGTCCGGCAGTTCGGGCAGCGACTGGCGGCATTCCTCCAGGAAGGCGTCGTCCAGTTCCAGCGGCAAGAGGTCCGGGTCGGGGAAATAGCGATAGTCATGCGCGTCTTCCTTCGACCGCATGGAGCGCGTCTCATTCTTGTCGGGATCATAGAGGCGCGTTTCCTGCACCACCTTGCCGCCCGCTTCCAGCACATCGACCTGACGGCTGGCTTCATATTCCACCACCGCCATGACGAAGCGCACGGAGTTGACGTTCTTCGTCTCGGTCCGCGTCCCGAATTCCTCGCCCGGCTTGCGCACCGAAACATTGACGTCCGCGCGCATGGAGCCCTGATCCATATTGCCGTCGCACGATCCCACATAGCGCAGGATCGTCCTCAGCTTCGACAGATAAGCACCTGCTTCGGCGGGAGAACGCATGTCCGGCTTCGACACGATCTCCATCAGCGCCACGCCCGACCGGTTGAGGTCGACATAGGAGCTTGTCGGATGCTGGTCATGCATCAGCTTGCCCGCGTCCTGCTCGACATGGATGCGCTCGATCCCGATCACCTTGGTTTCGGCGTCGGGGTTCTTCTCGTCGAGATTGATCTCGATCTCCCCCTCGCCCACCAGCGGGTGATATAGCTGGCTGATCTGGTAGCCCTGCGGCAGATCGGCGTAGAAATAATTCTTGCGGTCGAAGCGCGACCATTTGTTGATCCGCGCATTGATCGCCATGCCGGTCCGCACCGCCTGCCGGATGCATTCGCGGTTGGGCACGGGCAACATGCCCGGCATCGCCGCGTCGACCAGCGACACCTGCGTATTGGGCTCCGCCCCGAAAGCGGTCGCCGCCCCGGAAAAGAGCTTCGCCTTGCTCGTCACCTGCGCGTGGACTTCCAGGCCGATCACGACCTCCCACTCGCCGGTTGCGCCCTGGATGCGATATGCTGCCTCGGTCATCTTCTTGTCCTCAACTGTTCCTGCGAAGGCAGGAACCCAGGGTGAGTGCAGAGCCATCCGGCCCTGGGCTCCCGCTTTCGCAGGAACATGATTGCGTTACCACCACTTGTCCGGCCGCGCCGCGAAGCCCGCGCGTTCCTCGATGGCGAGGCCCGCGTTGAGCACGCCCTGCTCGTCCAGCGCCCGCCCGATGATCTGCAAGCCCAGCGGCAGCCCTTGCGCGTCCAATCCGCCCGGCACCGCCATGGCGGGCAAGCCCGCCAGCGAAGCGGGCACCGTGAACACGTCATTGAGATACATCGCCAGCGGATCGGCCTGCTTCTCGCCCAGCGCGAAGGAGGCGCTCGGCGCGGTCGGCGTCAGCAACAGGTCGCACTTTTCGAAAGCCTGCTCGAAATCGCGCGCGATCAGCGCCCGGACCTTCTGCGCCTGCGTATAATAAGCGTCGTAGAAGCCCGCCGACAGCACATAGGTGCCGATCATGATGCGGCGCTTGACCTCCGGCCCGAAACCGGCGGCGCGGGTCGCGGCATACATGTCCTGCAATCCCGCGCCATCGGGCAGGTCGCGCTGCCCGTAACGCACCCCGTCATAGCGCGCGAGGTTGGACGAAGCTTCCGCCGGCGCGATGATATAATAGGTCGGCAGCGCATATTTCGTATGCGGCAGCGACACCTCGACCACCTCCGCGCCCGCATCCTTCAGCCATGCGATCCCGCGATCCCACAGCGCCGCGATCTCGGCATTGAGGCCGTCGGGGCGATATTCCTTCGGGATGCCGACCGTCTTGCCGCGCAGGTCGCTGGAAAGCCCCGCCTCCCACTGCGGCACCGGCAGGTCGAGCGAGGTCGAATCCTTGGGATCGAAACCCGCCATCACCTCCAGCATGATGGCATTGTCGCGCACCGTCCGCGCCATCGGCCCCGCCTGATCCAGCGAGGAGGCGAACGCCACCACGCCCCAGCGCGAGCAGCGCCCATAGGTCGGCTTGATGCCGCTGATCCCGGTGAAGGCCGCGGGCTGGCGGATCGACCCGCCCGTATCGGTGCCCGTCGCCGCCGGGCACAGCCGCGCCGAAACCGCCGCCGACGATCCGCCCGAAGACCCGCCCGGCGCCAGCGCGGCATTGTCCCCGCCCTTGCGCTTCCAGGGCGAGATCACATTGCCGAACCAGCTTGTCTCGTTGGACGATCCCATCGCGAACTGGTCCAGGTTCAGCTTCCCCAGCATCCCCGCGCCCGCATCCCACAGCTTGGCGGAAACGGTGGATTCATAAGTCGGGATGAAGCCTTCCAGCATGTGGCTGGCGGCGGTCGTCTGCACGCCTTCGGTGCAGAACAGGTCCTTCATGCCGATGGGCACGCCCGCCAGCGGCTTCAAGGCCTCGCCCGCCGCCTTGGCCTTGTCGGCGGCGTCAGCGGCGGCCAGCGCCTTTTCCGGCGTCTCGACGATGAAGGCGTTCAGCGCCTTGCCCGCCGCCACATTGGCGTTGAACGCCTCGGCCACTTCGCGCGCCGAAAAAGCGCCGCCACGGAAACCGTCGCGGATGTCCGCGACCGTCAGGTCAGTCAAATCGCTCATCACTCTATCACCTTGGGCACCGCGAAGAAGCCATGTTCCGCCTGGGGCGCGTTCGCCAGCACCTTGTCGCGCACGTCGCCGTCGGTCACGGCGTCCTCGCGCAGGCGCTGGTGGTTGGGGATGACGGCGGTCATCGGCTGAACGCCGGTCACGTCCACCTCGCCCAGTTGCTCCACCCAGCGCAGGATGTTGTTGAGTTCGGGCACCATGGCCTCCGCTTCGGCATCGGTCACCGAAATGCGCGAAAGGCTGGCGATCTTCTTGACGGTTTGCAGGTCTATCGACATGGCCCGCCGCTAGCATCCGCGCCTGCCCGCTTCAAGCCGGTTTCGCGCCTCTTGCCAGCACGTCCCCCATGCGCCAGACAAGCGCTTGCCCGAAAATGGAGAGCATGGGTTGGCCCGCAAATTCCTTTACGTCGTCGCGACGCTGATCGTGCTGGTGATCGCGGCCCTTCTGGCCTATCGCCTCTGGGGCATGGAGATGATCCGCGCGGTGATGGTCCCGCGCGAAACCTTCGCCCCGCTCCAGCCGCTGCCGGCCAACGCCTATGACGATCCGAAGATGTGGATCGCCCGTCCCGACATCGCGAAGGACAATCCCGCGCTCTGGACGCCGGAGGGCGTGAAGGACGCGCCCGCCGCGCAAAAGGCGGCGGTCTTCTTCATCCATCCCACCTCCTACATCACGACGCTGGGCGACGCGCACTGGAACATGCGCCTCGACGACAAGGATTCGCTCAATACCGCCCGCCGCTTCGTGAAGGGGCAGGCCAGCGCCTTCAACGCCGTCGGCGCGATCTGGGCGCCGCGCTACCGGCAGGCCAATTACGGCGCGTTCCTGACCGACAAGGCGGACGGCCCGAAAGCCATCGACGCCGCCTATCGCGACGTGAGCGCCGCCTTCGCCGCCTTCCTGAAGACCAACCCGGCCGGCCCCGTCATCCTCGCCGCCCATAGCCAGGGCTCGCTCCACCTCCTCCGCCTGATGCACGATCAGGTGGCGGGCAAGTCCGTCGCGGACAGGATCGTCGCGGCCTATGTCATTGGCTGGCCCGTCTCGGTCGAAGCCGACCTTCCCGCGCTCGGCCTCCCTGCCTGCATGAAACCCGATCAGGCGCGCTGCGTCCTCAGCTGGCAAAGCTATGCCGAACCCGCCGATCCCTCCGCCGTCGCCGCGATGTTCCAGGCTCATGACGGCCTGACCGGCCAGCCGCGCAAGGGCACGCACATGCTCTGCACCAATCCGCTGACCGGCGCGCGGGACGGGACGGCTCCGGCCAGCGCCAATCGCGGCACGCTCCAGGGCAGGGAAGAGGGCAAGCCTGCCACGCTGGTGACCGCCGCCGTCCCGGCCCGCTGCGCCGACGACGGCTTCCTGCTGATCGGGGAGCCGGTGGACATGGGGCCCTTCACCCTCCCCGGCAATAATTACCATGTCTATGACTATAATCTGTTCTGGGCGAATATCCGGGAGGATGCCCGCGCCCGCCTGTCCACCTATCTGAAATGAGCGCCGCCCTCCTGACGGCGGACCGCGCCCTGTTCCGCGAAGCGCTGCCCATGGGCGGCCGCCTGCTCGGCATGGACGTCGGCACGAAGACGATCGGCCTCGCACTGTGCGACGCGGGCTGGTCCATCGCCAGCCCCGCCCACACCGTCTCGCGCGGGAAATTCAGCAAGGACAAGATCGCGCTCGCCGCCTTCATGGACCAGCAGCAGGTGAAGGGCGTGGTCGTCGGCCTGCCCCTGAACCTCGACGGCAGCGAAAGCCCGCGCAGCCAGGCGAGCCGCGCCTTCGCCCGCAACATCGCGGATCTGGGCCGCCCGATCCTCTTCTGGGACGAACGCTGGTCGACGCAGGCGGTCACCCGCACCCTCCTCGAAGCCGACGCCAGCCGCGCCCGCCGCGACGAACTGGTCGACAAACTGGCCGCCAGCTACATCCTGCAAGGCGCGATCGACGGACTGATGGCGGGATTCTAGGAATGTGCGTTGAAGGCGGGTTTGGGCGGGAGTGGCATTTCCAGAAAACGGCCGAGACTGTTGAAAAAGTCGTTGGGTTGACGGCGGTGCTTGGCAGTGGAGCGACGATCGCCGATGCAATCGAGGGCTGTATTATCCAGTCATGCTTGCCGGTCTGGTGAGCAGACGGAGGTTCTGGGCCGATGCCGCCATCAAGAACTCCTCTGCCGCTCCGCTGAGCCCTTTCAACTTCAACCTTCGGATGCCCATGGTACGTTTGAGATGGCCGAAGAGCCGCTCGATACGCCTTCGCAATCGTCGGGATCGGGCATAGTCATCGGTCTGCGCGAGGGCCTGGGCGCGATCCCGCGCCTCCTGATCGAACGAACGGGTCAGCGTCCGCCGTGTCCCTGTAGTGCATTGCTCGCGAACGGGACAGGCTTTGCAGTCGCTGCCTTTCGGACGGTAGAAATGCACGCGATGCGCTCGATCGTCGCCACGATATGTCAGCGATCTTCCTCCGGGACAGGTGAAGCTGTCGTTCTGGGGGTCATAGGTGAAGTCATCCCGGCTGAAGATGCCCGGCACCTGGCGCTGGCGGTCGATGACCGGGATATGCGGCACAATCTCGCGATCGAACAGCCAAGCAAGCAGCAGGCCACTGCCATAGGCCTTGTCGGCGGCAATGCGTTTGGGCGTGATACCGAGACGCTGACCGACGCGCTCCACCATGACCCGCGTCGTCGCCACCTCCGCCGCGAAGCGTGCCGGACTGGCCTCGACATCGAGGATGCAGCCGGTCTCGGTGTCGATCATGGAGTTGGTGGCGTAGGCAAACCGGGCGCGGCCATGCTTTGACGACCACGCACTTTGTGGGTCGATCGGCGACACATGCTTGGGCGTGGATGGCTCCGGCTCATCCGGTGGCGTCGGCAGCGCCGCATCGAGGGCGGCGAGATATTCGCGCACCGCGCGGCTGCTGCGGTACTGGCCGCGCAGGGTATCGGGCGCTTCGCTCCCCGGCAGCTTATGCTCATAGTTGGCGTCGGCTTCGACCATGCTGGCGTCCACGGCGGTGTCGTGGCCGATCACGAGCCCCGCCTCGACACAGCGGCGGACGACCTCATCGAACAGCAACCGGTGCAACTCTCCGTCGCGGAAGCGGCCATAGCGGTTCTTGCTGAAGGTCGAATGGTCCGGCACGCGACCGTCCAGATCAAGGCGGCAGTACCAGCGATAGGCAAGGTTGAGATGCACTTCCTCGCATAGCCTGCGCTCGGACCGGATGCCGAAAAGATAGCCCACCAGCAGCATCCGCATCATCAGTTCGGGATCGATCGATGGTCGCCCCATCGCGCTGTAGCTGCTGGCGAGATGTTCGCGCACGAAGCCGAAATCCAGAACCGTATCAATCCGCCGCAGCAGATGATCCGCTGGCACATGATCGTTCAGCCGAAACTCGTAAAACAGCCGATCCTGCCCATCCAGCTTACCCATCATCGCCGCATCTCCCGACTACACTCGCGATGGAATCACTCCCCCAGCCGCAACTCAAGCGACTTTTTCAACAGTCTCGGCCCTTAAGCCGACAGGCAATTTTAGCGGCAGAACACTAAATGGGTGGATGCGAAAACCATCATGGCCAACCCGAATAAGCGATAAGGCCAGCGGCCTCCTCGCGGAATATAGGTTTCCAAGTCGCGAAGTTCTTCAAAATATCGTTCCGATGCACCGTTGCGTAATGCTAGCAGCCGCTCAGAATGGCGGCGCGCTGTGTGGGTTGAAAATCATTGCGGCACAACGAGGAGCGCGGTCGAGGCAACAATCAAGATAATCTGAAAAACTATTGGCATTCACTGCCCTGGCCGCCGCCGTTTTGCAATCTATCCCATACCGTCTCGCAAAGCCTGCATCGACCTGTCTCCGCGCAAGATATGGCGGCCAGCCGATCGGGCGCGCCTGCACTCGCCCCCAGGCAAGCGCAATGGGGCTTGCATCAGGCCACTTGCCATTTATTAAATCACGATTTAATAAATCCGCATGACGCGTCAGCCGCCCATTCAGACAATCCGGCCGCGGGGGCGCCCGCCGAGGGACCGCCTCGACCCCTCGCGGGACATTTCCCAGGCCGCGCTCGGGGTCTTCGCCTCCAAGGGCTATGAGGGTGCCACGCTCAAGGAGATAGCCGATGAGGCAGGGGTGGACCCTTCACTCATCTCTTACCAGTTCGGTTCCAAGCTCAATCTCTGGAAGGCCGTGATCGAAGGCCTCGGCCGGGAGTTGCAGAACCTTCTCGCGGACCTTGACGTTCCGGCACCTGACCACGATCCCGAAAGCTCGGTGCGATCCGCATTGAGCGAGATCACAAGATTCATGTGTGAGAACACGCAGATTCCGCATTTTGCCGCGCGCGACGTCTTTCGCGACGACGAGCGCACCGAATGGGTGAACGAAAATCTCTTCACGCCACTGGTCGAACATCTGGGCAGCCGTTTGGAGAAGGTGTGGGCGCGTGGCCGCTTACGGCCTGGCCCGCTCAACATGTTGATCCTCCAGTTCGGCTACGGCATGGCCATCAACATCGTTCGCCGCGAGCAACTGATCCGCTCCATGCCGGAACTGGCGGACGACGAGACTTTTCGTCGCGAACTGACCGCCATGCTGATCGGATCGGTCTTTCGCGATGGCTAACCGCGCGTCCGCTTCGGGAAGCCCAAACGCCGGCCATGTGTTCAAGCCGCACGAGCGGCCGTTCATGCCGGGTTCACCGGCAACTCCCGATCACCCCGCCGCGCGCAAGGTCGCCTATCTGCTGATCGGGCTGTATCTCGCTGTGGTCGGAGGACTTCAGAACGGACTTCTCATCGCGAACCTGACCTTCGTCCAGAGCAATCTCGCGCTGACGCCCGTCGAGGGAGGATGGGTAACGGTCGCGTTCAATCTGACCAACGCCTGCATGAGCATGCTGCTGTTCAAGGCGCGGCAGGAATTCGGCATACAGCGGTTCGTGCGGGTGGCAATGTCGGCGTTGCTGTTCGCCAATTTCGTGCAGTTGTTCGACGCCGGCTATCATGTCGAACTGCTCTCGCGCGGAATCGCCGGAATCGCCGGAAGCTGCATCAGCACGCTGGCTACCTTCTATCTCATTCAGGGAATGCCGGCCAAGGCGAAGATCGTGGCGGTTCTGATCGGCATCGGGCTCGGACAGATCGCGATCCCCCTGGCACGCGCGATCTCTCCCGCACTGCTTGCATCGGGGGACATCGATCACCTTTTCCAATTACAGTTCGGTCTTTCACTTGTCGCCGTGGGCCTGGTCAATATCCTTCACCTGCCGCCTGGCGAAACGGTGCGCTCGTTCGAAAAGCTGGATCTCATATCCTTCCCGCTGCTCACATCGGGGATCGGCCTGCTATGCGCCTTTCTCGTGCAGGGCCGCATCATCTGGTGGGACAAGCCCTGGCTGGGCGCCGCGCTGGCCGGCGCGATCCTGTTGATTGGACTGGCCTTCCTGATCGAGCATAACCGCGCCAACCCCATGTTGCACACTCGATGGATGACAAGTGGGAACATCCTCGCCTTCGCGCTGACCGGGGCGATGGTTCGTGTCCTGCTGTCCGAACAGAATTTCGGAGCAACCGGCCTTCTCTCGACGGTGGGCATGGTGAACGACCAGCTCGTGACCTATTACTGGATACTGACCCTGGCGGCCTTTCTCGGCTCAACGGTGTCCATCGTGCGGCTCGACCCGACCGATCTCACGCGTCCGATCATGGTCGCGATGGGCATTATCGCGGTCGCCGCCTTGCTCGATACGCGGTCCGGTGTACTGACCCGTCCGGCCAATCTGTACTGGACCCAGGCGCTGCTGGCCTTTGCGTCGGTCTATGTCATGGCGTCGCTGATGATGCAGGGCATTTTGCGCGCGTTGTCGCGCGGACCGGACTATATTATCAGCTTCATAGCCGTATTCGGCCTCTCGCAGACGATCGGCGGTCTCGCCGGCGTGGCCGCGCTTTCGGCCTTCCATACCATTCGCGTCAAGGCGCATCTGATGACGATGGGTCAAAGCCTGTCGCTATCCGACCCGGCGGTCGCACAGGCGATCGGACAACTTGCAGCCGGACAAAGCGCCACGCTGGGCGATGCGGCCCTGAGGCAGGCGACAGGGGCATCGCGACTGGTGCAGCAGGTGAACCAGCAGGCGGCGATCATGGCGTTCAACGATGTCTTCTTCGTCATCGGCTGCCTCGCAGGTGCCGCGTTCGCGATCACATTCGCCCGCTGGGCCTACCTGCGGCGCAAAGGCATCAACCCGCTGGCCGATGAGATGGCAGCCCTCCAGACAATGATGAGCCGCAATGCATGAATACAGAGATTAAAAGCGATCCAGGCAAGCAGCAGGTACCGGCCGCAACCGGCACTGCCAGTCAACCGACCGATCCCGAGTTCACCGACGCAGAGCAGCAGGGTAGCGGGTGGGCGCCTAACCGGTCACGCCGCGCCATCATCATCTTTGGCCTTGTCATCCTGGCCGGTGTGCTGACCGTCCTCTATGCCTGGGGCCTGCCGCCTTTCCGGTCCGGCAACGTGACCACGGACAATGCCTATGTGCGCGGGCAGACCACGATCATCAGTCCACAGGTCACGGGATATGTCACGGCCGTGAATGTCCGTGACTTCGCCGACGTGCGTAAAGGCGCCGTGCTGGTCACGATCGACGACCGCATCTATCGGGCCCGCGTGGCGCAGGGGGCAGCCAACATCGCCGCACAGACCGCAACGCTCGACAACGCCTTGCAGAACCAGCGATCGGGCGAGGCGCAGGTCCGGTTGCAGGATGCCGCCGTCGCCAATGCCCGGGCGCAGCTGGTCCGGGCGCGGGCGGACATGGCGCGCGTGGACGACCTTGTCAGTGAGGGATCGGTGTCGCGGCGCGAGCGGGACCAGACGCTGGCTGCCTTGCGCCAGGCGGAGACCGCCGTGCAGCAGGCGCAGGCGCAGCGCGCGATCGCTGTCGAACAGGTCCGCTCGGTCGATGTTGGACGCGGCGGCCTGCGCGCGCAGGTCGACAATGCCTCGGCAGCGCGCGATCTCGCGCGGGTCGACCTGGACAACACGATCATCAGAGCGCCGCGCGACGGCCGGCTGAGCGAGGTGGCGGTCCGCGTCGGCCAGCTTGTGTCTCCGGGCACGCAGCTCATGTATCTCGTCCCGACCGAACATTGGGTGGTCGCCAATTTCAAGGAAGCGCAGACCGCGGACATTCGGGTTGGCCAGAAGGCCACGTTGCAGGTCGATGCTTTCAAAGGCGCCAGTCTCACCGGGGTGGTTGAGCGGGTCTCGCCGGCGGCCGGCAGCGAATTCAGTGTGATCCGCCCCGATACGGGGGCCGGCAATTTCGTGAAGGTGCCCCAGCGCATCGCGGTGCGCATCCGTATCGATCCGAACCAGGAGCTTGCCAGGCGGCTCGGCCCAGGCATGTCGGTCGTTGCGACCGTCCACACGAGGAAGCAGTGATGCGGAACTGCCTCTTCAGGACAGTCGCGGCCGTCGCGCTTGCGGTGGGCCTCGCCGGCTGTGTTCCAAGCATTCCGGCACCACCCGACACCTCCGCAGTCGCTGCGCCGGAGAGTTGGCGCACCAAATTCACGGGCGGCGCGATAGCAGATGGCGAATGGTGGCAGGCATTTGGCGATCCCACGCTGGTGGCGTTGGTGGAGCAAGCGAGAGAAAACAACGCCGACATCGCGATTGCCCTCGCGAGGGTGCAGGAAGCTCGTGCCCAGGAGCGGGCGTCCCGCGCGCTGCTCTTGCCCGCTCTCAACGCCTCGATACCGGCCAGTCACGGCCGCTCGTTGACGGCGCTTGGCACGGCGGTGGAGACGACGGTTGCGCAGCCGCAGTTCCAGGCCAGCTACGAACTGGACCTTTTCGGCCGCAATCGCGCGCAGATCGATGCGGCGGCGGCCAATGCGCTGGCCAGCGACGCCGCCAGGCAGGCGACAGTCCTGTCGGTAACCTCGGCCACAGCTACCGGCTATGTCACATTGCTGGCGCTGGACGAACGGCTGCGCGTGCTGCGCGAGACCCTGACCTCCCGTGAAGCCGCGCTACGCATAGCCCGCAGCCGGGCAGACGCAGGCTATACATCCGATCTCGAACTGAGGCAGGCGGAAGCGGAGTACCACGCCACGCAGCAGCAGATCCCCGTGGTCGAGACCGCTCTCGCCCGGCAAGAAAACGCCCTGTCGTTGCTGACTGGAAATACGCCGGGTGACATAATGCGTGGTGGCCGGTTTGCGGCGCTTCGCCATCCAGCCGTTCCGGCACTGGTTCCGTCCGAGCTCACCGGTCGTCGGCCTGATATCGTGCAGGCGGAATATGCGCTGGCCGCCACGGATGCCCGGCTCCGGGCCGCGCAGCGGCAATTTCTCCCTCAAGTGCAGCTGAGCGCTACTGTGGGCGAGATCATCGGTTCGTCGCTGCGCGACAATGTCGATTTCTGGTCGATCGGCGGGTCGGTGCTGGCCCCGATCTTCGCGGGCGGGCGCCTCAGGGGACAGTTCGACGCGGCGGTCGCGCAGCGCGATCAGGCGGCCTTCGCCTATCAGCGGGCGGTCCTCCGCGCCTTTCGTGAGGTGGAGGACCAACTCGCGGTGATTACGCGGCTCGATGATCAGGAGAAGGCATTATCCGGCCAGCGTGACGCTGTGGCCAGCAGCCTGCGTCATGCAACCAACCGCTATCGCGTGGGATACTCCACCTATCTGGAACAGGTGGACGCACAGCGCGCCTTGCTATCGGTCGATCTGGCATTGATCCAGTTGCGCAACGATCGGCTGACGGCGCTGATAGCCCTGTATCAGGCCGTGGGCGGCTCACCTCGGCCGTGAAGGCGCTCGACCATCATAGCTGAGACTGTTCCTCCGGGAACGAGACTGGATCAGGCGAAGATGCGGAAGCCAAAGGAAATCTGTCAGTAAAACGGCCGATAAACGCCACGAAATGCCTGCGATCACAATCTAGAGGAATATCTTGTAGCCTATATCGACGGCTGCGGCTTGCGCGACGATCGCAAGGGGCCGCTGTTCCGCACGATCGCGCGCGGCACTATCCTCCAGCCCTTGCGCGGCTATTTTGCAACGTGGGGATGCGGGTATCGTCATGCTACGGGATGTCCGGCGAATGACGGCCGAGCCATTGTTCCTCAACCCGCGCGAGGTAGCCCTTTTGCAGCGGTGTGGTCTTCTGCCTTTGGATTCTCGATAAGGACCGCCATCTTTCCGCGATCTGGAAGGGTCCGTTCTCCATGCAGCCTTTCAGGCGACGACCTGATGAACGCCCAGTTCGGCCAGAAGACGAGTCCGCTTTTCGGCTACGGCCAGCTCGGTATGTAATCCTGGCATGGACTGATCATTATCGAGATCGAGCGAGATTCGCCCTTCTGTAAGTACCAGAATTCGGTCGGCCAGCACCAGGGCCTCATCCACATCGTGAGTGACGAGAATGACGGCGGGCTCATGCGCGCGGCACAGGCTCCGCAGCAATTCGTGCATCTTCAGCCGGGTCAGGGCGTCCAATGCCCCGAACGGCTCATCCAGCAATAGCAGATCCGGTTCGCGCACCATCGCCCGGGCAAGACCTACGCGCTGCGCCTCCCCGCCCGACAGTGTGAGGGGCCAAGACCTCTCGCGGCCAACGAGCCCGACTTCCTCGAGAGCTTCGCGCGCTCGGGTTTTCACGTTCGGCCCGCGCAGGCCCAGACAAACATTGGTCAAGACGCGCAGCCAAGGTTGCAGTCGCGGCTCCTGGAAGACGATCGAACGCCGGCTTGCGACTTGCAGTTCTCCATCGGCGTCTCCATCGAACCCACACAGGATACGCAGCAGGGTGCTCTTACCGGAACCGCTGCGGCCAAGCAGCGCGACGAACTCTCCCGCGCGGACGTCCAGATCGATGCCGGTCAGCACCGCACGACCGTCGAAACCGCGTTTCAGATTGCGTATCCGCACAGCCAGCGGATCAGCCATAAGCGCGGGGCGCCGATCGATTGGTAAAGATTGAATCGTCATACGCCGTTAAAACCCTTGCGCCAGGACAGCACTGTCCGCTCGATCAAGCGGATGCCTTGGTCTCCGACAAAGCCAAGCAAGCCGTAGATCACCAGACCGAGCACGATATAATCCGTGCGATTCCAGGATTGCGCCTGATTGATGAGATAGCCGAGCCCGCGATCCGCGTTGATCTGTTCGGAAAAGAATAGCAGCAACCAAGCGGCGCCCAGTGCCCAGCGAAGCCCCACCAGAAAGCCAGGCACTGCTCCCGGCAGGATCACGCGGCAAACTAGCCCCCAGCGATTGAGCCCGAAAGCTTGCCCGGCTTCGACCAGCTTCTGATCCACCCCGCGGATCGCCGCGAAGCTGTTCATATAGACGGGGAACGTCACGCCGATCACGATCAGCGCAATCTTTGCCGGCTCCCCGATTCCCATCCAGACGATTATCAGCGGAAGCAGTGCGATCACCGGCACCATACGAACCATGTTCATGGATGAATCGACGAGATGTTCCCCGGCGCGCGAAAGGCCAGCAAACAGGGCGAGCATCAAGCCGATCCCCACGCCAAGTGCCAGACCCCAGGCGACCCGCTGAAGCGATGCGAGGAAATGAAGCTGGAGATCACCCGACGTCCATAATGCGTCCGCCGCTTGCGCCACGGCCAAGGGCGAGGCAAGCGAGCGGGTATCGACGAGATGCAGTGTCGTTACGGCTTGCCAGGCGATCAGCAAGACAACCGGCCCGGCGATACGGAGCAGCCAGGAGGGTGCCCATCCTCGCCCCCTCCTGGCGTCGGGAAGTGAAACAGTTTCCAGGGCAATGGGCTGACGCACCGCCCGCGCGGATGCTGGCGTTTCCTCCGTCTCGTCAGTCGTGGACGCGACGGTGGCCGTCTGCACGATCAGAACGCTCATCCAATCGCCTCCTCTATTGCCTGGTTGAATTCCCGGTTGATACCGCCATCGAAAAGATCGGCGGCAATTGGTCCCGGTGGCAGCGCGCCCGCGCCGGACAGAAGCTTGGCCTGCCGCTCCAGATGCGTCCGCAGTTCGGCGGTAACGGTCTTGAAATATGGCCGGATCCCGACGCGCTTCAGCAGTGCTTGCGCGCCAGCTTCATCCTGATGTTGCACCCCGCGAAAATATTCCTCGCGCCAGATGTCGGGATGGGCCTTGAGCCATTCACCGGCGCGGGCGCCGCGTGCCACGAAATCAACCAGCGCGCTTCGTATCGTGGGATGCGCGAGCGAGCGACGCGCGGCCAGAATTACGTTGTACCCGCCATCCGGTGCGTCCAGCACTACTGCATCGGGCTGCTGGGCAAGGTAGCCTGGAATCATCGGGCCGCCGAGAACGGCCGCGTCCGCCGCTTCGGATTGAAGTGCGCGCATAAGCGCCACGAGCGGCACGTCGATGGGCGTGATGTCCGCTTGGCTTAGACCCGCATGTTCGAGCGCGAGAAGGAGGTAACCATGGAGCGCGGTCGATTTGGTGAACGCGATCCGTTTGCCCTTGAGGTCGGCTAAGGTCCGAATGCCGGTGTCTGGACGCGCGATGATCTGAAGATAGCTGTTGGGCGCTGTCGAGCCGGCCGCGATGATCACTACGTCGGCTCCGGCGGCCGACGCGAACAGGGCTGGCGTATCGCCCATGGTGCCCACGTCCAGCGCATCGGAAAGGAAGGCTGCATTCATGTTCGGACCGTCGGTGAACGTCATCCACTGGAAGGGTAGCGGCGGCCCTTCGACCTCGCCGGCCAGCTCGAAAGGAAGCTGCAAACTCTTGCTCTGGTCGCCGATGCGGAGCGTGCTACTGCCGCCATCACCGACCCCTGCACGACAGGCTGCCAGCATCAGCGGCGCGCCCATTAGCAGGGCGGAAAAAGAGCGGCGGTCGATCGCGAAAGGGGAACGAGCGTGTCGCACGAAGCAGCTATCCTCTTGACTGGTGGCAAGGACGGCCGGAAGCGGATTTGCTCCCGGCCGTTGCTGAGCGTCAGAGCGCGAGGAATTCCTTACCCGCGACCAGCTCTGATGGCTTGCCGTCAGGGCCGACCGGAATATCGCCCTCCAACGTCACGCGGTAGAGAACGCGATTACCGTTATCGAGGTGATCGAGATCTGAAGGCGCCAAGTGGGCCGTACTGCGGTTGTCCCAGAAGGCGATGCTTCCGGGTTCCCAGCGGAAACGTACCGTATATTGCGATTTGGTGATCTCGTCCCAGAACAGGTCCAGAACGCGTTCGCTCTGCTTGGGGCTGAGGCCGATGATCTCACGCGCGAAACGTGTGAAGGTCGGGCTGACATAGAGTGCCTTTTCGCCGGTTTCGGGGTGGACGCGCACCAGTGGATGGATCGCGATCAACGGATTGCTCGCGATCTTGCGGCCCCAATCGCTGTCAGGCGCGCCTAAAGGCGCGAAGCTATGCTTGGCGCGCAGGCTTTCGGCGAAGAGCTTCAGTTCCTCGGGCAGGTTTTCATAGGCCGCCACCAGATTTGTCCACTGCGTGTCGCCGCCATAGGCCGGTACTTCCTCGGCCCGCAGGATCGATGCGAAGGGGGGATTAATCACCGCAGTCACATCGGTGTGCCATCCATTATCGTAAGTCACCTTGCGCTTGCCGAACTTCGCTTCGTAACGACGGCTGTCGATCGGGAAGATTTCGGGGAAGCCTTGGGGCGGAGCATCTTCATGGGGATGCGCCGGAGTCAGTTTCCCGAAGCGCCGGGCAAAGGCGATCTGCTGCGCATGGTTGATGTGCTGCTCGCGGAAGAAAATCACCTTGTGGGTCAGCAGGGCCTGACGGATCGCCGCGACTGTTTCATCGTCGAGTTCCTGCCGAAGATCCACCCCGGATATGTCCGCGCCGATATAGCCGGCTACGGGTGAGATGGTCAGCTTGCTTGCGCCGGCGGATTGCGCAAGCGATGCGGGACGTTCCTTGGTAAGCGTGGTCATCGTTCTTCTCCTGTCAGACTATCGTGGTGGTTATTGCCCCCTGGCCCGGACGGGCGGACAGGAGGCGATCCAGGAAAGGCAGCTAGCGGTCATTCCGCTGCCTCAGCCCGAATGGCGTGATGGGGGTGTGTCGGATAAGGCAGGCCCAGATGCTCGCGCAGCGTGGTGCCGGCATAGGATTTACGAAATCGGCCCCGGCGCTGGAGTTCGGGAACGACATGACCGACGAAATCATCCAACCCACCGGGAAGGTAAGGCGGCATGATGTTGAAGCCGTCCGCACCATAGCCATCAAACCAGGCCTCCAGCCGGTCCACGATCGATGCCGCCGTCCCGTGGATCGTCCAGTGGCCCCGGGCGCCGGCCACGCGCAGATGGAGTTCGCGCGCGGTCAAGCCTTCGCGCCGGGCAAGCTCCAGCAGCAAAGCGGGCCGGCTCGCTCGGCCATCCACTTCCAGCCAGTCGGGAAGCGGCTCGTCGATGGGATGCTCGAGCAGTTCGGGCCTGTTGAACACCGACGCGAGAAAACGCAGAGCGACTTCCGGCAGGATCAGGCTTTGCAATTCTTCGTACTTCTCCAGCGCTTCCGCCTCGGTCGCGCCGACCACCGGGAATACGCCAGGCATGATCCTCAGATCCTCCGCCCTGCGGCCGAACGCCGGGAGGCGGCCCTTGATGTCGGCGTAGAAGGCTTGCGCGGATTCCAGTGTCTGGTGGGCCGTGAAGATCACTTCGGCCGTGCGGGCGGCGAGTGCGCGACCAGGTTCGGACGATCCCGCCTGCACGACCACCGGATGTCCCTGGGTCGAGCGCGGGACGTTGAGCGGCCCCGCCACCGAGAAATGCGCACCGCGATGGTTCAGAGGATGAATGCGGGCCGGATCGAAGAACACGCCGCTTGCCTTGTCCCGCGGGAAGGCATCGTCCTGCCAACTCTGCCACAGCCCTTTGGTGACATCGGCGAATTCCTCGGCCCTCGCATAACGCGCCTCGGGTTCGGGATGATGGTCCAGATTGAAATTTTGCGCTTCTTGACGAAGGGCGGACGTCACGAGATTCCACCCGGCGCGCCCGCCGCTTAATAAGTCGAGCGAGGCGAACAGGCGGGCCAGCAAATAGGGCTCGTAATAAGTCGTCGTCGCGGTCGCCACGAGACCGATATGCGATGTCCGCGAAGCGATGGCCGACAGGAGCGTGATCGGCTCGAACGTTGCGACCTGCGATACGAAACGACTGGCGGCAGGATCTTCTTGGTCCACCATGCTGCCTTGGCTGTCCGCCAGGAAGACCATGTCGAAGCCCGCGTCTTCCGCCGTCCGGGCGATCGCAACATAATGTTCCAGATCGGCGCCCGCATCCGCCTTCGCTCCCGGATGCCGCCATGCTGCGACATGGTGCCCCGTCGCCATCAGGAACGCGCCGAGCCGGATCTGATCGCTTCTCTGTGTCATGCTTGCATGTCCCTCCTTCAGAACCGATAGCGCGCGGTGGCGCCGAAGGTGCGCGGGTCGCCGACCGAACCGATCAAGCGGCCGCCCGCGTCCTGGATGCTTTTGCTATAGAAAGTGAGCTTGTTGAGTATGTTACGGCCCCAGACGGAGAGCTCCCATCCGCTGTCGCCCTGCTTGATGCCGATATGACCGTTGAGCAGGCCAAAACCGGCCACGCGTGAATATCGAGAGTTATTGTAGGTGCTGAAATAGCCCGACCGGTAGTTGTAGTCGGCGCCCGCAAAGGCTGTGAGCTTGTCGGTGATGGGCGTCTCATACGTCCCGCCGATCGACGCGGCATAGCGTGGGGCTGCTGGCAATTGCTGGCCACTGAGATCGCACACGGTCGGCTGGCCCGGCGCGCGAAGCTCGAACGGGCACTGAGCAGTCTTGTAACTGACATACTTCGCTGGATTGTACGTTCCCGATGCCGTCAGCATCAGACCGTCCGTCGGAGTTACCGCCAAATCCAGTTCGATGCCCTTGGAGCGGACCTTGCCGACATTGGCGATATAGAGCCGGGCCGGAGTAACGCTCTGATCCAGAATGTTGCTCTGGTAATCGCTCACATTGGTCAGGAAGAACGCGACGTTAGCCGTGACGCGTCGGTTGAACAGCTGGCTTTTCAGGCCGATCTCGAAGCTGTTCACCTTTTCAGGTTTGACCACCGCAAGTTCGAGCAGCAATTCCCCGTTGGCTCCGCGCGGCAGGTTCGAGAAATTGAGTCCCCCCGATTTGGCCCCGCGCGAATAGGTCCCATAGATCAGTGCATCCGGGCCGATCTTCTGCGACAGGGTGGCGAGGCCCGACAGGCTTTTCCAGCTCTTCTCCAGCTCATAATAGGGAACGAGCGGAGTAAAGCTGTTACGCAGGGCGATCTGCGCGGCGTTCAGGCCGGAGATATCGATCCGGCTGCCCCGCACCTGCTCGTAATTGCCGCTCTTGCGTTCATAGGTGAAGCGCAGACCGCCCGTGAAGCTCAGGCCTTCGGTAATATGCCAGGTAGCCTGCCCGAAAGCCGCGTAGCTATCGGTGCGCGATGTCGACAGGAAGTCGCCCCAGGCCCCGTAAAGCGCCGCCTGCCGCTGGACCGGAGTCAGCCCGGATGTGCCCGGTGCGATGTTGTAGATGCCGGCGTCGCGACCATATTCGATCAGCGTATGGCTTGGGAGGCGCTGGCGGAAGTAGTACAGGCCAACTACGTAATCGAGCTTGTTGTTTCCGTTCGATGCCAGGCGAAGTTCCTGGCTCCACTGCTTCTGCCGGTCGTACGCGTTGCCTTCCAGATCGATGTTGAGAGCGCTGTTGTCACCATCGTTGCGCGGCGACCAGTTCCAGAAACGGTAAGACGAAATGGAGGTCAGCGTAGTGCTGCCGAAATCCTTGTCGATACGCAGCGACACGCCGCCTTGGTTCATCCGGATCGGACCGAGCCAGTCGGAATCGGTCCGGCGGGCGCCAGGATCGATGGCCGGCGGAGTATAGCCAAGCTCGGCCGCCCGCTCGAGATAGGGACGAACGATCGGCGCGCCATTATCGTATTGCGTAGCGTAGCCCAGAATGGTGCTGATGCAGCAACTGGTCCGCTGGCGCGCATAGTCTCCGATCAGGCGAAGTGTGAGCGTGTCCGATGGCTCCCACAGAAGCTGGCCCCGCAGCGTGTAGTTGTCGAGATCATGGACGCTCCGCTTCTGGAAGGTGTCGTCGATGAAGCCGGAGCGCGTCGTCACCTCGGCGGACAGACGTCCAGCCAAATTGTTTGTGATGGGACCTGAAATGGAACCGCGTGCCTGGAAGAAATTGTAATTGCCCACCGAAACATCCGCGGTACCCTCGGTCTTAAAACTGGGAGCCTTCGTGGTCACACTGATCGCACCGGCAGTGGTGTTGCGGCCAAACAGGGTGCCCTGTGGTCCGCGGAGTATCTCGATGCGATCTATGTCGACCAGGTTGAAACCCGCCTGCCCGACGCGCGAATAGTAGACGTCGTCGATGTAGAAACCCACGCCGTTGTCGAGGCCATTATTGGTGAAGGCAATGTTCGAGCCCAGGCCACGGATATTGATCGTCACATTGCGCGGGTTGAAAGTGTAGACCGTGAGACTCGGTACTTCCTGGTAGAACTGCTGAAGATTGAAGGCAGCCTTGGATTCCAGTTGCTCTCCGCCCAACACGTCGATCGCCACGGGCACGTCTTGCACATTTTCCGAACGACGCCGCGCGGTTACGAGAATCTCGCCCGCACTGGCGCTAGCGTCGTCCGCTGCGTTGACGGCGGTTTCGGCTCTTGCTTCGGAAATCGGATAGCCACAAGCGACGAGCGCGAAGGCCAGCACGGCGTGCAGTTCATCAAGATTACCAACCCCTGTTACGCTTCTGCGCATGCAAACCCCTTTGGCGGTTACGAAAGATCATGGATCCTCTCCGCTGGCGGGGGTCGAGGGGATAAGGGAGCTCCCGCACGATTGGGTCGCCCACCACTCACTTTGAGTGAACTTGATTACTCTACTAATTTGATAGTGATTTACCCAAGATAGTTTTTCTTGTGCAGTGCAAAACGGCTTTTCTGCACGCTAATCATCCGACGTTGACTGAACGCAACTCATTAAATAGGAATGATTTTATCAGAGATAGAAATCGATCGCAGCTATGGCGACCCGCCTCGTCGACCTGCCCGGCCATCGGCAGGAAGACGATTTCCAGGAGTGCCGGAAGGCTATCGAGCAGGTCCGTCGCGTTCTTCCGGTATCGGAGCGGTGGACCTGCCGTGTTCTGGTGCAGCATCGATCAACGCAGCGACGTCGTCCAAAGGATGATGCCGAAGAGCAGCGTCTAACGGCTGACATCGTCGCGCTGGCCAAGGAAACTGATGCTCCTTGCTCTAAGCGTCTGGAAATCCATCTGGCAGTCTATGTCTGTAAATGGGTTGCCGATCTGCTGGACGGAATGACCACTTTAGGTCGGAAACCCAGTCATCCCCTGGAGAGGCATCACACCCCCCTCACCCCTCAAACGCCGCGATAATGGGACAAGGCCCTTCTTCCGACGCCGCGCATTGATGCGCCAGCCGCCGCAGCGATTTCCGCGCCGCTTCCAGTTCCGCGATCTTCGCGTCCAGCGCCGCCAGCCTTTCCGCCGCCAGTGCCCGCGCCCGCGCGCGGTCCTGCCCGGCATCCAGCGTCAGCAATTCCCCGATCTGCTCCAGCGTGAAGCCCGCCGCCTGCGCGCCCCGGATGAATCTCAGCCGCCGCGCGTGCTCCGCGTCATATCGCCGCACCCCGCCCTGCCGCTCGGGCAGGTTCAGCAATCCGCGCCGCTGGTAGAAGCGCACCGTCTCGACTCCCACGCCGCCTTCCCGCGCCAGTCCCGAAATCGTCATCATGCCCTTGACTCCGTACCATGGTACGGACTCTATATGGGTTGCATCCGCAGCACCACAAGGATCAGGATGACATGACCGACAGCCCCGCGAAGAAGGCGACGCTCTACCGCATGGTGATGCCGAACCACGTCTGCCCCTATGGCATCAAGGCGCGCTGGCTGCTCCGTCGCCGGGGCTATGCGGTCGAGGATCGCTGGCTCACCACGCGGGAGGAGACCGACGCCTTCAAGGCGAAGCATGACGTCAGGACAACGCCGCAGGTCGTCATCGACGGCCGGCGGATCGGCGGTCATGACGACCTGCGCCGCTATTTCGGCCTCAAGGTCCGCGATCCCGACGCGACCAGCTATGTTCCCGTGCTCGCGGTCTTCGCGGTCGCCGCCTTGCTGGCGCTGTCCGTCAACAGGCTCACCGCCACGCCGCTGGTCGGCATCATGCTGCTGGAGCGGTTCGTCGCCATCGCGATGATGCTGCTCGCCATGCTGAAATTGCAGGATGTGGACCGCTTCGCCACCATGTTCCTGAATTACGACCTGCTCGCCCGCCGCCTGCCGCCCTATGGCCGGGCCTATCCCTTCCTGGAACTGGGCGCGGGCGCGCTGATGCTCGGCCATGCGCTGAACTGGCTGTCGATCCCGGTCGCGCTCTTCATCGGCGGCATCGGCGCGGTGTCGGTGTTCAAGGCGGTGTATATCGACCGGCGCGAGCTCAAATGCGCCTGCGTCGGCGGCGGCAGCAACGTCCCGCTGGGCTTCGTCTCGCTCACCGAGAATGTCATGATGGTGGCGATGGCGCTCTGGATGGCGCTCGGCCTCACCTAGCTGCCGCCGTCCCGCTCATAGACGTCGGGCAGGAAGCTCACCCCTTCCTTGGCCGGCACCGCGGTCAGATAGGTGAGGTAGACCGGCACCGCCTGCGGCAGCGGCCGATGCTGTTCCGGCTTGTCCGAATCCGTCGCCAGCGCCTTGCCGAAGAACCATTTGCCCAGCCTCGGCGCATCCTCCAGCCGGACGCAGCCATTGCTGAACTGCCGCGCGGGCTTGGCGAACAGGTCGCGCGAAGGCGTATCGTGCAGGTAGATGCCCAGGTCGTTGGGGAACATGAACTTCATCCGCCCCATGGAATTGCCCCGCCCCGGCAGTTCGCGCACGCGCAATTCCTGCCGCCCGTCCGCCACCGCCTGCCAGTCGATGCTGCTCTGCCTGAGCTTCTGCGGGTTGGCGCTCCAGTCCGACAGCGCCTCATAATTCATCTTCTGGAGCGAAGCGCCATCCAATATCTTCGGCGCGATCTTCCGTTCGACCAGATCGGACGGCACGTTCCAATAAGGGTTCAGCGTCGCATAGCGGATCATGCCCGCCATCATCGGCGTCTGGCTTTCCTTCGCGCCGACCACGACCTTCATCGTGCCGTCCAGCTTGCCCTCGCCATAATACCAGAGCCGCGCCGACGCCGCGTCCACCACCACATGCCGCACCCATGGGCCGGGCAGCAGCCGCGTCCGCTCCATGTTGAGCGCCAGCGCGCGCAGATAATATCGCGGCCCGCGATTGAGCGCCGTCACCGTCTGCGTGCCCGCGATGCCGTCGGGCGTCAGGCCATGGTCGCCCTGGAACGCCTTCACCTTCGCGGCCAGCGCCTTGTCATAGCTTCCGCCCGGCGTCAGCCCCAGCCGCTCGCGCAGCGCGGCCACGCCCGGCCCCTTCGCCCCGGCTTTGAGCTTGAGGCCCGTGGGCACCCCCACATCGGGCAGGTCCGCCCATGTCTTGGCATAGCCCGCCCGCGCCTTGCGCAACTGCATGTAGAAGGGGCTCATCCAGCCCGCCTTCTCCACATAATCCGCGAAGGAGGATGTCACCGCCGCCGCGCGCAATATGTCCACCGGGCCGGGGTCGCGCGGCTCCACTTCCGGATCGAGGTAGCGCATCTTCACCGCCTTGGACGGCTTGCGCATGTCGGCCACCAGCTTCGCGAAGCTCTTCGAGAGCGCCAGTTCCGCGCTCGCCAGCGCCCTGGGATCGCCGCTGGCGTTCGCGTCCCCGATCGCCTTGCGCAACCCCCTGGGGTCGTAGCTGCCGGGTTTCAGCCCATCGGCTTCCGCGCCGTCGATCAGGTCCAGCAAGGCGTCAGCCTGCGGCCCGATGGCGTTCTTTTCGACCCAGATCGGCCAGAAACCGCGCGGCCCGTAGAAATCGCGCAGCTTGCCACCCACCTGCGCGCGGATTTCCGCCGCCACGCTGGATCGCGCGGGCGCTTCTTGAACGGCGGCGTCCTGCGCATGGGCGACCGGCGCGGCGCCAAGGCCCGCCATCAGTCCGGCAATGAGGATGGAAGCAAGGGAAGGGGCGCGGCGGATGTGCCGCGCCCGGAAAGACTGGGTGATCAGCCGCGTTCTCCCCGCCGCGAAGGCACGGGCGGCGGCGGCGGCCGGCAAGGCGGACCCTGGATCGCGTTATAGATGCCATCGGCGGTGTAATAACCGTCGATGATGCCGTCTCCATCGCGGTCCGCCGCGACCGTCCCGGCGATCGCGCCCGGCCCCAGCGGCGGCGCTGGCGCGACGGGTTCATCCTTGGTGGAGGCGCAGGCGCTCAAAGCGAGCATCCCTGCGGCGGCCAGAGCCATTTGCCGTATATTCATAGCATCTCCCTGTGGCGTCCGCGCGGAACGGCGGATGCCCTGCACTACTCAACGCTGCGGAAACGCAGCCGCTTCCTAACGTGCATCAGGGAAAAAGGATTCCATTACCCATTCGCAATGACGGCGAACGGAGCCTTAACCAAGGCCAGCCGTTGAACCTCAGCGCGCCACCCACTCCGCCGAAGCGATCCCCTGCGCATAGAGCAGCACGGACAGGTCGCCATGCACCACCTCCGCGTCCGCCGCTTCCCGCGTCCGGGGCTTGGCATGATAGGCGACGCCCAGCCCCGCCCCCTCGATCATCGGAATGTCGTTCGCCCCGTCGCCGACCGCCAGCGTCAGCGCCCGGTCGATCCCGCCCGCGACCGCCGCTTCCAGTTCCGCCCGCTTGCGCGCCGCATCCACGATGGGCACCGTCACCGTACCCAGCAAAGCCCCGTCCGCGATCTCCAGCACATTGGCGACCGCGCTGTCGAAGCCGATCTCCTCCGCCACCGGCCCGGTGAAGCGCGTGAAGCCGCCCGACACCAGCAGCGTCCTGGCGCCCCGCGCCTTCATCGTCCGCACCAGCGCCTTGGCCCCGCCCATGATGACGACGCGCTCTTCCCGGCAACGGTCGATGGCCGCATCCTCCAGCCCCTTGAGCAGCGCGACCCGCTCATGCAGCGCGCCCGCGAAATCCAGTTCGCCCCGCATCGCCCGCTCGGTGATCTCGGCGATCTGCGCCTTGATCCCGGCATAGTCGGCCAGTTCGTCGATGCATTCGACGGTAATCATGGTCGAATCCATGTCCGCGATCAGCAGCTTCTTCTCCCGCCCCGCGACCGGCTGGACGATCACGTCCACCGCGCCCAGATCAGCGAGGACCGCCCGCGCCGCCACCGGATCGCCGCCGAAGAAGATGTCCGCCGCCTTGCCCTCGTCCAGCCACCTGCTATCCACCGGCGCGCAGCCCGCCGTCGCGAGCCGTCCCACGGCTTCCGCAATATCCTCCTGACTCAAGGACGCACTTGCCACTAAGGTCGCGACGAACATGAACACTCCCGATCCCGATCAGGGCGAATCCCGCCCCCGCGTCGCGCTTATTGCCGGGCCCACGGCCAGCGGCAAGAGCGCGCTTGCCATCGCGCTGGCGCAGGCGGCGAACGGCACCGTCATCAACGCCGACGCCAGCCAGGTCTATGCCGACCTGCAAATCCTCTCCGCCCGCCCCGATGCGGAGGAAATGGCGCAGGCGCCCCATCGCCTCTTCGGCCATATCGACGGCGGGGAAGCCTGCACCGCCGCTCGCTGGGCCGCGCAAGCCCGCGCGGAAATCGACCGCGCCCATGGCGAAGCGCGCCTCCCCATCCTCACCGGCGGCACGGGCCTCTATCTTCGCACCCTGCTCGACGGCATCGCCCCGGTGCCGGACATAGACCCCGCCATCCGCGAAGCCGTCCGCGCCCTCCCGGTGGCGGACGCTCACGCCGCCCTGACCCGCGAAGACCCGGAGGCCGCCGCCCGCCTCGCCCCCGCCGACACCAGCCGCGTCGCCCGCGCGCTGGAGGTCGTCCGCGCCACCGGCCAGCCCCTCGCGGAATGGCAGCGCCACAAGAGCGGCGGCATCGCCCACCGCATCGGCCTCTCCCCCCTCATCCTGCTTCCCCCGCGCGACTGGCTGATCGCCCGCTGCGACCTGCGCTTCGGACGGATGGTGGAGACCGGCGCGGCCGAGGAAGTGGAAGCCCTCCTCGCCCGCAACCTCTCCCCCGACCTCCCGGTCATGCGCGCCATCGGCGTCCGCGAAATCGCCGCATGGCTCGGCGGTGGGATCGACCGCGACACCATGCTGGAACGCGGCCGCATCGCCACCCGCCAATATGCCAAACGTCAGTACACCTGGTTCTCGCGCCAGCCGCCCGCTGACTGGACTCGCGAAACGAGACAGATTGATGCGGAATTAATTGCAAAACTGGTAAGAAAATTACAACAATGACTGTTGACTTGCCATTTTCTATCCAATAGAGGCACCCACCTTGCCTTTGCCGCCGGTGCGGCGCAAAGGCATGGCCTGCACGCAAGGGAAGGATTTCATCGTGGCCGAAAAGAGCGGCGCGGACATATTGGTCGAATGCCTCATTGATCTGGGCGTCGAAGTCGTCTTCGGCTATCCCGGCGGCGCGGTGCTGCCCATCTATGACGCGCTCTTCGACCATCCGAAGATCCGCCACGTCCTCGTCCGCCATGAACAGGGCGCGACCCATATGGCGGAAGGCTATGCGCGTTCCACCGGCAAGCCGGGCGTCGTGCTCGTCACCTCCGGCCCCGGCGCGACCAACGCCGTCACCGGCATCACCGACGCGCTGATGGATTCGATCCCGCTGGTCGTCATCACCGGTCAGGTCGCGACGCAGCTGATCGGCACCGACGCCTTTCAGGAAGCCGACACCATCGGCATCACGCGGCACTGTTCCAAGCATAATTATCTGGTGAAGGACCCCGGCAAGCTGGCGGGCGTCATTCATGAGGCGTTCCATATCGCCACCACCGGCCGCCCCGGCCCGGTCGTCGTCGACATTCCCAAGAATGTCCAGGTCGCGACCGCGCCCTATAAAAGGCCCGAGGCGCTCGAACATGCGAGCTACCGCCCGCAGGTCAAGGCGGACGCAAAGGCCATCGACAGCGCGGTCGAGATGCTGGCGGCGGCGGAGCGCCCCATCCTCTACACCGGCGGCGGCGTCATCAATTCCGGGCCGGAAGCCACGCGCCTGCTGCGCGAGCTGGCGGACATCACCGGCGCGCCCGTCACCTCGACGCTGATGGGCCTCGGCGCCTTTCCCGCTTCCTCGCCGGCATGGTTGGGGATGCTGGGGATGCATGGCACCTATGAAGCCAATTGGGCGATGAACCAGGCGGACCTGATCCTCTGCATCGGCGCGCGCTTCGACGACCGCGTGACCGGCCGCCTCGACGCCTTCGCGCCCCATTCGAAGAAGATCCACATCGACATCGACCGCAGCTCGATCAACAAGACGGTGGAGGTCGACCTCCCCATCGTCGCGGACGTGGGCAGCGCCATGGCCGACATGATCGCGCTCTGGAAGTCGCGCAACCACCGCAAGGCGGACCTGTCCGCATGGTGGAGCCGCATCGACGGCTGGCGCGAGAAGAAGAGCCTGTCCTATCCCGACAGCGCCGCCGAAATCATGCCGCAGGAAGCCATCGCGCAGCTCTACAAGGCGACCCGCGGCGCGAAGGACGTCATCATCACCACCGAAGTCGGCCAGCACCAGATGTGGGCCGCCCAGCATTTCGGTTTCGACGCGCCGAACAAATGGCTGACCTCCGGGGGTCTGGGCACCATGGGCTACGGCTTCCCCGCCGCCATCGGCGCGCAGGTCGGCAACCCCGACAGCCTCGTCATCTGCGTGGCGGGCGACGCCTCGGTCCAGATGAACATCCAGGAAATGGGCACGGCCAGCCAGTATCGCACGCCGGTCAAGCTCTTCATCCTTAACAATGAATATATGGGCATGGTCCGCCAGTGGCAGGAACTGACCTATGAAAGCCGCTATTCCAACAGCTATTCCGACAGCCTGCCCGACTTCGTGAAGCTGGCCGAAGCCTATGGCTGGACCGGCATTCGCATCGAAGGGCCGCAGGAACTGGAGGCGGGCATTGCCCGAATGATCGACACGCCCGGCCCGGTGATCGTGGACTGCCGCGTGGCGAAGCTGTCCAACTGCTTCCCGATGATCCCGTCGGGCGCGGCCCATACCGACATGCTGCTCGACCCCAGCCAGGTGGAAGGCACGCTGTCGGACGAGGCGAAGGCGCTGGTGTGACGCAACATCTCAGGCTCCGCATCCATGTGAACGAACCCTGGGATTTCGAACGATCCGCGGGCACGGCGGAGCTGACCGGCTGGACCGTGGATCATGCCGATCCGGAAAATGAGGAATGGGAAGTGCATCTGGACGAAGGGTTCGATTTCCACGATCGCCGCATCGCCCGCCTTCTCGCCGGGCCGCGCTATGTGGGCGAGCATCTGACGCGGATGTTCGACGCGGTGACGGGCTTCCCCGTCCGCCTCGCCTATCGCGGCGACGGGGCCTGGCACTACGCCTTCGCGGGCATGATCTCGCAGCGCCATGAGCGCAAGGAAGAAGAACCGGACAACGGGGCAGCCATTTGATGCATATCCAGGAAGAACTCTCCGAGCGGCACGTCCTGTCGCTCACGGTCGCGAACGAGGCGGGCATATTGGCGCGCATCGCGGGCCTGTTCACCGCGCGCGGCTATAATATCGACAGCCTGACCGTGGCGGACATCACGACCGACCATGCGATCAGCCGCATCACCATCGTCACCGTCGGCCCGCCCAAGGTGATCGACCAGATCATTGCGCAGCTCGAACGGCTGGTCCCGGTCCACAAGGTCACCGACCTGACCGAAGCCGGCCCCTTCGTGGAGCGCGAGCTGGCGCTGGTGAAGGTCGCCGGCACGGGCGAGGACCGCATCGAAGCGCTGCGCCTTGCCGACGTGTTCCGCGCCAAGGTGGTCGACACCACCATCGGCAGCTTCATCTTCGAGATTACCGGCACGACGGAAAAGATCGACAATTTCGTCGCCCTCATGCGCCAGATCGGTCTTGTCGAAGTCGGCCGCACCGGCGTCGTCGGCCTCACGCGCGGCAGGGACGCCGCCTGAACCCACCTCATCCCATCACCGCCCCCTCACCGGAGCGAGCAAGACAGAAAGAAGGAACTTCCATGAAGGTTTATTACGATCGCGACGCGGACATCGGCCTCATCAAGGGCAAGAAGGTCGCCATCCTCGGCTACGGTTCGCAGGGCCATGCCCATGCCCAGAACCTGCGCGATTCGGGCGTCGCCGAAGTCGCCATCGCGCTCCGCCCCGGTTCCGCCAGCGCCAAGAAGGCCGAAGGCGCGGGCTTCAAGGTGCTGCCCAACGCCGAAGCCGCCGCCTGGGCCGACGTCCTCATGATCCTTGCCCCCGACGAGTTCCAGGCGGACATCTACGCCGCCGACATCCACGCGAACCTGAAGCCCGGCGCGGCGCTCGCCTTCGCGCACGGCCTCAACGTCCATTTCGGCCTGATCGAGCCGCGCGCCGATGTCGACGTCATCATGATCGCGCCCAAGGGCCCCGGCCACACCGTGCGCGGCGAATATGTGAAGGGCGGCGGCGTGCCCTGCCTCATCGCCATCTATCAGGATGCGACCGGCAACGCGCATGACATCGCGCTTTCCTACGCCTCGGCCGTGGGCGGCGGCCGCAGCGGCATCATCGAAACCAATTTCAAGGAAGAGTGCGAAACCGACCTCTTCGGCGAACAGGCGGTGCTGTGCGGCGGCCTCACCCACCTCATCATGGCGGGTTTCGAAACGCTGACGGAAGCGGGCTACGCCCCCGAAATGGCCTATTTCGAATGTCTTCACGAAGTGAAGCTGATCGTCGACCTGATGTATGAAGGCGGCATCGCCAACATGCGCTATTCGATCAGCAACACCGCCGAATATGGCGACTATCACACCGGCCCGCGCGTCATCACCGACGAGACCAAGGCGGAGATGAAGCGCGTCCTCAACGACATCCAGCAGGGCAAGTTCGTCCAGCGCTTCATGACCGACATCAAGACCGGCTATCCGGAAATGAAGGCGAAGCGCAAGCTCCAGGCCCAGCACCCGATCGAAAAGACCGGCGAGCAGCTGCGCGCCATGATGCCGTGGATCGGCGCGAACAAGCTGGTGGACAAGGACAAGAACTAAGTCCTTGCGGGAACGATCCGTTTCCGCTTTCCGGACTGGACTTGCAGGGGGCGTCGCTTATTCTGGCGGCGCCCCTTGAACGTTCTGGAGAATTTGCGAAATGCGGACATATCTCATCCCCGCCGCCGCCCTGCTCGCGCTGGCGGGAGGCACCGTCGTCGTCGCGCAGCAGATGCCCGCCGCCGCGCCCGGCACAAAAGACGTGTCGAAGGTCACCGGCGGCCGATATGCGATCGACCCCGATCACACGCAGATCGTCTTCGCCTATGACCATATGGGCTTTACCAACAATGTGGGCGTCATCGCCCAGTCCACCGGCACGCTGACGCTCGACCCGAAAAACCCCGCCGCCGCGAAGGTTTCGGTCGAAGTCCCGATCGCCAATCTCAAGACCGGCATCGCCGAACTCGATACCCATCTCATGAAGCCGGAATTTTTCGACAGCGCGAAATTCCCCAAGGCGACCTTCGTGTCGACGGGCGTGAAGGTCGACGGCGACGATGCCGAAATCACCGGCAACCTCACCATCAAGGGCATTACCAAGCCAGTGACGCTGGACGCCGATTTCTACGGCGCGGGCATGCACCCGATGACCAAGAAGGAAAATGTCGGCTTCAACGCCACGGCCACGATCAAGCGCAGCGATTTCGGCATGGGCTATGCCGTGCCGATGGTCGGCGATGCGGTCGAACTGCGCATCGTCGCCGCCTTCGAGAAACAATAAGCGACAGGCGGGGCGGCGGTTTCCCGCAACCGCCGCCCCCACCCAGACGCGCCAAGGCGGGTTTTGGCCAAAGGCGGACATTCTTTTTCCCTTTTCCTCCTGTGGGAGAAGGATAGGGAGCCTCGTCTCACGAAGTGAGGTTAGGCGCAGTTGGATGAGGGGGGAGAGGCGAAGTGACCACGCCCTTCTGACACCGCATCCCCCGCCACCCACGCCCCTGCAAAAATCGACTGGACGCGGCCGCCCGAATAGGGTTATGCCCTCTCCCATGATGCAGCGTCGGCTTCTTTCCCTGCTACGACTTACACGCCCTTAGGCGTGACTTTCATGCTGCCCGCCATTTGCAGGACGCAGCAATCCGCCTAAGGGCATTTCCAACCACAAGTCATTCCACCGGATGCGCGGCAACGCGCCCGTATGCAGAAAAGTAGCTTTTCCGATGATGCTGACCAATCCTTCCGCGAAATACCGCCCCTTCCCGCAGGTCGATCTGCCCGACCGCCAGTGGCCCAGCCGCGTCATCACCGCGCCGCCGCGCTGGCTCTCCACCGATCTGCGCGACGGCAACCAGTCGCTGATCGACCCCATGAACGCGGAAAAGAAGAACCGTTTCTTCGACCTGCTGGTCAAGATCGGCGTCAAGGAGATCGAGGTCGGCTTTCCCGCGGCGGGCGCGACCGAATTCGACTTCATCCAGGATCTGGTCCGTTCGGGCCGCATCCCGGCCGACGTCACGCCGCAGGTGCTGACGCAGGCGCGCGAAGACCTGATCGCCACCACCTTCGAATCCCTGCGCGGCGCGGACAAGGCCATCGTGCATGTCTACAACGCCATTTCGCCCGCATGGCGGCGCATCGTCTTCGGCATGGAACAGTCGGAAATCAAGGGCATCGCTGTCCACGCGGCCAAGCTGCTGCGCGACAATGCGGCGAAGCAGCCCGACACCGACTGGCATTTCGAATATTCGCCGGAAACCTTCTCCACCGCTGAGCTGGATTTCAGCCTGGAATGTTGCGAGGCAGTGATCGACATTCTCCAGCCGACGCCGGAAAAGCCGCTGATCCTGAACCTGCCCGCCACGGTGGAGGCGGCGACCCCCAATGTCTATGCCGACCAGATCGAATGGTTCTGCCGTCATATCTCGCGCCGGGACAGCGTGGCGATCTCGCTCCACACCCATAATGACCGGGGCACCGGCGTGGCGGCCGCTGAACTGGGCATCATGGCGGGCGCGGATCGCGTCGAAGGCTGCATGTTCGGCAATGGCGAGCGCACCGGCAATTGCGACATCGTGACCGTCGCGCTCAACATGTATTCGCAGGGGATCAATCCCGGCCTCGACTTCTCCGACATCGATGAAGTCATCCAGACGGTCGAATATTGCAACCAGCTGCCGGTTCACCCGCGCCATCCCTATGGCGGCGAACTGGTCTTCACGGCCTTTTCCGGCAGCCATCAGGACGCGATCAAAAAGGGGTTCGCCGCGCAGGAAGCGCGCAACGACGAAATCTGGGACGTGCCCTATCTGCCCATCGATCCCGCCGATCTGGGCCGCAATTACGAAGCGGTCATCCGCGTCAATTCTCAGTCGGGCAAGGGCGGCGTCGCCTGGGTGCTGCAACAGGACAAGGGGCTGAAGCTGCCCAAGCGGATGCAGGCCGACTTCTCCCGCGTCGTGCAGGCGCTCGCCGACCAGAGCAGCCGTGAACTCAACGCCGCCGACATCTGGGCCGCGTTCGAGGCGCATTACCGCCTGTCGGGCGACCAGCCCTATCGCCTGATCGACTATCAGGAAGGCGGCGCGGCGGGCGACCGCATCTTTACCGGCAAGATCGCCTTTGAGGGCGGCGAACGCTCCATCTCCGGGCGCGGCAACGGCCTGCTCTCCTCCGTGCTGGCCGCGCTGCGCGACGAGTTCGGCGTCGATCTCGACATCGCCGACTATAGCGAGCACGCCATCGGCGCGGGCACCGACGTGGCGGCGGCCGCCTATGTCGAATGCCGCACGGGGGACGGCCGCACCGTCTTCGGCATCGGCACCGACACCGACGTCGCCACCGCCTCGGTCCAGGCCGTCCTCTCCGCCGCCAACAGCGTCGCGGCGGCCCGCGCCTGATCGTTACGAACACGAAACAAGATGGCGAAGGGCGGGTCCTCAAAACCCTTTCCCCTCGCCATCTCGTTCATGGTTTCACCCGCCGGCGCCTTGAGGCATCACCTGGCAACACCTGATCGCCTTGCCCGTTGCGGCAAAGCGAAAAATCCCCCAGTGGAACCAACATGACTCATCAGGTGCACATCATCGGCGGCGGCCTCGCGGGATCGGAGGCGGCCTGGCAACTGGCGCAGGCGGGCGTGAAGGTGCGCCTCTCCGAAATGCGCGGCTCAGGCGACATGACCCCGGCGCATCAGACGGATGGCCTTGCGGAGCTGGTCTGCTCGAACAGTTTCCGCTCCGACGATGCGGACAAGAATGCCGTGGGCCTGCTGCATCAGGAAATGCGGCGGCTGAACTCGCTCATCATGGCGCAGGCCGATCTGGCCAAGGTGCCCGCCGGATCGGCGCTGGCGGTGGATCGCGACATCTTCTCCCAAGGCGTCACCCGCGCCCTGGCCGAACATCCCCATGTCGAAATCGCGCGCGAGCGGATTGACGCGCTCCCAGCGGAAGGCATGACCATCATCGCCACCGGCCCGCTCACCGCGCCCGCCCTTGCCTCCAGCATCGGCGCTGCAGCAGGCATGGATCATCTCGCCTTCTTCGACGCCATCGCGCCGGTCGTCCATTTCGACAGCATCGACATGGACAAATGCTGGATGGCCAACCGCTGGGACAAGATCGGCCCCGGCGGCGGCGAGGGCAAGGATTACATCAACTGCCCGATGAACAAGGAGCAATATCAGGCTTTCGTGCAGGGCCTGCTCGACGGCGAAAAGACCGACTTCAAGGAATGGGAGACGAACACCCCCTATTTCGAAGGCTGCATGCCGATCGAGGTGATGGCTTCGCGCGGCCCCGAAACGCTGCGCCATGGTCCGATGAAGCCCATGGGCCTCGACGATCCGCGCACCGGGCGATGGCCCTATGCGGTGGTACAGCTTCGTCAGGATAATGCGTCGGGCACGCTCTGGAACATGGTCGGCTTCCAGACCAAGCTCAAGCATGGCGCACAGATCGAATTGTTCCGCACCATCCCCGGCCTGGAACGAGCGGAGTTCGCGCGGCTGGGCGGGCTGCACCGCAACACCTTCATCCAGTCGCCCAGGCTGCTCGATGCGACACTGCGCCTCAAGAGCGCGCCGCACATCCGCTTCGCCGGACAGGTGACGGGCTGCGAAGGCTATGTCGAAAGCAGCGCCATCGGCTTGCTCGCCGGGCGTTTCGCCCTGGCGGAGCTGACGGGCCGCGCGCTCGCGTCCTTGCCTGCCGACACGGCGCTGGGCGCGCTGCTCGGCCATGTGACGGGCAATGTGGAGACGGCGGACTATCAGCCGATGAACGTCAATTTCGGCCTGTTCCCGCCGCTGGACGACGTGAAGAAAAAGCAGCGCAAGGAAGCCATGACCGCCCGCGCCCGCGCATCGCTGGGGCAATGGCTGGGCGAGGAACTCCAGCCCGCCTGAACCATCAGCATTTGCAATGCGGCTTGGGCGGCTTCTTCGGCGCGGTCGCGGCGAACTCGGCGGGGGTCAGCTTGCCGTCGCCATCGGCGTCCGCCTTGCCGAAGCGGTCCGATGTCGCCACCGCCCATTCCTCGAAGGACAGGAGGTTGTCGCCATCCTTGTCGAGCGCCTTGAACGCCTTCACGCGGCTGCCCATCATCTCGATCCGGGTGATGACCCCGTCGCGGTTGCGATCATAGCGGGCGAAGCGCTTCTGTTCACGGGTCTGGGGGCTGGCTTCGCCAGGCATGGGCGGCGCTTCGCCCACCGCATCGGGATCGCCCTCCGGCAATTCCTCGACCGCAGGGGGCGGAGGCGGCCCGACCAGCGCCTGCGGTACGGGTGCATTCCCTGCCTGCCCCTGCCACCAGAACAGCCCGCCAGCCACCAGCAGCAGCGCCGCCATCCCGCCCGCCAATAATCGCCCCATATTTCCGTCCCCTCAACGCCCGCGCAGGGCAATCGCCATCAGCCGCAAATAAAGGCCCGGCGTCAATATGGCAGGCGCGCGCCGTCCCTTCTCCACATCGCCCCGCGCCAGTCCGAAAGCGATCCGCAACGGCTTCCACGCCGCAGGCCAAGGCAGCCGTCCCTCCGGCAGATGCCGCCGCGCCAGCAGGATCGCCTCATCCGCCAGCGCCACGTCGCCACTATGCCCCGACAGATCCCATAGCGCCCAGACCGCGCCGGCCCGCGTCAGCCAATCCGGCCCTTCCTCCTGTCCGGCCAATGCGCGGAACAATCCACCGCCCCGGCCCGCGGCAAAAGCGGGCAGGTCCATATCTCCCAGCAACGCCTCCCATCCGCCCAGCCATTGCGAAAGCCCCGGAGGCGGCGCGATGCCCTTCGCCCGCATCGCATCGATCAGCGGTTCGCCCCTTCCCTTGGCGGCCGCCTCATCCTCCAGCGCTTCCCGCCACCAGGCCAGCCTGATCTGGCCGATCATCGGCTCGCTGGTGGTCGCAACCAGTTCCGCCATGCGCTCGTCCAGTGCCCAGAGCAGCCGGTGCCGCTCCCCATCACGCCCGGCATAGACGCTCAGCAGGCGAGCCAGGGCGGATATTCCGGGATCGAAGGACAGAGGCATGGAGAAGCCGCTTCAGGATCGGACGTTGGGAAGAAACGCTCTGGGCGCGCGACATGCATAAGGCAAGTGCCGCTTATCCAATCATAACCATTCGAAGAGCCATATTTCCCATATTATACGCATCCTTGCCGTCCCATGTTTCCGCCGTTCTCGGCCCGTTTGGCCGATTCTCCTTTATCCGTTCCTTAACTATCCATGCCGTATTTGCACATTTTCCCATCATCGCCTTGGGGGGCGGTGAGCGATGATCCGGCGCGTGCCGGACAAGCAGGTGATGTACGGTGATGAGCAAAAAAGCATTCCATTCCGCGAGCTTTCTTGGCCGGTTGCGGCGCGATGCGTCGGGCAATACGCTGGCGATCGTCGCGGCGGCGATCATTCCCCTGTCGGCCATGATCGGGGGCAGCATCGACATCAGCCGCCTCTACCTCACCAAGACGCGCCTGCAACAGGCTTGCGATGCAGGCGCGCTGGCGGGGCGCAAGGATATGTCGGGCATCACATGGACCGACGCGAACAAGACCGTCGCGGAGCAATTCTTCCGGCTCAATTTCCCTGAGGGCCGTTATGGGACGGGCACGTCCAGCATCGATTTCACGGCGTCCAGCGCGGGGGCCGTGACGGGCGCCGCAGTCGCCGACGTGCCCATGACGCTGATGTCGCTGTTCAACATGCCGACCCGCACGATCCACGCGGAATGCACGGCGGACCTGCAATTGCCGAACACCGACGTGATGTTCGTGCTCGACACCACGCTGTCGATGAACGACGCCAATCCAGGCGACAGCCAAAGCCGGATCGTGGCATTGCGCGAGGCCGTCAGCAGCTTCTACACCCAACTGCAACAGGTCAAGCCTGCGGGCAGCCATATCCGCTATGGGTTCGTCCCCTATTCCGGAACGGTCAATGTCGGCATGTTGCTGAAACGGGATTGGATTGTGGATAGCTGGACTTATGATTCCCGCGAGGCCAACGGCACCACACAAAGTGGAGGGGATGGAGTTGAGCCCGACACAACCACCAGTTCATCGACAAAAAAAATCAAAGGAAACACTACGTCGTCGACCGCTCCAGGCTTAGCTGAAAAATGTACGGGACCGACCCAATCAAATGACTATAGTGAAGGCAAATGGTCGGATTGGTCCGCTTGGACTCCATCCGACAATGCATTACCACGATCTCACTCTCGACAAAGAACCCGTGTCGGCACGACTTATTCCTATAAGCTTAACAATGGCGTATGCACGATAACATCTACGACATATAGTTCAGATTATGTCGAAGAACAGACAGAAACAATCAAAAAAAATCCAAATGCCGGAAAACCAAAAGGCACGACGACTAACTATAATTGGTCCTACAAGGCTATCTCCTATCCCCTGACATCCTTAAAAGGCACAGGGGATGGCAATGAACTGGTCAGTGGAGGCAGTTTCGAAGCCCAAGTGGAAGATAAGCACCAAATGCGCCCGATTACATGGACTGAAAGCAATGCCTGCATCGAGGAACGCAAGACTCGTCGAACCAGTGAGGGCGAGGATACTCCACGCAATGATATGGATGTTGACCTCGTTCCAGACAAAGACCACTCCGACACTCAATGGCGGCCTTTTCTGCCTGGATTGGTTTATGGTCGAAATAATACGAGTTTCACCGCGACAGGTTCATGGAAATATACGACTGATGCCCCAACTAATACGGCCACTAATTATCTGACCCCTTTCAAATCTCCCGATGAATATGGAGCTTGCCCTTCCCCAGCGCGAAAACTGGCGGAAATCGATGATGCGTCAACGCTCACGACCTATCTGAGCACACTTAAACCCAAGGGTTTCACCTATCATGACATCGGCTTCCTCTGGGGCTTGCGCCTGATGTCGCGCGATGGCATCTTTAGGGAAGAAAACCGGGCGGCCGAAGCTACCGGCAGAGTTGCACGCCATCTGATCTTCATGACAGACGGCGATACCGACACTCGCATCGGCGCCTATGACGCATGGGGCCTATCAGCGATAGACCGCCGCCGCACACCCATCGGATCGATCCCCACGAACATTGCGCAGAACGCCATCACCGAAGATCGGCTCCGAACGCTGTGCACGCTGGCGAAGAACGACAAGAACATCACCGTATGGGTCATCGCATTTGGCACCGATCTCACCACCCTGCTCAGCGATTGCGCCTCGCCCGGCCGCGCCTATCAGGCGGACAATGCCAGCCAGTTGACCGCAACCTTCTCGCAGATCGCGTCGCAGATCGCGCAGTTGCGGGTCACGAGATGATGGTGCATCGTCCGCTTCCTTCTTCCCGCCTGCGGACGGACGAACGGGGCGTCACGGCGCTGGAATTCGCCCTCGTCTCGCCCGTGCTGCTGATGATGCTGATGTTCCTGTTCGACACCGGCTATTATCTCTATGCCAAGGCGATCCTGGCGGGCGAAGTGAACGCGGCGGGCCGCGCTTCCACGCTGGAAACGGCGACGGACGAACTGCGCGACACGCTCGACGCGCAGGTCAGCACCGCGGTCGAGCGGCTGGTGCCCAACGGCCATATGGAATTCCAGCGCATGGCCTATAAATCCTACGGCCGGGCCCAGGCGAAAGCGGAGGACTTTGTCGACGCGAACAATAATGGCGTATGCGACAATGGCGAAAGCTTCGACGATGCCAACCGCAACGGCACGCGCGATCTAGACTCCGGCGTCAGCGGCGGCGGCGGGGCGAAGGATGTGACGGTCTATACGGCCACGCTCCGTTATGACCGCCTCTTCCCCCTCAATGGATTCCTGGGCGTGGGCAGAGAGGTCACCATGTCCTCCTCCACCCTGCTGCGCAACCAGCCTTTCGACAAGCAGGCTGAGCCGCTGATCGGTACATGCCCATGAGGACCGCCCCGATGCCAGTCCCATTTCGCGCCATCCATTCCGGCCCGGCCGGTTGGCTTCATCGCCAGGGAAACCGCCTGCGCGACAGGCTTCGCCGTCTCGGCCGCGACCGAAGCGGGCTGGCCCTGGTGGAGTTCGCCCTGTCGCTGCCGATCCTGCTGATCCTCACGTCATCCGGGCTGGAACTCGCCAATTACGTCATCACCACCAAGCGGATCGGCGAGATTGCCGTGCTGATCGCCGATAACGCCTCGCGCATGGGTGCGCAGAGCGCCATCAACAACCGCCCGATCAGCGAAGCGGAAATCAATGACGTGTTCATCGGCGCGGACATGCAGGGAAGCGGACTGAACCTCGCCACGCAGAGCCGGATCATCCTGTCCAGCCTCCAGCAGAATGAGGAAGGCGGCCAATGGATCAAATGGCAACGCTGTTTCGGCACTTTGCCGCATCCGTCATCCTATGGCGATGAGGACGAGGGCAGAACCGGCACCAGTTTTCTCGGCATGGGTCCCCCGAACAGCCGCGTGACGGCAGCGCCGAACAGCGCCGTGATGGTCGTGGAAATCAGCTATCGTTATCAGCGGATCATTCCGCTGATCGCTTTGCCGCTGAACGACATTTCCGAAGTGGCGGCTTTCAACGTGCGCGACAGCCGCGACCTGACGGAAATCTACAACACCGAAAATGTGACGCCGTCCACCTGCGGCACCCCCGCGGCAGAGCAGGAGGAGGCGGAAGAGGGGGAGGGATGACCCATCATGTCACCCCTCCCCCCGCCCGTCAGTTCCGGTAGCTCACTTTCTTCACCGCTTCGACCACGCGTTCCGCGTCGATCAGGGCAGCTTTTTCAAGGTTGGCGGCATAGGGTAGCGGAACATCCTCATTGGTGACGCGCAACACCGGCGCGTCGAGGTCGTCAAAGCCCTGTTCCATCACCACCGCCGCGATTTCCGATGCGATGGAGCAGACCGGCCAGCCTTCCTCGACCACCACCAGACGATTGGTCTTCTTCAGGCTTTCCAGAACCGTCGCGGTATCGAGCGGGCGCAGCGTCCGCAGGTCGATGACCTCCGCGTCGATGCCCTCTTGCGCCAGCGTCTCCGCCGCTTCCAGCGCGACCCCGACGCCGATGGAATAGCTCACCAGCGTCACGTCCTTGCCCGGCCGCACGATCCGCGCCTTGCCGATAGGCAGGACATAATCGTCCACCTTGGGCACGTCGAAGCTGCGGCCATAGACCAGTTCATTTTCCAGGAACACGACCGGATCGTCCGATCGGATCGCCGCTTTCAGCAGCCCCTTGGCATCCGCCGCGTCATAGGGCGCGATCACGATCAGCCCTGGCACCGCCGCATACCAGGGGCCATAATTCTGGCTGTGTTGCGCCGCCACCCGGCTCGCTGCGCCATTGGGACCGCGGAAGACGATGGGGCAGCGCATCTGGCCGCCGGACATGTAGTTGGTCTTCGCGGCCGAGTTGATGATGTGGTCGATGGCCTGCATGGCGAAGTTGAACGTCATAAACTCGACAATGGGCTTCAGTCCCCCCATCGCCGCGCCCGCGCCAACGCCCGCAAAACCATATTCGGTGATCGGCGTGTCGATGACCCGCTTGTCGCCAAATTCCTCCAGCAGGCCCTGCGTGACCTTGTAGGCGCCTTGATATTCGGCAACTTCCTCGCCCATCACGAAAACGCGCTCGTCGGCGCGCATTTCTTCCGCCATTGCGTCCCGCAGCGCCTCGCGCACGGTCGTCTTCACATATACCGTGCCTTCGGGCAGGTCGGGATCGGCGACGGTCGCCTTCGCTTCCGACGCCAGCTTGGCGGTGCCGCTTTCCGCCTTCTTCGGCGCTTCGGGAGTCGCTTCGGGCTTGGCGGGCGGCGCACCTTCCTCCGCCTTGGGAGCAGGCTCCGCGCTCTCGCCACCCTCGCCCGCCATCTCCGCGATCACGGTGCCGACCTTCACGCCCTCGGTCCCTTCAGCCACGACGATCTTGCCGATCTTGCCTTCGTCGACCGCTTCGAATTCCATCGTCGCCTTGTCCGTCTCGATCTCGGCCAATATGTCGCCGGATCGCACCTCGTCGCCTTCCTTCACCAGCCATTTGGCCAGCGTGCCTTCCTCCATGGTCGGCGACAGCGCCGGCATCTTGATTTCGATACCCATCAATATTGCTCCACCAGCACGTCGGTATAGAGTTCGGACAATTCCGGTTCGGGCGAGCTTTCCGCGAAGTCCGCCGCATCGCTGACGATCTTGCGGATGTCCTGATCGATCTTCTTGAGCTCCTCCTCGCTGATGCCGGCGGCTTCCAGATGCTTCTTCGCGCCCTCGATGGGATCGGACTTCTCGCGCATCTCCTGTACTTCCTCCCGCGAGCGATATTTGGCCGGGTCGGACATGGAGTGGCCACGATAGCGATAGGTCTTCATTTCCAGCAGGATCGGACCGTTGCCGTCCTTCACCCATTTGAGCGCCTCTTCGGTCGCGCCGCGCACGGCCAGCACGTCCATGCCGTTCACCTGAAGCCCCGGAATACGGAAGCTCTCGCCCCGCCGGTAAAGCTGGTCCTCGGCGGACGAGCGGTTGACGCTGGTGCCCATCGCATATTGATTGTTCTCGATCACGAAGATGATCGGCAGCTTCCACAGCTCGGCCATGTTGAAGCTTTCATAGACCTGCCCCTGATTGGCCGCGCCGTCGCCGAAATAGGCGACGCACACGCCGCCGTCGCCCTTATATTTATGCGCGAAGCCCAAGCCCGCGCCCAACGACACCTGCGCGCCGACGATGCCATGGCCGCCGTAGAATTTATGATCGACGCTGAACATGTGCATCGACCCGCCCTTGCCCCTGGAGATGCCCGCTTCGCGGCCGGTCAGTTCCGCCATGATCAGCTTGGGATCGATACCATAGGCAAGCATGTGACCATGGTCGCGATAGCCGGTGATGACGCTGTCCTTGCCTGGCTCCAGCGCCGACTGGATGCCGACGGCGACCGCTTCCTGCCCGATATAGAGGTGGCAGAAACCGCCGATGAACCCCAGCCCGTAAAGCTGGCCGGCCTTTTCCTCGAACCGGCGAATGAGGACCATCTGCCGATAGAATTCCAGCAATTCCTCCTGGCTCGCCTTGTAATCGGCGGGCGCTTCGGGTCGGAGCCGGTTATGATCAGCCCCAGCCGGGGCTACCGCTTTCTTCGTTCTGGCGCGGGCAGGACGCGGCGTTGTTGGTTTCGCCAAGGCTTATATCCTTTTGCGTGGGGGTATATGGAAGGAAGGCCCGATATAGCGGCAGGAAGCACCGGATTGCAACGGCGCAAGCTACAGGGAGAACGCAAATTAGTTCAGGGGAACGACCACTTCATCGTGGTGGATGACGCCCAACTGGCGGCGGATCAGTTCGTCACTCAGGTCCGGGTCGACGCGACGCGGATCGAGCAGGTCGACACGGTTGCGAAGCTCCTGCCGATGCGCCTCCACCTGCTTCAACTGGACACGCGCCTCACGCAACTGGCGGGTATAGTCACCCCACGCCAGAACGCCGTTGGACCCCAGCACGACATAGCCCGCGAACAGGATGAGCAGCAGCACCGCGATCGCCGGACCAAAGGCTGAAAAGAGGAGGAGACGAAGTTTCGCGATGTGCGCCATGATCCTGATGAATCACAGGAATCAGCGGGCCGCAAGCAAAAAAGAACGCGACTTGCGGCCAACCGAATAAAAGCGCCTCAGCGGAAGATGGACCGTCCCGCAAAGACCGCCACATCGCCCAGTTCCTCCTCGATGCGGATGAGCTGGTTATATTTGGCGAGCCGGTCGGAGCGCGCCAGCGAGCCGGTCTTGATCTGCCCGCAATTGGTGGCGACGGCGAGATCGGCGATGGTCGCGTCCTCCGTCTCGCCCGAACGGTGCGACATGACAGCGGTATAGCGCGCGCGGTGCGCCATATCGACGGCCGCCAGAGTCTCGGTCAGCGTGCCGATCTGGTTCACCTTCACCAGCAGAGAATTGGCGAGGCCCTTGCCGATGCCCATGGACAGGCGCGCGGGATTGGTGACGAACAGGTCGTCGCCGACCAGCTGGACCTTGGCGCCGATCTTGTCCGTCATGGCTTTCCAGCCTTCGAAATCGTCCTCGCTCATGCCATCCTCGATCGACTTGATCGGATAGTCGTTGCAGAGCGCGGCCAGATAGTCCGCCATTTCGACGGGGCTGAGGGACAGGCCCTCGCCCGAAATCTCATATTTGCCGTCCTTGAAGAACTCGGTCGCGGCGCAGTCCAGCGCCAGCACCACGTCATCGCCCGGCGTATAACCCGCCTTCTCGACCGACTGCATGATGAAATCGAGCGCATCGCGGGTCGAAGCGAGGTTCGGCGCGAAGCCGCCCTCGTCACCGACCGCCGTCGCCAGCCCCTTGTCATGCAGACCTTTCTTCAGCGTATGGAAGATCTCCGACCCGATCCGCACCGCATCGGCGATGCTTTCCGCGCCGACCGGCATCACCATGAACTCCTGGAAGTCGATGGGATTGTCGGCATGTTCACCGCCGTTGATGATGTTCATCATCGGCACCGGCAGGACATGCGCGCTGACGCCGCCGACATAGCGATAGAGCGGCAGCCCCCGCGCATCCGCCGCCGCCTTCGCCGTGGCGAGGCTGACGCCCAGGATCGCGTTCGCGCCCAGGCGGCTCTTGTTCTCCGTGCCGTCGAGCGCGATCATCGCTGCGTCGACCTCCGCCTGATCCTCCGCATCGAGACCGATGACCTGTTCGGCAATCTCGTCATTCACGGCGGCGACGGCGGCAAGCACGCCCTTGCCCAGATATTTGCTCTTGTCGCCGTCGCGCTTCTCGACCGCTTCATAAGCGCCCGTCGAAGCACCCGAAGGCACGGCGGCGCGGCCGAAGCTGCCATCTTCCAGCATCACGTCGACTTCAACGGTGGGATTGCCCCGGCTGTCGAGAATCTGGCGGGCGTGGATGTCGAGAATGGCGGTCATGGTCGCTCCTGAAATGCTGTGCGGCGGCTTTTCGCGCACCGCTTAGCCAGCGGCCGCCATCTTTGCAATGCGGGGGGTTGCAACGGCGGCAAAAATGCCGATGCTCGAAAAGGTAACGGCAACGGAACTACAGGCGGCCGCCGCGCATTAGCACGAAAACGGCATTTTCCGCCTGACGATCCGGACACGTCCAACAGCCTGATGCAAAGGGAGACAATCGACCATGGCCGACACCCCCGAAACGCCCGCCAAGACAAGCCCGAAAACCGCCGCCAAGTCCCCCAAGGCGAAACCGGTCAAGGCTCCGGGCGCCCGTGCGGCCACCGCCAAGGCCGCCGCGCCGGTCAAGAATGCCGCCACGCACAAGGCGCCCGCCGCCAAGGCCAAGAGCGGCACTTCAAAGGGCCTGAGCGGACAGATCGCACCTATCAAGGCGCAAGCGGAGAAAGCGGCGAAGAGCGCCAAGGACAAGCTGAACGCCGTGGATTGGAAAGCGCATATCGACCCGCTCAAGGAGCAAGCTGGCAAGACCGCCCGCTCTGCCGCGACCATGGCCAAGGACCAGACGGGATCGGCGATGCAGGGCCTTGCCAAGTTGATCTCCGAAACGGCCGGCACCGTGGATGCGAAGCTCGGCCCGCAATATGGCGACTATGCCCGGCAGGCCGCCGAATCGTTCGCCAGCGCCGCCAACACGCTCGACAGCAAGGATGTCGATCAACTCATGACCGAAGCGCGCGATTTCGTGCGCAAGAGTCCGGCGGTCGCGATCGGCGCGGCGGCGGTGGTGGGCTTCGTGCTGATGCGGCTTGCCAAGGGGTCGTCGGACGACGAGGCCTGAGCGGGGCCGTAACAGGGCGGAGAAGGCATTGACCCAGGAACCGGGGGAAACGGTGGAAACGCCGCAGACCGATGGGCGGGACGAGTCCGTCCGCGACAGCATCGCGCGCCTTTATGCCGATGGCCGCGCCTATGCCGAGGCGGAGGTCGAACGGCAGAAGCTGCGCGCAGGCCTCGCCGCAGCGGGTGTCCGGGACGCCGCCATATTGGGCGGCCTGGCGCTGATGTTGCTGTTTGGCGTGATCGTCGCCGGGCTCGTCGGCCTGATCTTCGGCCTTGCCCCGATGCTCGGCCCACTGGGCGCGACAGGCGCGGTGCTGGGCGGAACGCTGTTGGTCGTCCTGCTCCTGCTGCTGCTGGCGAAGGCGCGGATCGGGCGCATGAAAAGGGCGATGAAGCCATGAGCCACGAAACAGCCTATCGTGCCGCCGTCGAACAGGCCGAGGAAAAGAAGGCGCGGTTCTTCCTGTCCGCGCAAGCCGCAAAGGCCCGCGTCGCTCCTGCCCGCCTGAAACAGGATGCGAAGGATCAACTGACCTCATTTGCCATGGATGGGGTCGTCAAGGTGCGTCAGCATCCGGTCGCCGCAGGAGCTGGACTGGCGGCCTTCACGCTCTATCTCGCCCGGCGGCCGCTGGCGGCACTTTTCCGCCGCCTGCACGTTCGTCTGAGAAATCGCAACACGGAGAATGAAGATGGCTGATATCCGCGCTCAACTCACCCGCGTTCGCGAGGCGGCGAACGACATCGCCGAAAACGCGACCGACCGCCTGCGCGACACGCGTGACAGCGCCAGCGAAGTCTACGCGTCCTCGCGCGAACGGGCGGAGGCGGCTTATGCCGATGCCCGCGACCGTACGCAAAAGGCCGCCACCCGCGCCAATGAGATCATTCAGGACCATCCCGTCACCGCCGTCGCCGGAGCGGTCGCCGTCGGCGCGCTGGTGGCATGGATGTTCCCGAAAAGCCGCAAGATGATGAAGGCGCTTCCCGCCATGGCTGTCACCGTAGGGGAGCGTGTCCTGGAGGCTGCGGCCACCGCCCGCAACGCCGCGTCCGATAATGCGGACACCGCGAAGGAAAACGCGACCAGCGCCCTGCTGACAGCAAGGGACAACGCCAGCGAAGTCTTTCACACGGTGAAGGAAAATGCAGGCGAAGCGCTGCAAAGTGCTCGGGAAAACGCAGCGCAACTTGCCGCCCATGCGCGTGAAAGCGCCGCCGCGGCGGATTTGCCGGCGAAGGCGTCACGTCTCGCCGATGAGGCGATCGCCCTCATCGCCGCGAAGGCCGATGCCTTCAGCGAGGCGCTCAAGGCCCGATTGCCGAAACGGTAATCGCCTTGACCCGAAACGCAAGCGGCCGTCCCCGGCTTTCCCTTGGAGGCGATGGCGGCCGCTGCTAGGAACCCGCCCAAATCCCTAAGGAGAAAGTCATGAGCAAGCTGCACCTTGTGATGGGCGGTCGCGTCAAGAATCCCCAGACGCTGGAATTCGATGACCTCGGCGCCATTGATGTCGTCGGCGTGTTCCCCGATTACACCAGCGCCGAAAAGGCATGGCGCGGCGCGGCTCAGCGCACCGTCGATGACGCGGAAATGCGCTATGTGATCGTGCACCTGCACCGCCTGCTGGAACCGGAATTGCCCAAGATGCAATGAGGGCTTTACGAATAGCGGCTTTGGGCGGAACAGGGATAGTCCTTTTCGCCCCAAGCTTATAGAAGGACTATCTTCCTTCCGGCACCCTGCAAGGGAAACAAGCGGCTCGGATCATTCCGCCAGATGGCTTCCGAGATTCAACCCAGCTATCAATTCACGGCTTGAGGCCGTTTCCTGAACCGCCACCGCAACAGGGGCCGGGTAAGCGCCAAGCCCGCAAGGAAGCCTCCGATATGCGCGGCCACCGCGATCCGGCCCAGATCGCCGATCCCGCCCGCTGTCGCGACCCCGATCATCAGCTGGATCGCGATCCAGCCCGCCGCAAGCCACAGCACCCGCACCAGATTGGCCGATAGCGGTCCAATCCGCCGCACATTCTGCTGGCTGTAGAGCAGCGAATAGGTCGCTATGATGGCGGAGATCGCTCCACTCGCCCCGACCATCGGGGAGGTGGAGCCGGGATCGACCGCCCACTGCACCAGCGTCGCGCCATAGGCGCCGCCGACATAGAGGATCAGCGTTCCCCAGCGGCCCAGCACATGCTCCACCTGCCGCCCACAGAAAACCAGCATCAGCAGATTGAAGCCGATATGCAGCCATCCCGCATGAATCAGCGTGCAACTGAGCGGCGTCAATCCCGCCGGCACCGCCCACATACCGTCGAGAAGATGGGAATCGCCGATCCGGGCGGGGATAAAGCCGCCCATGATCGCGGCATTGTCCACCTGCTTCGTCAGGTACGACAGCAGGAATGCGGCGAAAGTGACCGCCGCAATTCCATCGGTCATGCGCCCGATCGGCAGTCTCACGGGATCAGACGAACGCGATCTTGTCGATCAGGTAGAATTTGTCGCCCGCCGGGACAGACACTTCCACCTCATCTCCGACTTCCCGGCCAATCAGTGCACGGCCCAGCGGGCTGTTATAGGAAATCATGCCCGCCTTGGCATCCGCCTCGGCCTGCCCCACGATCTGATACTGGACCGGCTTTTCGTCCTCGTCCAGCAGCGTCACCGTCGCGCCGAAGATCACCTTGTCCCCCGACAGGGTCTTGGGATCGATCACCTGCGCGCGGGACAGCTTGTCTTCCAGATCGGCGATGGTAGCTTCGACCTGGCCCTGCCGTTCCTTGGCCGCATGATATTCGGCATTTTCCGACAGGTCGCCATGCGCGCGCGCTTCTTCGATCGCATCCACGATCAGAGGCCGCTCAGCCTTCAACTCGCGAAGCTGCGCCGTGAGCTTGTCATAGCCCATTTGAAGCATCGGCATCTTCTCGACGGTCGCCATTATTGCAAATCCTTCGTCAAAACTTCCCTCTGGCGGCTCCATGGTCGAGGCCACCCGCAGCGTGTTCCTTCATGCAGGGGGTCAGGCTTGCGGCCTTGGATAATAGGACTGGAGCGACCGCACTTCAAGGGCATGGCCACGCAGCGCCTCGATTGCGTCCGCCGCCGCGACGCTCGCTGCCGCCGTGGTGAAGATCGCGACCTTTTGCCGCAGGGCGCTGGTGCGGATCGCCTTGCTGTCCTTCAGAGACTGCCAACCTTCGGTTGTGTTGAAGATCAGGTCCACGCCGCCATCGGTGATGCGGTCGACGATGTGGGGGCGGCCCTGCGCCACCTTGTTCACCGTTTCGACCGGGATGCCGTTTTCTTCCAAAAAGCGCGTGGTGCCGCCCGTGGCGATGATCCGGAACCCCATTTCCACCAGCTTGCGCGCCGCAGGCAGGATCACCGGCTTGTCACTGTCCTTCAAGGAAATGAACACCGTCCCTTGCATGGGCAGCACCGTGCCGCCGCCCAATTGCGACTTGGCGAAGGCGGTTGCGAAATCGCTATCGATTCCCATGACTTCGCCCGTGCTCTTCATTTCCGGTGAGAGCACCGGATCGACGCCGGGGAAACGCGCGAAGGGGAACACCGCTTCCTTGACCGCTATGTGAGAAATCGCATTGCGGTCGATCTTCGGCAGGTCTTTCAGCTTCTCGCCCGCCATCACGCGGCTGGCGATCTTGGCGATGGGCGTACCGATCGCCTTGGCGACGAAGGGCACCGTGCGGCTGGCGCGCGGGTTGACCTCGATCAGATAGACGGTTCCGTCCTTCACCGCGAACTGGATGTTCATGAGGCCCCGGACATGCAGCGCGCGGGCCAGCACATCGGCCTGTCGCTCGATCTCCGCGATGACGGCATCGGGCAGGCTGTAGGGCGGCAGCGAGCAGGCGCTGTCGCCCGAATGAACGCCCGCCTCCTCGATATGCTGGAGCACGCCCGCGACCACCACATCGTCGCCGTCGCACAGCGCATCCACGTCCACCTCCGTCGCGTCGCGCAGATACTGGTCGATCAGCACCGGCGAGTCGCCCGACACCTGAACGGCGGTGGTGATATATTCCTCCAACTGCGCCTGACCGTCGACGATCTCCATCGCCCGGCCGCCCAGCACATAGGAAGGCCGCATCAGCACCGGATAGCCGATGCGGTTGGCGACCGCGATGGCCTCTTCCCGGCTGCGGGCGATGCCGTTGGCGGGCTGCCTGAGCTTGAGCTTGTCGATCAGCGCCGCGAACCGCTCGCGGTCCTCGGCGAGGTCGATGGCGTCGGGCGAAGTGCCCAGGATCGGGATGCCCGCATCCTCCAGCGCCTGCGCGAGTTTCAGCGGCGTCTGGCCGCCGAACTGCACGATGACGCCGGCCAGCATCCCGTTCGACATCTCGACATTCAGGATTTCCAGCACGTCCTCAGCCGTCAGCGGCTCGAAATAGAGGCGGTCGGACGTGTCATAGTCGGTCGACACGGTTTCCGGATTGCAGTTGATCATGATCGTCTCATAACCCGCCTCCGACAGCGCGAAACAGGCATGGACACAGCAATAGTCGAACTCGATCCCCTGCCCGATCCGGTTCGGCCCGCCGCCCAGAATGACGACCTTCTTGCGGTCAGTCGGCTGCGCCTCATTCTCCGCCTCGCCGAAGATCGGCGCTTCATAGGTGGAATACATATAGGGCGTCTTCGCCTCGAACTCGGCGGCGCAGGTGTCGATCCGCTTGAAGACCGGACGCACCCCCAGCTTGTGGCGCAGGCCGCGCACTTCGTCCTCGGTGACGCCACCGGTCATGGCGACCACCGCATCATGGATCAGTCCGGAGCCGCGCGCGATGCCCCGCTCCATGCCGCGCAAATTCGCGGATTTGAGCGCCAGCCACGCCAGCCGCTTGTCGGAAAAGCCCATGGACTTGAGGCGCCGCATCCCGTCCGCATCCTGCGGCAGACCGTTTGCCAGCACTTCGGCTTCGGCGTCGATGATCTCCTTGATCCGTTCGAGAAACCACGGATCGAACTTGGCGATCGCATGGATTTCCGCGACGGTGAGGCCCTCCCGCAGGGCCTGCGCCGCGACCAGCAGCCGGTCGGGCGTCGGCTGGGCGAGCGCGGCGATGATGTCGTCCTTGGGCGCGCCTTCCAGATGTTCGACATCGTTGAAGCCGCAGAGGCCGGTTTCCAGCCCGCGCAGCGCCTTCTGCATGGACTCATGGATGTTGCGGCCAATGGCCATCACCTCGCCTACCGACTTCATCGCGGTGCCGAGCAGCGGTTCGCTCCCCTTGAACTTCTCGAAGGCGAAGCGCGGGATCTTGGTCACCACATAGTCGATGGTCGGCTCGAAGCTCGCGGGCGTCGCGCCGGTAATATCGTTCTCGATCTCGTCCAGCGTGTAGCCGACCGCCAGCTTCGCCGCGACCTTGGCGATGGGGAAACCCGTCGCCTTCGAGGCCAACGCGGAAGAACGTGACACGCGCGGGTTCATCTCAATGACGATCAGACGCCCGTCCTTGGGATTGACTGCGAACTGTACGTTGGAACCACCTGTTTCCACGCCGATTTCACGCAGGACCGCGATGCTCGCGTTCCGCATGATCTGATATTCCTTGTCGGTCAGCGTCAGCGCGGGCGCGACGGTGATGGAGTCGCCGGTATGGACGCCCATCGGATCGACATTCTCGATCGAACAGATGATGATGGCATTGTCGTTGCGATCCCGCACGACCTCCATCTCATATTCCTTCCAGCCGAGCAGCGATTCCTCGATCAGTACCTCGGTCGTGGGCGACGCGTCGAGGCCCGCCTCCACGATCTGCCTGAACTCATCCTTGTTATAGGCGACGCCGCCGCCCGTGCCGCCCAGCGTGAAGCTCGGCCGGATGATGGAAGGAAGCCCGGTGAACTCAAGAGCTTCCAGCGCCTCTTCCATCGTATGCGCGATGCGCGAACGGGCAGATTCGAGGCCGATCTTGTCCATCGCGTCGCGGAATTTCAGGCGGTCCTCCGCCTTGTCGATGGCCTCGGCATCCGCGCCGATCATCTTGACGCCATATTTTTCCAGCGTGCCGTCGTTGAACAGCGCCAGCGCGGTATTGAGCGCCGTCTGCCCGCCCATGGTGGGGAGCACCGCGTCGGGCCGTTCCTTCTCGATGATCTTCGCCACGATTTCGGGCGTGATCGGCTCGACATAGGTGGCGTCGGCGAACTCCGGGTCGGTCATGATCGTCGCCGGGTTGGAGTTCACCAGGATGATGCGATAGCCCTCTTCCTTGAGCGCCTTCACCGCCTGCGTGCCCGAATAGTCGAACTCGCACGCCTGACCAATGATGATCGGCCCCGCGCCGATGATGAGGATGGAGGAGATGTCGGTGCGTTTGGGCATTAGTTTGCGAGCTCTTCAATCAGAATCGCCCAGTCGTCGGGCAAAATTTGCGATGTTTGAAAGGCGAAATCAGCGCGAACCCTAAACAAGTTATTGAACGGCTGGCCATTCTTGAATGACGGCAATTTCGCCTTCGCTTGCTCAATCGTCATGCGAGCATGAGGGTTACCTAATGGTTTGATCCTGAAAGGAAGAACCCATTTTTCCGGCCAAATATGGGCCACTTCCGCGTTTTCGTCCGGCTTTGAGTGAACAATAAAAGGGACCGTAAGCGCTTTATCTTCGCTGCTGTATAAAATCCCCAACGCACCCACTGGCATTTTACGGGCTTTTGTTCTCCGTCCCTTTTCCTGCGGGCTACCGGCTTCCATCCTCGAAACCGCCCAAGTCTTTGAACCAACACCCGCCCAGATGTTAGTTAGAGTCGAAGAGGCAAAGACATAGATGTCCATCACCGCAACCCCTCCACAAACCGCTGGAACAGATAGAAGCTGTCCTGCGGCCCCGGTGAGGCTTCGGGGTGGTACTGAACCGAAAAGGCCTTTTTGTCCGTCAGTTCGATGCCGCAATTGCTACCGTCGAAGAGCGACACATGGGTCGGCTTCGCATTGGCGGGTAGCGTGTCGGTGTCGACCGCGAAGCCGTGGTTCATGCTGGTGATTTCGACAAGGCCGTCCTCCAGCCGCTTGACCGGATGGTTCGCGCCACGATGGCCCTGATGCATCTTGACCGTCTTCGCACCCACGGCCAGTCCCAGCAACTGATGGCCAAGACAGATGCCGAAGATCGGCAGGTCCGCCTCCAGCGCCTGCCGGATCACCGGCACCGCATATTCACCGGTCGCGGCGGGATCGCCCGGACCGTTGGAAAGGAACAGGCCGTCGGGCTTCTGCTCCATGAGCTGTTCGAAGCTCGCGGTGGCGGGCAGCACGGTGACGCGCGCGCCAGCCTTCACCAGATTGCGGAAGATGTTGTTCTTCGCGCCATAGTCGATGGCGACGACATGGGGCCGCTCGTCCCCCGCCTCGCCCACGCCATAGCCGAAGCCCAGACGCCAGATGCCATCCTTCCACAAGCGGCTTTCCTGGCCCGTCACTTCGACGGCGAGGTCCATGCCTTCGAGGCCCGGCCAGCTTGCCGCCTTCTCCGCGAGGGCGGCGAGATCGAACCGGCCTTCGGGATTATGGGCGATCACGACATTGGGGGCGCCCTTCAGCCGGATCATCCGCGTCAGCGCGCGGGTATCGACGCCCGCAAGGCCGATGCGGCCATTTTGCTTCATCCACTGGTCGAAGGGTTCGACGTTGCGGAAATTGCTGGGCTCGGTCACGTCCTGCCGCACGATGCAGCCCAGTGCATGGGGGCTGTCCGCCTCCACATCATCGAGGTTCGTGCCGACATTGCCGATATGGGGAAAGGTGAAATTGATGATCTGCCCGGCATAGCTGGGATCGGTCATGATCTCCTGATAGCCGGTGATGGAGGTGTTGAAGCAAAGCTCTCCCACCGCTTCGCCGACCGCGCCGAAGCCGCGTCCGAACACTGCGGAGCCATCGGCGAAAACCAATACCCCCGTCGCTCCGTTCGGGATGTAGCCTGATGATGACTTGCTCATCATCAGGCGGTCCGTTCCGAACTGCCAAAACCAATAACGCGCACGGTCAGGGATTTGGCGTCGGCCATGGCTTGCTGAGTCCTTCTTATGCTTTTGCGGGGTCCCGTCTGCGGCGGGTTAAACGGCCGGTCACCTATGCCGCCACGCCGTTGCGGTCAACTCCTGTTAAAAATCTCTTTTCGCATTATATCTGTCTCTTTCCCAAGAACAGGATTCATATCGCCATGATTCGCGAGCAGCTAAAGAGCGCCCAGGTCGAAGCCATGAAGGGCGGCGACAAGGAGCGCCTGGCCGCCGTGCGGCTGATCCTCGCCAAGCTCAAGGATCGCGACATCGAATTGCGGACCGCCAGCAATGTTCCCGACGACGACGCGGTGGTGGTCGAGGTGTTGCAGAAGATGGCCAAGCAGCGCCGCGAATCGATCGAGATGTTCAGGAATGGCGGCCGCGACGAACTGGCCGCGAAGGAAGAGGCCGAACTCGCCGTGATCGACAGCTTCCTTCCCGCGCAACTGAGCGAGGATGAGACGAAGGCCGCGATCGAGGGCATCAAGGCCGAAGTCGGCGCGTCGAGCGTCAAGGACATGGGGAAGGTGATGGCGGTGTTGAAGGAACGCCATGGCTCCGTGATCGACATGAGCAAGGCCAGCGGGCTGGTGAAGGCGGCTTTGGGGTAAGAGCGCAGAGAGCTACCACCCCCCGTTCGTTTCGAGCGAAGTCGAGAAACGCCCCGCATAGCCCCGATCCCATGACAATGCTCGACTCGAACCGGCGTTCAGGCATAATCCGCCCATGGCTTTCTGGACCTACATGTTGAGATGCTCCGATGGCCGCTATTATACCGGCCATATCGTTGACAACTGGTCGCTTGTTTCGCATTTTGCGAAGCCCCCGCGCGAGCGTTTCTCGACTTCGCTCGAAACGAACGGAGGTGGGGAGACAGAAACGGGGATGGATGGGGGTAGGACCATCTCCTCCCCCGCCCCCTCCCGCAAGCGGGAGGGGAGCCATTGAGCCTTACCCCCGCCTTTCTTGACGAACTTCGCGCGCGCACGTCGCTGTCGACGCTGATCGGCCGCACGGTAAAAGTGCAGAAGGCGGGCCGCGAATATAAGGCCTGCTGCCCTTTCCATAATGAAAAGACGCCCAGTTTCACGATCAATGACGAAAAGGGCTTCTACCATTGCTTCGGCTGTGGCGCGCATGGCGATGCGATCCGCTGGATGACGGATCAGCGCGGCCTGCCCTTCATGGAGGCGGTGAAGGAACTGGCGCAGGCGGCAGGCATGGAGGTCCCCGCCCCCGACCCCCGCGCCGCTCGCCGCGCCGAACAGGCCAAAGGGCTGCATGACGCCATGGCGGCGGCCCAGAGCTTCTTCGAGGAGCAACTCGGCGGCATCGACGGCGCGGAGGCCCGCGCCTATCTCCAGCGCCGGGGCATCACGGACGCGACCCGGCGCGCTTTCGGTTTCGGCTATTCCCCGGATTCGCGCGGCAGGCTCAAGACCGCGCTCAAGGATTTCGGCGATCCGATGCTGGTCGAGGCGGGGCTGCTGATCGACCCGGATGGCGAGCGGGAATCCTACGACCGTTTCCGGGGTCGCCTGATGCTCCCCATCCGTGACATTCGCGGCCGGGTGATCGCGTTCGGAGGCCGGATATTGGGTCAGGGCGAGCCCAAATATCTCAACTCCCCCGACACGCCGCTCTTCGACAAGGGCCGCACGCTCTACAATATCGACCGCGCTTCCCCCGCCAGCCGCCAGACGGGCCGCATCATCGTGGTCGAAGGCTATATGGATGTGATCGCGCTGGCGCAGGCCGGTTTCGCCGAAGCCGTCGCCCCCCTTGGCACCGCGCTTACAGAGTATCAGATCGAGCGATTGTGGAAGATGGCGGACGTGCCGGTCCTCTGCTTCGACGGCGACTCGGCGGGGCAGAAGGCGGCGATCCGCGCCGCCACCCGCGCCCTGCCCCTGCTGCGCCCGGGCATGAGCCTTGCCTTCGCGACCCTGCCTGTGGGGCAGGACCCGGACGACCTCATCCGCGCCGAAGGTTCCGCCGCCATGGAAGCGGTGCTGGAACGCGCGCAGCCGCTGGTGGAGCGCCTCTGGAGCCATGAACATGGCGCCGCCCCGCTCGACACGCCGGAACAGCGCGCCGCGCTCAAACAGCGCCTCTCCGCCCTCACCGACGCCATTACCCATCCCGATGTGCGCGCCCATTATGTGCAGGCGTTCCGTGAGCGTTACGATGCCCTGTTCTTCGCCCGCCGCCCGGCTTTCGCCGCCGGGCCGCGCCATAATCCGCGAGGCGCGGGCGGCAACTGGCAGCGCGACCGGCGCGGTAACTGGAAACCCCCGCTTCCACCCGCCGGAACCGAAGCCCGCGCCATCGGCGAAAGCGGCATGGAACAGCGCCTTCTGCGCGCGATCCTGGCCAGTTTGCTGCGTCATCCCGAACAGATCGCGTTCCACCGCGAAAGCCTTGCGAGCCTCCAGATCGCCGACTCCGCGCTCGCGCAATTGCTCGATGCGATGATCGCCGCGTCATTCCGCAAAGAAACAGTTGAAACGAAGGGCCTCCTTACCATATTGGGGCAAGGTGAAGTGTATAATATGGCGAAGGGGATGCTCCGGGCCGACACGTTCACATTCACCCCTCACAGAGTGACAGCCGACCCTGATCGCGTGGCGCGCGATCTGGACGAGGCGATTCGGGTGATGGCGCAGGGACCGGAGCTTGAGGCGGCGTTGGCGGAGGCCACGAAAAGGGCAAGGGAAGACCTGAGCGAGGAAACCTTTGCCGAGCAGCAACGGGTTCATCGTCTGAAGATGGACCATGATCGCCGCTTGGCGGAACTGGCGCAGTCCGAAGACATTATCTGATTTGGATCGGTTCCCCCGGAACCGATGGAGTTAAGGCGAGTAAATGGCGACCAAAGCGAACGGCAAGGCTTCAGGTGAGGATACGGATACGGGCGACGCGCCGCTGCTGGATCTGAACGAGGCATCGGTCAAGAAGCTGATCGCCCGCGCGAAGAAGCGCGGCTACATCACCTATGACGAACTGAACGACGCCCTGCCGCAGGACCAGATGTCCTCCGAGCAGATCGAGGACATCATGTCCGCGCTCAACGAAATGGGCGTCAACATCGTCGAGAACGAGGAAGCCGGGGAAGACGGCGACGACCAGCGCGACGATGACGGCGACGATAGCACCGATTCGAGCGAGGATGAGGATGGCGCGCCCCGGCTCGTCACCGAAAAGAAGAAGGAAACCGTCGATCGCACCGACGATCCGGTCCGCATGTACCTGCGCGAGATGGGCGCGGTGGAACTGCTCTCGCGCGAGGGCGAGATCGCCATCGCCAAGCGGATCGAGGCGGGCCGCGACACGATGATCCTGGGGCTTTGCGAAAGCCCCACGACCTTCAACGCGATCATCGAATGGTCGACTGCCCTCAACAATGGCGAGATGCAGCTTCGCGAGATTCTTGATCTCGACGCCATGCTGTCGAAGGACCCGGCTCCGGAAAATCTGGAGGAAGGGGCAGAGGACGATGACGGTGAAATCAGCGAGAAGACCGCTGGCCCCAGCTTCAAGGAAGAGGAAGAGCCGGAAGAGGAGCCCGCCGATTCCGACGAGGATGAGGACGGCCTGACCGAACGCCGATCCCGCCGGGTGGAAGAGGAAGAGGAGGAAGACAACACCCTCTCCCTCGCCCAGATGGAAGAGACTTTGAAGCCGATGGCGCTGGAGAAGTTCGCGACCATCACGGAGATTTTCCGCACCTTCTCCAACGCGCAGGCCGCGCGCATGACCGCGATGGCCAGCGGCGAAAGCCTCAGTCAGAAGGCGGAGGACAGCTATCAGGAATTGCGCGAGCAACTGACGGCCGAGGTCGAAAGCGTCCAGTTTCACCAGCAGAAGATCGAATATCTGGTCGACCAGCTCTATGCCTATAACCGGCGCCTCACCGCCCTGGGCGGGCAGATGCTGCGTCTGGCCGAGCGGCACAAGGTCAGCCGCAAGGATTTCCTCGATCGCTATGTCAATCATGAGCTGGATGACGGCTGGCTCGACAAGGTGAGCGGCCTCGATAAGAAATGGGCTGCCTTCGCGGCCGCCGAAGGGCGCGCGGTCGACCGCATCCGCAACGAGGTGGGCGAGATCGCGCAGGCGACCGGCATGTCTCTGAGCGAGTTCCGCCGCATCGTGAACATGGTGCAGAAGGGCGAGCGCGAAGCGCGCATCGCGAAGAAGGAAATGGTGGAGGCGAACCTGCGCCTCGTCATCTCCATCGCTAAAAAATATACGAACCGTGGCCTGCAATTCCTTGATCTTATTCAGGAAGGCAATATCGGCCTGATGAAAGCAGTCGATAAGTTCGAGTATCGCCGGGGCTACAAGTTCAGCACCTATGCGACTTGGTGGATCAGGCAGGCGATCACGCGTTCCATCGCGGATCAGGCCCGCACTATCCGCATCCCGGTCCATATGATCGAAACGATCAACAAGCTGGTCCGCACGTCCCGCCAGTTCCTGCACGAACAGGGCCGCGAGCCGACGCCGGAGGAAATGGCCGAACGCCTCTCCATGCCGCTGGAGAAAGTCCGCAAGGTCATGAAGATCGCGAAGGAGCCGATCTCCCTTGAAACGCCGATCGGCGACGAGGAGGATTCGCACCTGGGCGACTTCATCGAGGACAAGAACGCCATCATCCCGGTGGACGCCGCGATTCAGGCCAACCTCAAGGAAACCGTGACGCGGGTTCTGGCCTCGCTCACCCCGCGCGAGGAGCGCGTGCTGCGGATGCGCTTCGGCATCGGCATGAACACCGATCACACGCTGGAGGAAGTGGGCCAGCAGTTCAGCGTGACCCGTGAACGCATCCGCCAGATCGAGGCAAAGGCGCTGCGCAAGCTCAAGCACCCCTCGCGCTCGCGCAAGATGCGGAGTTTCCTCGACCAATAAACGGTCGTCCGGAACGGAATACGGAAAAGGCGGCCTAGATGGCCGCCTTTTCTTTGGATGCTGTTTGCCCCCCTATCAATGGTTAGCGGACTGTCTGCTTCCAACATGGCCCGTTCGGGCTGAGCTTGTCGAAGGGCCGCCTGAGCGAAGTCGAAGACTCTGCACCTCACTTCGTTCGGTAGAAGGCTTCGACAAGCTTAGTCCGAACGAAGTGGGGAGCGGTAATAGATACCCAAAACCCGCCATTACAGACCATGATATTACCCGCTCCATAAATCGCCTCACTCTCGGATATCTTTCCCACTGTCCCATCCCGCGCTAGACCCGCCGCATGACCCTTCCGACGGGCGCGACCCGCTTTGCGCGCATCCGCGCCCATCTCGAATCCGTCCGTGTCGCGGCGGGACCGCGCGCATGGATCTATGAGTTCCTGCTCTTTGGCTTCAAACAGGGCTGGGCCTGCCTGTTCGGCGGCCTCATGCTCGCGTTGCTGCTTGGCACGCATTTTTTCTATCCGGCCCATGCCTCCCTCCACCGCTATGACTTCCTGACGCTCGCCGCACTCGCCATTCAGATCGCGATGCTCGCCCTGCGCCTCGAAACCGTGCGGGAGGCACTGGTGATCTGCGCCTTCCACGTCGTCGGCACGATCATGGAATTGTTCAAGACCAACGCGGGATCGTGGATATACCCCGAACAGAGCTTCCTCCACATCGGCGCCGTGCCGCTTTTCTCCGGTTTCATGTACGCGGCAGTCGGCAGCTATATCGCCCGCATCTGGCGCATATTCGACTTCTCCTTCAGCCGCTATCCGCCCGTCTGGACCACGGCGCTGCTGGCGGGTGCGATCTATGTCAATTTCTTCGCCCATCACTGGCTGCCCGACATCCGCCTTGCCCTGTTCGCCTGCGCCATTCTGCTCTTCATCCGCACGACGATCTGGTTCACGCCATGGCATGAGCCGCGCAGGATGCCGCTGCTGCTGGGCTTCTTCCTCGTCGCGCTGTTCATCTGGTTCGCGGAGAATATCGGGACCTTCGCCAACGCCTGGACCTATCCCGACCAGCGCGATGGCTGGCAGATGGTCAGCATCGCCAAGCTCGGCTCCTGGTATCTGCTGATGATCATCTCCTTCGTGCTCGTCTCCCTCATCCACGGCGTCCGTCGCAGGCCCGGCTGAAAAGCCCGCTTGCATCCCGGCGCACGCTGCCCGACAAGCGCCCGATGCTGCTCAACTTCCTAGACGCCCTGCGCGCCGCCGGCATTCCCGCCAGCATCAAGGAACATCTTCTGCTTCTGGAAGCGCTGGACCGTGACGTCATCGAACGCCGTCCCGAAGACTTCTATTATCTCGCCCGCGCCACCTATGTGAAGGACGAGGGACTGCTCGACCGTTTCGATCAGGTTTTCGCCCAGGTGTTCAAGGGCGTTCTCGGCGCCAAAGGCGTCGAGGCGGAAATTCCGGAGGAATGGCTGCGCCTGGTCGCGGAGAAATTCCTGTCGCCCGAGGAGATGGAAAAGATCAAGTCGCTGGGCGACTGGGACGAAATCATGGAGACGCTCAAGAAGCGCCTCGAAGAACAGAAAGAGCGCCATCAGGGCGGCAACAAGTGGATCGGCACCGGCGGCACCTCTCCCTTCGGCCATGGCGGCTACAATCCCGAGGGCGTGCGGATCGGCGGGGAAAGCCGCCACAAGCGCGCCATCAAGGTCTGGGAAAAGCGCGAGTTTCAGAATCTCGACAACAGCAAGGAACTGGGCACGCGCAACATCAAGGTGGCGTTGCGCCGCCTGCGCCGCTTCGCCCGCGAAGGCGCGGCGGACGAACTGGACCTCGATGAAACCGTCCGCGGCACCGCGCGGCAGGGCTGGCTCGACATCCGCATGCGGCCGGAACGGCACAATGCGGTGAAGCTATTGCTTTTCCTCGACGTCGGCGGATCGATGGACCCCTATATCAAGCTCTGCGAGGAGCTGTTTTCCGCCGCGACCGGCGAATTCAAGAATATGGAGTTCTTCTACTTCCACAACTGCCTCTACGAATCGGTGTGGAAGAACAACCTGCGCCGTTTTACGGAGCGGACGCCCACATGGGACATCCTGCACAAATATGGGCATGATTATAAGGTGATCTTCGTCGGCGACGCAGCGATGAGTCCCTATGAAATCACCCATCCGGGCGGTTCGGTCGAACATATGAATGCGGAATCCGGAGCGGTGTGGATGCAGCGCGTCACCCACACCTATCCCGCCGCCGTCTGGCTTAACCCGATGGAGCGCAGCCATTGGGCCTATAATCAATCGACGAAGATCATGCGGCAATTGATGAACGACCGCATGTATCCCCTGACCATAGAGGGTATCGACGAAGCGATGCGCGAACTCACCCGCAAGCGTTAGGCGCGGGCCTGTTCCTCCATCGGGAAAGTCCCGATGATCGTCGGCGCGCGCCGTTTCCCACGAGCGGCTGCACGGAAAGGCGTCACCAGAGCCTGTCAGCCAGCCTGGAACAACATCCCGCCCGTCATGGGTTCCGGGGCGCCGGTGGTGCCGGGAAAGCTGATGGCCAGCGCCTTGACCGACCGCACGGCCATATAGGCAAAGCCCTGCGCCTCCAGCGCGTCGCCATCCCAGCCCAACTCATCGACGGGCCGCACGTCCACGCCCGTCCGCTGCGCCAGCATCGCCATCAGCGTCCTGTTATGCCGCCCGCCGCCCGCCACATAGATGCGTTGCGGGCGCGCCTCCAGATGCTCGAGCCCCCGCGCCACGGCAGCGGCGGAAAAAGCCGTCAAGGTGGCCGCCCCATCTTCCAGCGACAGCCCTCGCGCCGCTTCGATGGAGAAGGCTTCCCGGTCGATGCTCTTGGGCGGCGGCGCGGCGAACCATGGATCGGCCAGCATCGCCGCCAGCCGCGCGTCATCCACCCGCCCTTTCGCCGCCGTCGCACCGCCCGCGTCAAAGCCGCCCGCGCCATGGCTTTGCATCCAGTTGTCGATCAGCCCGCTCGCCATGCCGGTATCGAAGGCGACCAGCTCCCCTTCCGCTCCGATGGCCGTGATATTCGCCACGCCGCCCAGATTCAGCACCGCCACCGGCTTCGCCAGCCCATGCGCCAGCGCGCGATGATAAACCGGCAGCAAAGGCGCGCCCTGCCCGCCAGCCGCCACATCCGCGCTTCGCAAGTCCGCCACCACGTCGATGCCGAACGCCCCGGCCAGCGCCGCGCCGTCGCCGATCTGCCATGTCCATCTCCGCTCCGGCCGGTGCGCGACCGTATGCCCATGAAAGCCGATCACCCCGATGTCGCCCGCGATATGCCCGCTGCGTCCCAGCAAATCGGCCACCGCCTCCACATGCAATTCGGTCAGTTCCTCCTCGACCGACCGGATCAGCGGCTCGAACCCCGGCGCATCCATCGCCATCGCCCGCTGGCACGCTTCGGCCAGCCGCAACCGGAACCCCTCGCCATAAGGCATCGCATGGAAGGCGATGGGCCGCACCGTCCCTTCGCCGTCCGTCTCGATCAGCGCAGCGTCGATGCCGTCGCGCGACGTGCCCGACATCAATCCGATTGCAAGCATCATGCTACCCAAATGCCCATCCCCATGTTATGCGCGCCCCGATTTCCCGAGGCGACCTTTCAGACCAGACAGGCCATGACGACCTACACATCCGATCTTCTCCGTTTGCTCGACACGCGCGGCTACATCCATCAGCTCACCGATGCGGAAGGCCTTGACGCCCTCGCCGGAAAGCAGGTCGTTCCCGGCTATATCGGCTTCGATCCTACCGCGCCATCGCTGCATGTGGGCAGCCTGGTGCAGATCATGATGCTCCGGCGGATGCAGCAGGCCGGGCACAAGCCGATCGTCCTGATGGGCGGCGGCACCGGCAAGATCGGCGATCCGTCCCTGCGCGACGAAGCCCGGTCGCTGATGACGGTCGATAAGATCAAGGATAATGTCGCCAGCATCAAGCGCGTCTTCGAACGCTTCCTGACCTTCGGCGACGGGCCGAGCGACGCGGTGATGGTCGACAATGCCGACTGGCTTGATGCCCTCGAATATATCCCCTTCCTGCGCGACATCGGCCAGCATTTCTCGGTCAACCGGATGCTGAGCTTCGATTCGGTGAAGCTGCGGCTCGACCGCGAACAGTCGCTGAGTTTCCTCGAATTCAACTACATGATCCTGCAAGCCTACGACTTCCTGGAATTGTCGCGCCGGGCCGGGTGCCGCTTGCAGATGGGCGGCTCCGACCAGTGGGGCAATATCGTCAACGGCATCGAACTCGCCCGTCGCGTCGACGGCGCGCAAGTCTATGGTCTGACCTCCCCGCTCATCACCACGGCGGACGGCGGCAAGATGGGCAAGACCGCCAAGGGTGCGGTGTGGCTCAACGCCGATGCGCTGGCGCCTTATGATTACTGGCAGTTCTGGCGCAACACGCAGGACGCCGATGTCGGCCGCTTCATGCGCCTGTTCACCGACCTGCCCCTGGACGAGATCGCCCGGCTGGAGGCGCTGGAGGGCGCGGAAATCAACGAAGCGAAGAAAGTCCTCGCCGAAGCCGCCACCGCCCTTGCCCACGGCGCTGAAGCCGCCGCAGCCGCCGCCGAAACCGCCCGCAAGACCTTCGAGGAGGGCGCGTCCGACGCGAACCTCCCCACCGTCAGCCTCGGCGTGGAGGGTCTCACCATCGTTCAGGCGAACACGGCGCTGGGCTTCGCGTCCTCCAACAAGGAAGTGCGCCGCAAACTTGACGAAGGCGCGATCCGCGTCAACGGCGAGGTGGTGAAAGACCCGCATCTGGCGCTGAAACCCGGCGACAAGGTCAGCTTCGGCGCGAAAAAGCATGGGCTGATCGTCGCCTGAGGCTATCCGCCATTCTGATTGCTGACGTTGGGCTCAATGGCGGTTCGGGATAATATCAGGGCCGGGCCGGAAACATGCTCAGCGCGAAGATCGCTGAGGTGGATGATTTTCGGGCCCGATTTACGCCTTCCAGTCTCGGTTGGCAGAATATTGCGGACGACGGAAAGCGAGCGGCCTCGCCTCCCGCCGTCAGCGCATCAGAACACCACGGTCAGCGACGCCGCGATGGTCGTGCCGATCTTGTAGCGGTTATAGAACACCTTGTTGCCGCCCAGTTGCTGGACTTCCTGATATTTCCGGCCGGTGATGTTGCGCGCCTCAAGCTTGAACTCGCTGTTGATCGCGTTGAACAGCTTCACGCCCTGCCGCGCCACGAAATCGAGAGTGAGACCCGGCTTTTCCTTGATGTCGGGTTGCAGGTTCGGACCGCGACTGGTGACACGCGGGCTGGCATAGGTCAGCATCAGCGTCTGCTGCGACAGCCTGTCCGTATCCTCCAGCCCCAGTTGCAGGTTCACCAGATGATCCGACTGTCCCGTCATCGGCGCGCCGTCCCGGAAATAATCCGACGCGGCGGGCAACGGCCCGGTCGTATAGCTATAGGGGATGGTCGTGTCGTCCGCGCCCACCTTCAGCTTCGACTGGGTATAGGTGTAGTTGCCGATCAGCACGACGCGGCGGCTCTGGAAGAAGGGCGAATCCCATCCGTCGAGCGGCAGATATTTCTGCGCTTCCACCTCGGCGCCGTAGAGCGTCGCTTCCGGCGCATTGGCGAAGCTGGTCGTGACGTCATATTTGTCGTTGATCGTGGTGTAGGTTTCGATCGGATTGTCGATCTTCTTGTAGAAAGCCGCCACCGTCAGCCGCTCGTCACGCCCCATATACCATTCGGCGCGAATGTCGGCGTTCCACAACTCGCTGTCCCGCAGGAACGGGTTGCCGCGATAGAAGCGGTTGGCGTCCGTATCAACGAAGGGCTGCGCGATCAGCTCGCGGAACTGCGGCCGGGCGATGGTCTTGGAACCGCTGAGACGGAATTGCAGGCCCTCTCCCGCCTCGAACGTGATGGTGGCAGCGGGCAGCCAATAGCTTTTGTTGATGCGGTTCACCGGCTCGGAGCCGGTATTGTAGACATCCACGCCGGTGACCGACTGCTTGCCCTTTTCATAGCGGGCACCTGCGTCGATCGACAGGCCCGGCAGGATTTCCGCCCGCACCTGACCATAGCCCGCATGAACCGTAAGCGCGGCGTCATAGACCGGATAATTGCCGGAAAAGTCCAGCAGTGTCAGGTCATAAAGCTGGATCGTCGCATCCGACAGCAGATAGTCGGGCCTCAATTGCTGCACCGGGATCGGCAGGTTGGTCGCGTCGAAATGCAGTTCATAGCGCGAAGAGGTGCGCTTCGTATCGCTGAAGGCATAGCCGGCGGTCAGCGTCAGCGCGGGCGAAACCTTGTAGCTGAGGTCCGCGCCTGCCGACCATAGGTCTTCGTTCAGGTCGCTGAAGGTGATCGACGCATCGCCACGCTGCCGGTTGAGCGCATTGACGAAGCGGTTGCCCACCGGATCGACGGATAGGTCGCGATTGGTCCGCACATAGACGAACTCACGCTCATAGGGCGCTTCCCGCTGCGAATTGGCATAGCCGCCGCGCAGGTCGAGGCTGAGGGCATCGCCCAGCTTGAACTCGCCGACAAGCTGCGTGTCGATCAACTGCCGCTCATACCAGGCCGTGTTCTGTTGCATATAGTCCGCACCCGCGATCGCGCCATCATTCTGGCCGACCGACAGGGCCCCGCGCTTGAGCGTGTCGCGGATATAGAGGTTGGTCCAGCGGATCTTCTGCTCGCCCAGTTCCAGCCCGACGCCCAGCAGGCCGTTCAGCGTCACCTCATTGTCGGTGGTGATCTGCTGATAATTCTTGCCCGCAGGCTGCGTCAGGTCGATGGAAGCCTGCTGCAAAGCGTCGCGCGTCCGCCATTTGTTGCTGTAGGAAAGCGTGGCGATGACGCCCAGCCGCCCGTCGCTGCCTACATCGACGGCCGTGCCGCCGTTGATCGACCCGGAGAAGTTGAACGGCAGGCTGTTCGTCCGCTGCAAGACCGACGTCTTGGCATTCAGGAACTGCATGGAAATGGCCTGGAGGTCGCCGCGTTCCATGTCCGCGAAGGGCACGCCGCCCTTGAACGCCTGCTTGAGCAGCGGCGGCACGTCGCGCGAACTGTCGTCGAAGCCGGTCCAGTCCGACTTCGCGCCATAATAGGTATAGCCCATCTGGCCGGACGTTTCGGTATTGGCGGAGCTGCCCACGCCGATTTCCAGATAGCTTTCGCTCGGGATCGCCTTGGTCGTCAGGTTGATGACGCCGCCGCCGAACTCGCCCGGGAAGTTGGGAGAGAAGCTCTTCTGCACCAGGGTCGAGGCAATGACACTGGTCGGGAAAATGTCGAGAGGAACCACGCGCTTGAGCGGTTCCGGGCTGGGCAGCGGGGAACCGTTCAGCAGCGCCAGCGAATAACGGTCGCCAAGGCCGCGCACATAGACATAGCCGCCAGACACGACCGAAAGACCGGTGACGCGCTGGAGCGATCCGGCGATGTCGCCTTCGCCCGTGCGCTTGATGTCGGCAGCCGACAGCACGTTCACCACCTGCGGCGCGGCTTGCGAAATATTGCTGGTGCGACGGCCGGTGACGATGATGTCCGATCCGGGAATGGACACATCCACCCGGCCCTCCCCGGCGTCGGAGCGTTCGCGAGCGGTGGGCGTGCCCGGCCCGGCGCTGGGCGGAGCATCGGGCGCTGAACCGGTCTGGGCCATCGCCATCGGGGTGGCCAGCGCGGTGGAAATCAGGAGCAGGCGGGCCAGAGTGAGCGGCTTCGACATGCGTTTATCCCCCTTTGGGAAAAATCTCTGCAAAGAGGGCGGGGAAGCGCCTGAACGCGCTCCCCCGCCCCTGTTGTTGCGTGGTCGGATCAGGTGGTCGGGATGGCGGTGCAGGCACCGCTGGTCGAACCGAAGTTCGCGCTGACCGAGTTACAGGTCCAGCCCGCATACCAGGTATCGTTGCTGTCCTTGACCGCGCCGATATAGTTGGTGGTGGTGAAGTTGGAGTCGATCGTCTTGGGATCGATCGCCTTCACGGCGGTTTCGGTCGCGCCGTTGATGAACAGGTTCGTCAGCGATGGCGTATAGCTGAAGCTGCTGTTCGCGCCCGCCGTGAAGATCGACTGGACCAAAGCGTCAGTGACGCCCGTGCCCGTGCCCTTGAACGGCGTCGAGTTGCACTGCATCACGACCGACAGGTAACGCGGCTTGCCTGCATCCTCCAGCGCGCTGTCAGCATCGCGAACCGCCGCTGCGCCGTTGATGCGCAGGCAGCTCTGGTTCGGGCTGACGATGATGCCGTTGATCAGCGCCAGGTCGGCGCCGCCGCGCAGCAGCATCGATGCACCGTCATCGCCGGTATTCGACCGCTGGATGTGGGTGAAGTTGGCGACCTTCAGATATTGGCGGGGCAGCGCATCCTCGCTGGCGTTGCTAGCAGTGGTCGAACCGTTGGAATCGGTTTCGAGGAAGGTGTCGCCGATATTGGCGTCGGCCCGCTGGGCGGAGATGATGAACTGCGCCGTGCCGCGGAAGCCGACGTCGGTGTCCAGATTGTCATCCTCATTGCCGGTGAAGACCAGATATTTGAGGTGCGCCGACCCGCCGAAGATTTCGATTCCGTCGTCGGAACTGTTGTGGACCTGGATATGGTCGAGCTGCGTGCCGGTGCCGATACCCGATGGCGTCAGGCCCTGCAATTCCTTGCCGTCCGAAAGGACGAAGCCGGAATAGCGAATCTGGACATAGCTCATATGTCCGGAATTGTCGGCATCGTTTGCGCCGCCATAGATGGCGCCGCTGGTGCCTTCTGTGTCGCGCTCGCAGGCCACCGTGCCGGGAGCCGCGCCGCCTGCGCCGCAATCGGTGATCTTGGCGCGGCCGAGCAGAACGATGCCGCCCCACTGGCCAGAGGATTGATCCGTCGCGTTGCCCAGCACATTTTCACGGCTCGTGAAGACGATGGGCTGCGTCGCCGTCCCGACCGCGTTGATGCGGTTGCCGCGATTGACCGCCAGGAAGGCGTTGCCGGTGTTGGCGAAGACGACCACGCCCGGATCAATCGAGAGTGTCACGTCCAGATTTTTGCTCGAAGCGCCCTGATCGGTGCCGACATCGACACGACCGGGCAGCGAGTAGATCACGCCGGCAACCTTGGGAATGGTGACGGATGAGCGGAAGCGCGTGGGGAAGGAGCAATTAAGCCACGTGTTCCCGTTCTTGTCGGAAATCTGGCCGGTCTTGGTGAACTGGTCCGAGCCGGTCAGCGTCGGGCAGTCCGAAGCGGGCGTCACGCCGGTCGGCGTGGGTGTGGGCGTCGGAGTCGGCGTGGGGGTCGGCGTCGGCGTGGGAGTCGGGATGATGATCCCGCCCTCGCCCGGCGAGGCGATATCGTCAGCGCCGCAGGCGGCCAGCGCCGTGCACGCGCAGGTCGCCATCAGGATGGTGTGGATACGGTTGATCTTGGCCATGTCGTCTCCGCTCCGGCGTCTGCCGGTTTATGTTGCAATGCGGAGCGCAGGGGATTTTCGACTCGGACAACGCCCCCTGTCGCCCTCGAAGCCGGCAGCTAGGCGCGTCGAATGACAGGAGCATTTTGATTTGGTGACGGAATGGAGACTTTTAAATGACAGTTTGATGAATCGGACGGTGCCGAGGCGGACACGGAGGTCACGCTTTACGAGCGCGTTCAGGCGATCGATATAAATGCCCGTTCGCCCCAGTACGGAATGACAAGAGACAGGGGACGCTCACGATTCGCCCCCGCGATCATGCCCGTGGGGCGCATCGGTTCCATAGGATGAATGCCATGACCACCACATGAAAATGGGAGCCGCCCCGAGGAAACGACTCCCATTTTCCAGCATCCTTTGGCCGAGCTCAGCGCATGGCGTAGTTCGTCGCCAGCTTGCCCATGGCCCGGCGCGCGATGTCGCGGGAGGATTCCTCCTTGCCGTTCGCCAGGACCAGCAGCGTTTCGGGCGCGAAGCGCGCAGCCTTATAGGCGTCGCGCGCATCGGCCATGCGGCCCAGGCCGGCATAGGCATTACCCAGGTTGATGAGCCGTGCAGGATCGTTCGCGCCGTCAGGCACCGGAGACTTCAATTTGTTCGCGGCCTTGCCGAAATCCCCCGACATCAAAGCGTTGGCAGCCAATCCGCCATCGGGCACACCCACGACCAACACCTCATCAGGTGCCGCGAGCGCAATCCCCGGCGCCGTGGCGGCCAGCGCGAGTCCGATTACCGCAGCGACCTTCAGCATCTCAATTTCTCCTAAAAAAACTTTCTACAATAGCCGTAATTATTTCACCTTCATGACATTCCGGCAATAGCTGCCGGGAAGCAGAAAAAGCATTTTTATTTCTTTTATTACAGTATGTTAAAATATTTTCTTCAATGTGTCATAAAACTGTAATTGGATAAGATCCCCGTCCCGACCCGATTCGAATCGGAATAGAAACGCGCGAAGCCGCGCCCGGACGGACGCCCGGCGGAAACGATGTGAGGACAAGAGGGATGGTCCGGAGGGTTCTGTTGCCCGGCCCCTCCGGCGGCCGCTGAATTCCCTTCTGTTGCCCGGTGGGTTCAACCGCGTTCTTTTTGGGTAATGTCAGGCCGTGAGGCCATCAATTACGCAGCAAGAGCAAGAGCCTCGTTATCGTTGGCACTTGTGAGTTTTGAACCTTTTTACGGCGTACTCAGGCCGGGTGAAGGCACCGCTTTTCAACACACGTCGATCCTAGTTCGGCCCCGTCAGACATCCCGGACAAGCGGGATATGTGGTGGAGCCGCCGGGTACCGCCCCCGGGTCCGCTGTGCCTATTGCACGACACGATTTATCACCATAGCCGGGCGAACCCGGCATGACCTATATGGAGAGGCTCGGCCGGTTTATCAAGCGGGCGTAGCGGCGGGAGACGAAGCAGCATGTGCATCATGGCAATGGCGTGGCACGCGCATCCGCGCTGGCGGTTGCTGCTGATCGGCAACCGGGACGAACTGCACGCCCGCCCCGCCGCGCCGCTGGACCGATGGAAGGTGCCGCCCCACCTGATCGCCGGCCGCGATCTGCAATCGGGCGGCACATGGCTGGGCGTATCGGAAGAGGGGCGCTGCGCCATCGTCACCAATCGAGGTCTCGGCCGGCCCGACCCCAGCAAGGCGTCACGCGGAGAACTGGTGACGGACCTGCTGCGCGGAAGCGGGCGCCATGCCGACATCGAAACCGCTGCGCCCGACGCATTCAATCCGTTCAACCTCATCCTGATCGAGCATGACAAGGCGCATTTCCTCACCAACCGTCCCCATCCCATTCGCACGACGCTGACACACGGCATTTACGGCCTGTCCAACGGCGCGCTGGATGATCCGTGGCCCAAGACGCTGGCGCTCAAGGCCGCGCTTCTCGACTGGATGGCGGCCGAAGCCGACGATCCCGCCGCCTTGCTGGATGCGTTACGGCAGGAAATCCTGCCCGACGCGGGGATCGCGCCGGAAATCCCGGCCGACGCACCCGGGGAAGCAGCGATATCGCCCATCTTCATCCGCAACCCCATTTACGGAACGCGATGCAGCACTGTCGTCGCGATCGACAGGCAGGGCCGGGGAAGCATCGTCGAACGCCGTTTCGATGCGGACGGGGCATCGACGGGGGAAAGCCGCTTCGCCTTCACATGGCGCGTCCCTGCCTGACGTCGACGCCCTCGCGATGCGGTGACGCCGGCGCTTCAGAAAATCTATCATGGACGACGGCCCGTCCTTCCCCCGGCGGGCGTCCCGCGCTAAAGCCCTTGTCCCATGATCCTCGTCATCGACAATTATGACAGCTTCACCTGGAATCTGGTCCATTACCTCATGGAACTGGGCGCGGAGGTGGAGGTCGTCCGCAACGACGCCATTTCGGCGGGACAGGCGCTTTCGACCGGAGCGCGCGCCTTCCTGTTATCGCCCGGCCCCTGCACGCCCAATGAAGCGGGGGTGAGCCTCGATCTCGTCGCCGCCTGCGCCGATGCGGGCGCGCCTTTGCTGGGCGTTTGCCTCGGTCATCAGGCGATCGGCCAGCATTTCGGCGGCAAGGTGGTGCGCGGCGGACTGATGCATGGCAAGACCTCGCCTGTCCGTCATGACGGTACGGGATTGTTCGCGGGCATCCCCTCGCCCTTTACCGCGACCCGTTATCATTCGCTGATCGTGGAGGACATCCCCGACAGCCTCATCGTCAACGCGACGAGCGAGGACGGCTCGGTCATGGCCTTCCGCCATGCCACACTGCCCATCCATTCGGTCCAGTTCCATCCGGAAAGCATCGCCACCGAATATGGGCATGAGATGCTGGCGAACTTCCTGCGGATCGCCGGACTGCCGGTGAAGGAACGCGAGAAGGCCTGACCCCGAACAGCCGGAGCCCTTCGGCCGTCATACGACATTAACCCGCAACATGCCCTCGACTCGCGCCCCATCGGGCGATTAAGGCAGCGGCGATGATGCACCTGCCCGATCCCACGACACCCCTTGATGCGCAAGAGGCCGCGCGCGCCTTCGCGCTGTTGCTCGACGCCGATCTGCCTGAAGCGGAGATCGCCTCCTTCCTCATTCGCATGGCCGAACGCGGGGAGACCGCCACGGAGATCGCCGCGGCCGCCCGCGCGATGCGCGCACGAATGATTTCCATCGAAGCGCCCGCTGGCGCCGTCGACGTTTGCGGCACGGGGGGCGACGGGCACCACACCCTCAATGTGTCCACCGCCGTCAGCCTCGTCGTCGCGGCGGCGGGCGTCCCCGTCGCGAAGCATGGCAACCGCGCCGCCTCTTCCAAGGCGGGGGCCGCCGACACGCTCGAAGCGCTCGGTCTCGACCTCGATCGGATCGCCGAGAGCGCGGAGGCGACACTGGCGGACCTCGGCATCTGCTTCCTCTTCGCGCAGAAGCATCACCCGGTCCTCAAGCGCCTGGGTCCCATTCGCAAGTCCATCGGCCGCCGCACCATCTTCAACCTGATGGGACCATTGGCAAATCCCGCCAATGTCCGCCGTCAACTGGTCGGCATCGCGCGCCCCGCCTATGTCCCCATCTACGCCGAAGCCTTGGCGCAGCTCGGCGTCGACCGCGCCATGATCGTATCGGGCGACGAGGGACTGGACGAGCTTTCGCTTGCCGGAGGGAATGACGTGGCCGAAGTCACCGGCAACGGCATCGTCGCCATGCGCCGCCTGTCCGCCGCCGATGCGGGCCTGCCCAGTCATCCCGTCGACGCGATCCGGGGCGGCTCGCCCGAACATAATGCCGCCGCCCTGCGCGCGCTGCTTCAGGGCGAAACGGGTGCCTATCGGGACGCGGTGCTGCTGAACGCCGCCGCCGCCCTTGTCGTGGCGGGAGCCGCCGACGATGTGAGGGAGGGGGTGGAGGAAGCCGCCGAAACGATCGACCGGGGCCTTGCCAACGCGCTCCTCAATTGCTGGATAGCCTATCGATGACCAACAAGCTGATCGAGATCTGCGAGACGAAGCGGCAGGAAGTCGCCGCCCGCAAGGCCGCGACGACCGTCGCCTCGCTCCATGCCCGCGCCGCCGAGCAGACGCCGCCGCGCGGCTTCCGCAAGGCGCTGGACGACGCGGCCCGCTCCGGCTTCGGCCTGATCGCGGAGATCAAGAAGGCGAGCCCCTCCAAGGGCCTGATCCGCGCCGATTTCGATCCGCCCGCCCATGCGCAGGCTTATGCGGCGGGTGGTGCGGCCTGCCTCTCCGTCCTGACCGACGCACCCTATTTCCAGGGCCATGAAGACTATTTGATGGCCGCGCGATCGGCCTGCGCGCTGCCGGTCCTGCGCAAGGATTTCATGGTCGATCCGTGGCAGGTGCTCGAAAGCCGCTCCATCGGCGCGGACGCCATCCTCATCATCGCCGCCGCCCTCGACGATCATCAGATGGCGGAGATCGAGGATGCCGCCCTCGGCCTCGGCATGGACGCCCTGATCGAGGTCCACGACGCCCATGAACTCGAACGCGCGATGAAACTCCGCTCCCGGCTCATCGGCGTCAACAATCGCGACCTTCGCGACTTCACCGTGGATTTCGCCCGCACCTATGAACTGGTGGACAAGGCGCCGGACGATTGCACTTTCGTCGCGGAAAGCGGCCTTGGCAGCCATGCGGACCTCCTTGCCATGGCGGAACATGGCGTGCGCTGCTTCCTTGTCGGGGAATCGCTGATGCGGCAGGCCGATGTGGAAGCGGCCACGCACGACCTGCTGTTCGGCCGATGACCGGCGGCCTTACCCATCTGGACGCGCATGGCTCCGCGCGCATGGTCGACGTGTCAGGCAAGGCCGTCACCGCCCGCGAAGCCGTCGCCACCGGCCGCATCACCATGAGCCGCGAAGCCGCCGCCGCAATCGCCGCTGGAACCGTGAAGAAGGGCGATGTCCTCGCCGTCGCCCGCGTCGCCGGGATCATGGCGGCCAAGCGGACATCCGATCTCATCCCGCTTTGCCACCCCCTGCCGCTCAGTTCCGTGACGGTCGACCTCGCCCCCGATGAGGAAGGCGTCACCGTCACGGTCACCGCCTGCACCGCCGGCCAGACCGGTGTGGAAATGGAGGCCCTGACCGGGGTTTCCGCCGCGCTGCTCACCATCTACGACATGGCGAAGGCGATCGATAAGGCGATGGTCATCGGCCATGTTCGCCTGCTCGCCAAAACAGGCGGCAAGTCGGGCGACTGGCGCGCTCCATGAGCCTCCTGCCCGTCCCGGAGGCGCAGGCACGGCTGCTCGCCCTTGCCGGGCCGCTTTCGGTGGAGGAAATCGCGGCCGCTGCCTGCGCCGGGCGCTGGCTTGCGCTGAATGTGACGTCCCGCCGCGATCAGCCCTGGGCGGACCTGTCCTCGATGGACGGCTATGCGGTACGCGCCGCCGAATGGCCCGGACCCTGGCGCGTGACCGATATCAGCAGCGCGGGCGGCGCCCTGCCTGCCCCGCTTGCCAGGGGGACCGCCTGTCGCATCTTCACCGGCGCGCCGGTGCCCGTCGGGGCCGACGCCATCCTCATTCAGGAGCATGCCGCGCTGACCGGGGATACCCTGCGCGGCGAGGACAAGCCGCTGACACAGGGCCAGCATGTCCGTCCCGCAGCATCGGATTTTCGCGCTGGCGAAACATTGCTGGCCGCCGGCTCGCAATTGAACGCCGCCAGGATCGCCCTCGCCGTCCTGGCCGGCCATGGGGTCCTGCCGGTCAGGAGGCGCCCGATCGTCGCCCTGCTTTCGACGGGCAATGAGCTTGTCGCCCCTGGCGCGCCCACGCCTCCGGGCCGCTTGCCTTCCTCCAACGCGCCTATGCTCGCGGCGATGCTCGCCGCCGTGCCTTGCGACATCATCGACCTGGGCATCGTGCCCGACGATCTGCCGGCCCTGACGCAGGCATTCATCAAGGCGGGCGAAGCTGACATCATCGTGTCGACGGGCGGGGCCTCGGTCGGCGATCACGATCTGGTGCGCGCGGCCTTCACCGAAGCGGGCGGTTCGCTGGATTTCTGGAAGATCCGGATGCGGCCCGGCAAGCCGCTGATGGCAGGAAAGCTCGGTGATTCAGTCTTTCTCGGTCTTCCGGGCAATCCGGTTTCGGCCCATGTCACCGCCATGCTTTTCCTGTTGCCGTTGGTCCGTCATATGGGCGGCGCGGCTTCTCCTCTTCCCGCGATCACCAATGCCCAGCTCGCTATTCCCCTGCCCGGCACGGGAGAACGGGACGATTATCTGCGCGCCTTTCACGGGGAGGATGGAATCGTTTCCGTCACGTCGCAGGACAGCGCGGCCGTGGCGGCGATGGCGCAAGCCGATTGCCTGATATGGCGCCCCGCGCATTCCGGTGCGGCGGGCGCAGGCGACATCGTCAAGATCCTGCCCTTTCCCCTATAGAAAAAGGGGCCGCGCAGCGACCCCCTTTCCCGTCTTCGGCTTGCTTCAGCGCTGCTGCTTGCCAGGATTGGAATCCTTGCGGCGTTCCTCACCCATCTGGCCCTGCTTGTTTTCCTGCTGCTGCTGGCGGCCGTCCTGCTGGTCGCGGCGCTGTTGCTTGTCCTGATCGTTCTGGTTGGGCATGTCACTCTCCTCGCCTCTTCACTTGAGAGGCAGGGCTTCAACGACCCGCATCGCCCGCCGTTCCACTCCATTGCGACCAACGGTTAGACGCTTGACTTACCCCTTTCCGTTTCCTATGCGTTCTCCATCCGTTCCACAGAAGGATCGCAGGCATGTTGACGCCCAAACAGCAACAGTTGCTCAGCTTCATCCAGACCCGCCTGGAAGGGCGGGGCGTATCCCCTTCTTTCGAGGAAATGAAGGATGCGCTCGACCTGCGATCCAAATCGGGTATCCACCGCCTGATCAACGCGCTGGAGGAACGCGGCTTCATCCGGCGCCTGCCGAACCGCGCGCGCGCGCTGGAAGTGTTGAAGCTGCCCGAAGCCATGCACCGTTTGCCCAAGGACGCCCCCACCGCCAAGCCGCGAGCGCCTGCCAGCCTGCCCATCGCCGCCAACGACATCGTTGAAATCCCGTTGCATGGCAGGATCGCGGCGGGCGTCCCCATCGAAGCGCTGGAGGGGCATAACATGCTGTCCGTTCCGGCGGCGTTGCTGGGCGCAGGCGATCATTATGCGCTGGAAGTGGCGGGCGATTCCATGGTCGACGCAGGGATTCTGGACGGCGATTTCGCGCTGATCCAGAAAACGGATGTGGCGCGGGAGGGACAGATCGTGGTCGCCCTCATCGACGATAGCGAAGCCACGCTCAAATATTTCCGGCGAGACGGCCAGAGAGTGAGGCTGGACCCCGCCAACAGCGCCTATGAGCCGCAATTATATGATCCCCATCAGGTCCGCATCCAGGGCAAGCTGGCAGGATTGCTGCGCCGATATAATTAAGGCGCGGCATCCGAACCGGAAGCCTTGGATGGGGCGTGGCCACCCCGGCCGGGTCCGGTTCGACGCGGCATCCATGGATGAGCGTCATCCGGGCGATGGACGGTCCGGACCGTGCCCTTCTCCAGATTGATGGAGAGCCCACCTGTCATCGCCAGCAGGGGCCGATCCGCTTTCAGCCATGCCGGCTGACACCATCGCGGCAAGCGGCGATCGCTGATCACGATGTCGGCCCATCGGCAGTCGCGCCTGAAAGCGCCCCTCTCGACCAGCATGTCGCTACGGGTCACGAGCAACCGCCAGCGACGGCCTCCCCGGTCCAGTTGAACGGAGCAAAGATCGTCCGAGCAACGCGCCTGCGGCAAGTCCGCCAGCGCTTCCAGCACGCCGCCATATCCCGCGCTTTCGGCCATCGCGTCGCGCACATAATCGCCGGCCCGATCCCGCAGCAGGGCCATGCCTTGATCCGTGCGCAAGGCGACGTGGCGGCCATCTCCCGTGACCAATATATCGGGTGCGGGATTGAGAAGGATGGCGACGAACCCGATCGTCGCCGGGACAAGTCCCAGCCAGCGCCATCCACTCCGCCAGAGCAGGCACCACAACCCGCCCATCACCATCATCCCGAAGATCCAGCCCGGCAGCGCGGGTCCCAAAGCCACCGCCATCGGACTTGAACCGACGCCATGGGCAATGAACAGCAACAGGTCCAACGCCTTCCCGGTCGCCCACCATGCCGGTGCCCCCAGGCCCGCCAGATCGAGCAGCAGCGCCAGCGCTTCCAACGGCATGACCACGAAGGTAGTCAGCGGGATCGCGATGATATTGGCGAATGCGCCCAACATGCCCGCCTTGTGGAAATGGAAGAAAGCGATCGGCGCCAGCACCAGTTCGACCGCGAAGCCCGTGAGCAGCAGGACGGTCACGGCCCGCCCGGTCTTTCGCCACGGATTTTCATCGCGCGCCGCGGCGAAAGCGCGAAAGCGCGGATGCTCGGACAGGGCGATGATCGCGACCACCGCGGCGAAGCTCATCTGGAAACTCGGCCCGATCAAGGCTTCGGGCCACAGGCACAGGACGATCAACGCCCCCGTCGCCACCAGACGCAATGTGATCGCGTCCCGCCCCAATGCCAGCCCGCCCAGCACCAGCAACGCGGCGACGCAGGACCGCACGGTGGGAACTTCCGCTCCGGTCAGCAGCGTATAGCCGATCCCCGCCAATGCGCCGCCTCCCGCGGCAATCAGCATCAAGGGCCAGTCCAGCGCCGCCCGGCGACTGAGCGCCATCACCCGCATGAGCAGGAAGATGACCGCGCCGATCAGGGCTGTGACATGCAGCCCGCTGATGGAAAGCAGGTGAGCGAGGCCGCTCCGCCGCATGGCTTCCGCGTCGTCTTCGGTGATGGCGCCCTGGTCCCCGGTGGCGAGCGCCGCTGCAATGCCGCCCGCCGACCCCTCCAGCCGGGCCAATATATGCGCGAACAGCCGATTGCGCAGATCGGGTCCAGCGGTCGCGGGCCTGATCACGGCGATGGGCGGCAAGGCGCGCCCCGTCGCGCCTATCCCCATGAAATAGGCCCGCGCCGCAAAGTCATAGCCGCCCGGCAGGCTGGGCGGCGCCGGCGGCATCAGCCGCGCCCGGAACCGCACGATCGCGCCCCGTCCGATAGCGGGGGACATGTCCGGTTGGCGCAGGTTCACGCGGAGCATGGGCGGCAGTTCCGGTGCATCCATCGGTCGCACGAGCAGCCGAACCATGGCCTTGGAGGGAACGGGATTGACCGCCCGGACCTCGCCCGTGACGATCGCGAAGGTGGCCCGCTGCAAGGGCGGCGTTCCCACCAGCACGGCCTTGCCCCAGATGAGCAGGCAGCCAAGGCAGGCCAATATCCCTGCCGAAACCGCGATTTTCCTCCCCCGCCCGCCAGCCGGCAGAAGGGCGGCTCCACAGGCCAGCGCCAAGGCGGCACAGCAGAAACCAAGCCACGCCCAACGATGGGGGAGGACGAACCAGGCCGCGATCCCGATTCCCAGTCCCACCGGAACCCAGAGCGGTATCCGCTCCCTTTCGTGTTCCAGCCATTGTTCCATGGCTGCGGGAAAGGCCTGACGCCACGCCTTCGCCTTCCCCCGAACGGAAGTTTGTGGAGACTCAAAAGCCATGCTAGGGGGCGTCGCGTTCATGAATGGGCAAGGTGAATGTCGGGGAATATGACGGTGAGTGCAACGGGAATGAACAAGCAGGTGGTGACCCGTTTCGCCCCATCCCCCACCGGCTTTCTGCACATAGGCGGCGCGCGCACGGCGCTGTTCAACTGGCTGTTCGCGCGGCACCATGGCGGCAGGTTCCTGCTCCGCATCGAGGACACGGACCGCGCCCGGTCGACGGAAGCAGCGGTGGCCGCGATTTTCGACGGGCTGGAATGGCTGGGCCTCGGCGGGGACGAGCCTGCGGTCTTCCAGTTCGAACGCTCCGCCCGACACGCGGAAGTCGCCAATCAGATGCTGGCGAACGGCCATGCTTATCGCTGCTATGCCACGCCGGAGGAATTGGCGGAACTGCGCGAACGGCAGCGCGCCGAACGACAGCCCATGCGCTATGACGGCCGCTGGCGGGATCGCGACCCGTCCGAAGCGCCCGAAGGCGCGCCCTTCGTCATCCGCCTGAAAGCGCCGCAGACCGGCGAAAGCGTGATCGAGGACGCCGTCCAGGGCCGCGTCGTGGTCCAGAATGCGGAGCTGGACGACATGATCCTGCTCCGTTCCGACGGCACGCCCACCTATATGCTGGCGGTCGTCGTGGACGATCATGACATGGGCGTCACGCATGTCATTCGCGGCGACGATCACCTGAACAATGCCTTCCGGCAGTTGGGCATCATCAAGGCGATGGGCTGGGAAGAGCCGGTGTACGGCCACATTCCCCTGATCCACGGGTCGGATGGGGCCAAACTCTCCAAGCGTCACGGCGCGCTGGGCGTCGATGCCTATCGCGACGAGATGGGGATGCTGCCCGAAGCGGTGCTCAACTATCTGCTGCGGCTGGGCTGGGGCCATGGCGACGAGGAGATCATCTCCGTCGAACGGGCCATCAAACTGTTCGACATTTCCGGCGTGGGCCGCTCCCCTTCGCGCTTCGACATCAAGAAGCTGGAAAATCTGAACGGCCATTATCTGCGCGAAGCCGACGATGCCCGGCTGGCGGCTCTCGTTACTCCCCGCGTAGCGGCCCGGCTGGGCAAGCCCCTGCCCGCCGACGCGGACTCCCTGTTGACGCAGGCCATGCCTTCGCTGAAACCGCGCGCGAAGACACTTAACGAAATTGCGGAGGGTGCGGAATTTCTGTTCAAAAGTTGCCCGCTGGATTTTGACGAGAAGGCATCCGCTCTGCTAGACGACTCCGCGCGCGCGTTGCTGGCGAGCACAGCCGATGCTCTGTCGACCGTTCCAGGCTGGACGGTCGAAGCAATCGAAGAAGTCATACGCCGCGTGGCAGAGGATGCGGGTTTAGCTCTCGGCAAGGTAGCGCAGCCATTAAGGGCCGCGCTCACCGGCCGGACGGTTTCGCCCGGAATTTTCGATGTCCTTTTCCTTCTGGGAAAAGAAGAAAGCTTGGGTCGGCTGACCGATGCAGGACACGCATCGGCCGGCTGATAGTTGAGGAGAACGTGAATGTCGGATAAAAATGCCACTTTGACCATCGACGGGGAGACGAAGGACTACGCCATTCTGGATGGCACCGTCGGCCCGCAGGTCATCGACGTGCGCAAGCTCTACGCCAATACCGGCATGTTCACCTACGATCCCGGCTTCACCTCGACCGCGAGTTGCGAATCGGGCCTGACCTATATCGACGGCGACGAAGGCGTGCTGCTCCACCGCGGCTACCCCATCGGCCAGCTTGCCGAACAGTCCAGCTTCATGGAAGTCAGCTATCTGCTGTTGAACGGCGAACTGCCGACGCAGGCGCAACTGGACGAATTCACCAACACCATCACGCGCCACACGATGCTGCATGAGCAGCTTTCGACTTTCTTCCGCGGTTTCCGGCGCGACGCGCACCCGATGGCGATCATGTGCGGCGTTGTCGGCGCCTTGTCGGCCTTTTACCATGACTCGACCGACATCAACGATCCGGTGCAGCGCAAGATCGCCAGCCACCGCCTGATCGCCAAGATGCCGACCATCGCGGCGATGGCCTATAAATATTCGGCGGGCCAGCCCTTCGTCTATCCGCGCAACGATCTGAGCTACACCGCCAATTTCCTGCGCATGACCTTCTCGGTCCCGGCGGAAGAATATATCCCCGATCCGGTCATCGTCGACGCGATGGACAAGATCTTCATTCTCCACGCCGATCATGAGCAGAATGCGTCGACCTCGACTGTGCGCCTGGCCGGTTCGTCGGGGGCCAATCCCTTCGCCTGCATCGCGGCGGGCATCGCCTGCCTGTGGGGCCCGGCGCATGGCGGCGCGAACGAGGCGGCGCTCAACATGCTGCGCGAGATCGGCACCGTCGACCGCATCCCTGAATATATCGCCCGCGCCAAGAACAAGGACGACCCGTTCCGCCTGATGGGCTTTGGCCATCGCGTCTACAAGAATTACGATCCGCGCGCGACCGTCATGCAGAAGACCGCGAAGGACGTTCTGGACAAGCTGGGCGTCGACGATCCGATCTTCGACGTGGCCAAGGAACTGGAACAGATCGCGCTCAACGATCCTTATTTCATCGAAAAGAAGCTTTACCCCAATGTGGACTTCTATTCGGGCGTGATCCTGTCGGCGATCGGCTTCCCGACCGAGATGTTCACCGTGCTGTTCGCTCTCGCCCGCACCGTGGGCTGGGTCGCGCAGTGGAACGAAATGATCTCCGACCCCGCGCAGAAGATCGGTCGCCCGCGCCAGCTCTACACCGGCCCGACTCAGCGCGACTACGTCCCGGTCGGCAAGCGCTGATCGAAGGCGGGAGCGAAGAAAGGCGGCGCCCCGTTTGGGCGCCGTTTTTTTTGCGGCGGACTCGCGGAAGCGGTCGCTTATCCAAGGGGCATATCGAAAGGTCGATGCAGCGCGAACCCTTCGATACGGCGCTCAGGCAAACTCCGCCCTGCTCGGCGCGCGAGGATGGGACGGGAACGCAGACAGTCTGCCATTCGCCCGACCGGATCACCCCTTTTCGCAGTCCATCAATCCAAAAGCTGATCGCTCACCAGACCAATCTGTCCGCTTGTCTCGTCCGCCGGCAATGTCAGGATGAAACAGGCCCCCTGTCCCGCATCGCCTTCGATACGAATGTCGCCTCCCATGGCACGGGCGAGCTTACGCGAAATATAGAGGCCAAGGCCACTGCCGCCCTGATCGTCGCGGCCCAGACGTTCGAATTTCTCGAAGATGCGTTCGCGGTCCTCCGGCAAGACACCGGAACCTTCATCCGTAACCGCAATGCGCGGCCGGCCATCTTCCAGTCCGATCTCCAGCCGCACCTCCGATCCTTCCGGGCCATAGCGGATGGCGTTGCCGATCAGGTTGACCAATATCTGCAACACGCGCCGGAACTCGCCCCGCGCGGGCACCGCCTCTCCCGTTTCCGGGGGCAGGACATTGATCTGCCTGTCCAGCGCCTTCACGCCCAGCAGGCCAGCAGCGCGGCGGCCGATATCCGCCAGATCGACCGACTCCGAAGCGACCGTGAAATCGGGCCGGTCTATCGCCTGCAAATCCGCCAGATCGTCCACCAGAGCCATCAGATGCCGGCCCGCCGATGCGATGTCGAGCGCATAGCCCATATAATCGGAACGCAGAGGCCCTTCCAACTGGGCGCTGATGGTATCCGCATTGGCGATGATCCGGCCCAGAGGCTGACGAAGCGAGCGATCGAGCCGCTTGCCAAAAGCGAGGGAATCGACTGCGGCGGGCGGCGCGATCTCCGGAACCGGAACCGCCAGATCGAGCGCAAAGGCCTTGCCACGATAGCCCAATAGCTGCCCGGCCAGGTCGAACAGCGGAAAACCGGAAAGGTGGAACCGCCTAGCCGGATCGCTGGTCAGGCAAGCCAATTGATCGCGAAACGCCCGGCGCTGCGTGAAGCCGCGCAGGATCGCCATGTCGCCGTCCTCATCGGCCTGCAACTGGAAATAGCTGGAAAAGGGACTTCCCGGCACGGGCGGCTGCATGGGCAGGACGCCGTCCGGATCGCCCCCCTCCAACACCATCTGAAACCGCAATTGCGTGTCCACCTGCCAGCTCCAGCCGTCCGACACGGCGGCAAGATCGGCTTCCAGCGGACCGCTTTGATTGTTGCGCACCGTGGAAATGGATCGCTCCTGCCAGTCGATCACAGACAGATGAACCGCCTTCCCCTCCGGCCTCGCCCGCACCCACATGTCGATATCGCATCTCTCCGACGCCGCCGCCACCGGGCGCGACACGATGATGCCCAAACGGGCCGCCAGCCGCGCGACGGCAGCCAGTTGAGGGATGGCAAGCCGTTCCCCCAGATCCGCCCCTGCCTCACGCTGGAGCGCCAGCAGCGGTTCGTCGGCGCTCAGCAACAGGCCGTCGGCCGATATCGACGCCTCGACAATGGCGGGAAGCGTCGGCATGGTCATCCCGCCGTAACCCGGCGCAGATGATCGAGCTTGGCGCGAAAGGCGGCGGGCGTCCGGAGCGCGCTGACGGTCGCATCGGCCTGCAACGCCGGAAGCGATTGATAATGCTCCGCCTGCACGACGATCACCGCGTCGGAAAGCGATGGCCGAACCGGACGCAGCGCCAGCAGGAGATGGACATGATCCGAATCCGATCCGCCCAGCGCCCGGCTCAGGGCCGCGACCTGCTCCAGCGGGGCGAACAGCAATATGTCGGCAACCTGCGCGCTCTCCATCCGCAACCGCCGTGCCGCCAGCGCGGTGAAGAGCAGGAAGCGGCGCTGCGTCAGGACGGAAGCCAGCAATTCCGGCGCATCGGCGCGCTCGCCCAATTGCCGCACGACCACCTCGGCGATGGACAGGGGGTTGGCCGCTTCGTCATGACGCCGCAGCAGCGCTTCTCCGGCCCGCTCGAACGCGGCCATCACGGCGTCGTCCGTACCTGAAGCGCGCTGAACGACCGCCGCCAGGCAGGCCGCCGCCGTCCAGACCAGCTCGGCGAAATATTCCGCCGGCACGTCCGGCCGCAAAGGCTGATCCTCTCCCCCCGCCATCAGCCATCGCCCCTCCGCCAGCGCAAGGGCCGAAAGCGCATCGCCGATCGTCGGATCGTCGGCGGGCAGCGCCGAATCGGCCTCCTCCGCCACAACGCTTTCGCTATCGGGACAGCCGGCCTGCCGCAGCAGCAGGCTGATGCCCGCGCGCATCTGCATATGGGCCAGTAGAGGTGGCCCCAACATGGTGGGCTGCGCGCGCACGGTCGGCCAGCAAAGCGGATCGGGCCATGCATCCAGAGCCTCCGCAATGGCGGCTTCATCCTGCAAGGCGGTGCGAAAAGCGATCTCTATCGCGGTCAGGCAGCCGCCCAGATGCCGCCGCGTCTCCGCGATCAGCGCATCGTTGCGCTCCCGCCCGTCCAGGGGAAAGAGAAACGCCAGATCAATGGCGTGACCGATCGGCACGGCGGACAGCCCGGCCATGACCCGCGTCATCGGCCAGCAGTCCGCCAGGATCGATCCAGCAAGGGTCGGATAGGCGCTCATGCCGATACCCTAATCACACGTCGTTAAAATGCACTAAACCTTGCCGGGAAAATATCTGTCAGCCACGCTTCAGCAGGATGATCGCGCCCATCGAACCGATCGCGCAGATCATCGCTATATCCAGCATCCACGACATTCCTTCCCCCAACAGCATGGCCAGCAGGAGCAACAGCAACGCGGTGCCCGGCGTGAAAATCATCCATGCCCGCGCCCCTCCCGTCCGGCGCCATCTGTCGGCCAGCAGCAGGATCGCCAGCATCAGCGCCAGATATGTGGCTGTTATGGAACCGCTCGCAATCGCCAGTCCCAGCAGGGCGAAGAAAGGCGTGATGAAGGCGATCCAGCCCGACGGCGGGGTGCGCAAGGCGAGTTCATCCAGACGGTCGCTGACCTCCGAAAGCAGCAATGCGAACAGCAGCAGGCAAAAGCCGATGATCGGCCAGTCCAGTTCGATGGGCACCAGCGCGATCGCCCCGATCATCATGGAGGCGATTCGCACCTGCAAGGCGGGCACCTGGCTGCGCATCAGGGCCGGTCCCAGAAGGCGGGCGACCGGGCCGAAGAGATAATGTTCGACCCCGCCCCGCGTCCGGCCCGACCGCGATGTCATCGACAGGACGGATTGCGCCACCAGATCGGCCTGCGGCTGCCCTTCGACCAGCGCAACACGCCCTTCCAGCAGATCGTCCTGCGGAACGGTGGTCCGGCGGACGCCCTGCTGGACTGCCCCGCGCACCAGCGTCAGGGCCAGGTCCCAGTCGCCGATCATATCCAGCGTGCCGAACAAAAGATCGGGACTGACGCGCGCCAGCCCGGCCCAGCGTTGTCCCGCGTCGATCCGTTCGAACGGCGCGCTCGCGCGGCTGTCGTCCGTGACCAGCAAGGCATCGCCCTCGGCCCCGGCAAGGGCATCGAAATGGGATTGGGAGATGATGGCTCCGTCCGCTACCAGCAGGCTGTCCGCGTCGCGCGGCATGTCACGCACCAGCGCCACCATGTCACGCACCAGCGCCACGGCGATTCCGTCCGCGCCCAGCCGGTCGACGGCCTGCGAAATGGCGGGCGTGATGACGTTGACGAGGATGAAGATGCGATCCGCCCCGGCGCGCGCCGCCTGACGCGCCTGATATTCCACCAGCGTCTGCCCGGCGAAGTGCAAGGTGGCGCGCAGGCCCGCGGGCGAATCGCCCGATGCCCGGCTGGCGCTCAAAATGGCGGCGAAAGTCATAGTGCGAAAAGCAGGCCCGTTCTTGTGCAGCCGCCTTTTCGCAAGGCCGGAGCGATCACGCAAGCGACGCCTTGACCTAAAAGCGTCAGCCCTGTTCGAGATTCGCCAGCGCGGCGCGCAACTGCCTCAGAATCCGGGGATCGCCGGGCGCCGATCGCACCGCTTCCTCCGCCAGCGCCATCAGGCCCGTCAGCCCGAAACTGGCCGCCAGCCCCTTCAGCCGCCAGGCCGCCAGTTCCCAGTTCGCGTCGCACCGGGCCCGCTCCAGCAGGTCGACCTGACGCAGGGCGCTTTCCATGAACGCCACATGCAGGTCGGCGATCAACGCCGAATCGTCACCAACAGCCGCCGCCAGAGCGGTATTCAGGGCGCCAGGATCATAAGACATGGGCCAGACGCTATCTGGCTTGCGTTAAGTTTTGGTAACAGGGCATTTTCGTGACGGGAAAAGATGCTACACTGCGGGCATGACCGGGGGCAGCACAATCGTCGAATTCTGGCGCGACCATGAAAAATCCGCGAACGATGCGTCGCGCGAGGAGGATGTTTCGCCAGAGGATCAAAGCCTTTTCGATATGGAAGAGGATGAAGCCGCGCCGACCCGCGCGGATCGGGCGCTGCGGCGGGCGCGGCTGGCCTTCTCGATCCTGGGCGCAGTCTGGCTCGCCTTCGCGATCTGGGCCGGCCTATCATCGGGTCAGTGGCGAGCCGGGCCGGCGGCATGGCCCGCCATGGTCGCCACGGCGCTCATCCCGCTCATCCTGCTGGGCGTCTGCTACATATTGCTCATCCGGAACAGCCGGACGGAAAGCAGGCGTTATCTCCATACGGCGCAGGCCCTTCGCACCGAAGCCGACCTGCTGGAACTGAGGCTGGGCCGTATCGCCAACCAGTTGGAGACGGCGCGCCAGACCATGCAGGATCAGGCCGAATTGCTCGACAGCTATGGCGCAGCGGCGAGCAGCAACATGGAAGCTTCGGCCGAACTGATCGCCAGCCGCGCGCAAAGCACGGTGCGCGACGCCGAATCGGCCGAGAAGGCGAGCGAGGCGCTGGTGACGCGCCTGACCGCGCTGATCGACGCGATGCCGGATCTGGAAGACCGGGCCGGGCGCATGGCCGCCCGGATCGTCGATGACGGTCATGCCCTGTCGGAACGCATCGACGCGCTGGAAGCCCGGCTTCAGGCGCTGGGCGAATTGTCGGACGACGCGCGCGCCCGAACCTTGTCCGCGACCAAGAGCCTGTCGAGCCAGCTTTTGCAGGTGCAGGAAGCCACCCGATCGGCAAGCGAGGAGATGACCGGCATCGCGGACATCGCCTCGGCCCGTCTGGATGCGACCATGCACAGCGCCCGCGCGGCCACCGACGAGAACCGGCAGGCCATCGAGCAACAGGCCGCGGCTATGGAGTCGCTCATCCAGAATGTGCGGCAGGGCATCGTGACGGTTTCCCAAACGACCCGCGCCTCCTTCGCGGAGGAGATGGAGGCGACGACAACCGACCTGCAACAAAGGATCGGCCAGACGCTCGGCCATCTCCAGCATGTCATGGCTTCGGCGAGCGAAGGGCTCGACAGCCAGAAATCGTCCCTCGAAGACCTGCTCGACCGTTCCCGGATCGGCATCGCGGCCACGGGCCAGGCCGCGCTGGTGACCATGAGCAACAGCATCAGCGCCATCGAAGCCGACCTGCGGCAACGGATGGAAGCCACGCAGGCGCAGATCCAGGCCACCCTGACGGAGTGCGACGCGCGCCTGTCCGATCAGGCGGCAACGCTGGATTCGCTCGTCACGCAATCGCGCACCAGCATCGAATCGATTGGCGGCGAAACGGTCTCCGCCCTGACCGATAATATGAGCGAGATCGAAAACCGCCTGCATCAGATCAACGGCCTGGTGGAAGACCAGCGCACCTTGATGACCAACCTGCACGGTCAATTGGGCGATACGCTGGCGGCGGCCGAGGAGCGCTTCGGCGCGCTGGAGCAATCCTCCATCGCCCGGACGGAGCGGCTGACCGGCGCGCTGTCCAGCCTGACGGCCGAAACGCAGCGGATCGACAATGCGCTGGCAAGCGGCGGGGTGACGGCGGAAAAGCTGATCGCCTGCGCGGAAACCCTGCTCGTCGCGCTGGATTCCAGCGTCCGGGAACTGGACGAGACCTATCCGGCGGCGCTGGAACGGTTCGAAGGGCGCATGGAACGCAGTCGCGCGGTCATGGAAAGCACGACGCCGGAACTGGAACGGCTGGAAGCTATTTCCGAAGCCTTGCTCGGCCGCACGCAGGAAGCGGAAGAATTGCTGCGCGGCCAGGGCAGCCGCCTGACCGAATGGCTGGAAAGCACGCAGGGCGGACTGGAATCCAACCGCGAACTGGTCAACCGGCTGCGGCTGGCGCTCGACGGAGCGCATCAGGACGCCACCCGCATCACCGAAGGCGCTGGCCCGCTGCTGGTCACGGCCCTGTTGCGCGTGAAGGACACCGCCGACCAAGCCGCCGAACGGGCGCGTCAGGCGCTGGGCCGCGCCATTCCGGACGCCGCCCAGGCCCTTGCCGAGGCCAGCGAGGAAGCGATGGAGCGCGTCGTCGGCGACCGGGTCACCGCGCAGATCCAACAATTGTCGCGGGTAGCCGAAGAAGCGGTCAAGGCCGCCCATCAGGCATCCGAACGGCTGATGCGTCAGTTGCTGACCATTGCCGACACCAGCGCCAATGTCGAACAGCGGATCGAGCACGCCGAACGCGCCGCCGAAGAACGGGATCGGGACCATTTCGCCCGCCGTTCCGCCCTGCTGATCGAATCGCTCAACAGCACGGCGATCGACGTTGCGAAGATATTGTCGAACGACGTGACCGATTCGGCCTGGTCATCCTATCTGAAAGGCGACCGCGGCGTCTTCACGCGCCGCGCCGTGAAGCTGCTGGATGCCGGAGAGTCGCGGGAAATCGCGCTCCATTATGACGAGGATGCCGAATTCCGGGATCATGTGAACCGCTACATTCACGATTTCGAATCGATGCTCCGGATCATCTTGTCGGCGCGGGACGGCAATGCGCTGGGCGTCGCGATCCTGTCTTCCGACATGGGCAAGCTCTATGTGGCGCTCGCACAAGCGATCGAACGGCTTCGGCAATAGGATATGGAGGGGCCGGCCAGCCGCACGAAACGGCCGCTCTGTCAATAAGAGCGGCTGTATCCCGGCAGTTGTTCCAGCGTCAGCCAGCCCTCGACATAATTTGCGTAATAAAGGCCGAACAACACCGCCGACAGGATCGTCGCCCGCAACGCCACCACGCCCGGCCTGAAATTGCTGGGGGCGCTGTCCGCCTGCCCCTCCCGCAACACTTCCCCGGTTTCGTCGGGCGTTCGGATGCCGAAGGGCAGGACAATGAAGGCGCTGATCACCCAGAACAGCGCGTAGATGGCGAAAATGGCATACCAGTTCATGGGTAACCGGATTAGGCGCGAATGAGGAGAACGTCCACCACCGGCTTCTTGCCCGTCCAGCGCGTCGCCGTCCGGCGCACGGCAAGACGGACGCGTTCCCGCAGCGCCTCTTCCTCCTGCGATCCCTTGGCGACCGCTTCGGCCGCCTCCGCAGCGGCTTCCTCCAGAAACGCCGCCTTGTCCTCCTCGACAGGCACGCCCTGAGTCCGAAGCGCCGGCACGCCGAGCACCCGGCCCTTCGCGTCCAATGCCACCGCGACGCTGATCTGGCCATGCAGGGCGATCTTCCGCCGCTCGTTCATGGTCGCGCCATCGGCGGGCAGGATGACATCGCCATCCAGGACCAGCCTGCCGCTCGTCCCATGACCGATGATTTCCGGCCCATCAGGCGCCAATCGCAGCACATCGCCATTGGATTGCACCACGGCACGGGGCACGCCCGTCTCCAGCCCGAGCCGGGCCTGTTCCGCCATATGGCGGCGCTCGCCATGAACCGGCAGCAATATCTGCGGCCTTATCCAGCGATACATGGCTTCCAGTTCCGGCCGGCCGGGATGGCCGGACACATGGACTTCGGCCTGCCGGTCCGTGATCATCAGCACGCCGCTCGCCGCCAGCGCATTCTGGATGCGGCCGATGGCGATTTCATTGCCCGGTATCTGCTTGGAGGAAAAGACCACCAAGTCGCCCTCATCCAGCTTGATCGGGTGGGAATCGAACGCGATGCGGGACAGCGCCGCGCGTGCCTCCCCCTGCCCGCCGGTCGCGATGATCATCACTTCATGGCGGGGCAGCGCCATCGCGGCGTCCCAGTCGATGGTCGGCGGAAAATCCTTGAGATAACCCGCATTGCGCGCCGTAGCGATGATCCGGTCGAGCGACCGCCCCGCCACGCACAGGCGGCGGCCGGTGGCCTGCGCCACCTCGCCCAGCGTCTGCAAACGCGCGGCATTGGAGGCGAATGTCGTGACCAGCACCCGCCCCTTCGCTCCGGCGATGGTCTCCATCAATCCTTCGCGCACGTCGCCTTCGGACCCGCTGGCCTCGGCATTGAACACATTCGTGCTGTCGCATACCAGCGCCAGCACGCCTTCGTCGCCGATGGCGGTCAACTCCTCCGGGGTGGAGGGAGCCCCCAGCAGGGGCTTCTCATCCAGCTTCCAGTCGCCCGTATGGAAAATGCGGCCATGGGGCGTGTCGATCAGCACCGCATTGCCTTCGGGGATCGAATGGGCCAGCGGGACATAGCGGAAACCGAAGGGGCCGAGGGCAAAGCTGCCCTCATTGTCGATGACGTTGAGTTCCACCTCGTCCGTCAGCTTCTCCTCTTCCAGCTTCAGCCGGATAAGGCCCGCCGTGAACGGCGTCGCATAGAGCGGAACGCCAAGGTCGGCCGCCAGATAGGGAATGGCGCCGATATGGTCCTCATGCCCGTGGGTGAGGACGATGCCGAGCAGATCCTTGCGCCGGTCCTCGATAAAGGACAGGTCCGGCAGGATCAGTTCCACGCCGGGATAGGCCGGATCGGCGAAGGTGAGACCCAGGTCCACCATCACCCACTTCCCCTGGCAACCGTAAAGATTGACGTTCATGCCGATCTCTCCCGAACCGCCTAGGGCCAGGAAGAGCAGCTCGTCTTTAGGTGTCATTATGTCTTCAAACTCCGTTCGTGCAGCAGCGCCAGCCCCTGAATGGTAAGGTCGGGCGCGATGGCATCGAAAATATCGCTATTCTCATCGAAGAGGACCGCAAGGCCCCCCGTCGAAATCACTTTGGTCGGGCGGCCGATTTCGGCGCGCATCCGGGCGACCAGCCCCTCCATCATCGCCACATAGCCCCAGAAGACGCCGATATGCATCTGCGCTTCGGTGGTGCGGCCGATCACCGATCGGTTTTCCGGCGGCACGATCGCGATCTTGGGCAGTTTCGCCGCCGCCGCGACCAGAGCATCCAGCGAGAGGTTGATGCCCGGCGCGATGACGCCACCCTTATAAGCGCCGGTATAGTCGATCATATCGAATGTGGTCGCGGTGCCGAAATCGATGACGATCAGGTCGCCTTCGTAAAGATGGTGCGCGGCAATGGCGTTTACAACCCGGTCCGCGCCCACCGAAGAGGGTTGCTCCACGTCCAGTTCGACACCCCACTCCACCGGAGGCTGTCCCGCGACGAGCGGCGGCACACGGAAATATTTCTCGGCCAGGACCTGAAGATTATGGAGCGCGCGCGGCACCACGGTGGCGATGATGACGGCATCGACATCATTGATGGCATAGCCCTCCAGCGCCAGAAGCTGGTTGAGCCAGACCGCATATTCGTCCGCGGTCCGCCGGGGGTCGGTGGCGATGCGCCAGCGCGCGCGGATTTCCCCCTCGCTCAGAAGGGCGAAAACGACATTGGTATTGCCCGCGTCGATCGCGAGAAGCATAGCCGGCCCCCGATATCAGATGAGAAGGATGTCACCCGCATGAATGGCATGCATGTCGCCATTCGCCAAGCGCAGGATCAGCATGCCGTCCCGATCCAATGTTTCAAAACGGCCTTCCAGAACCTGCCCGTCCGGCTGGTTCACCCGCATGGAAGCGCCCGCCGGATGCGCGTTGAGCAGCCAATGCGTACGCACCGGTTCCAGCCCCTGCGCGCGCCAGATCGCCAGCCAATGCGCGAACAACGCCGCCAGCCTTTCCAGCAGCGCGCCGGCCTCTGCTTCCCCAGCGCCCTGCACGGCCAGGCTGGTGACGGGCCGGTCCAGATCGCGCGGATGATCCTTCACATTCACGCCTATGCCGACCACCACCGTATCTCCCACCCGTTCCAGCAGGATGCCCGCGATCTTCGCGCCGTCGACCAACACGTCATTGGGCCATTTGATACGCGCCTGCCCCTCGGCCAAGGGCGCGACCAGCGCGTGAACGGCATTGGCGGCCACCAATGCCAATGTATGGGGTGGAGGGTCGCCATCGCGAAGTCGCACCACGGTCGATCCATAGAGATTGCCCGACGGGCTTTCCCACGACCGGCCCATGCGGCCCCGGCCACCCGTCTGGCGTCCGGCGCGGAGCCACGATCCTTCGGGAACGCCCTGCTCCGCCCATGCCATCATGTCGGCATTGGTGGAGCCGGTCTCCTCGACGAAACGGATTTCGCTCAGAACAGCGACGCCGCGGCAGCCGCGCTGGCCTTGTCCAGCACGGGATTGAGCAGATAGCCGAGCACGATCACCACCGCGCATGCGGTCAGGATCACATTCTCGACCGCCCCGCCACGCGCTTCATAGGCAGCGGCCGGCTCGTCGAAATAGATCGTCTTGATGATCTTCAGATAATAATAGGCGCCGATCACCGAAGCCGCGATGCCGATCGCCGCAAGCGTCGCCAGATTGGCCGCCACCGCCGCGTCGAACACCAGGAACTTGGCCCAGAAACCGAAGAGCGGAGGGATGCCCGCCATCGAGAACATGAAGATCGCGAAGGCCGCCGCCAATCCCTTGCGCGACTGGGACAGGCCCGCAAGGCTGGCGATGGTTTCGACCGGCTTGCCTTCCGCGTCGCGCATCTGGAGAATACAGGCGAAGCTGCCGATGGTCATCAGCACATAGATCGCCATATAGCTCATCGTCGCGGCCACGCCCGCCGGCGTTCCGGCGGCCAGGCCGATCAGCGCAAAGCCGACATTGTTGATCGACGAATAGGCCATCAGGCGCTTGATGTTGGTCTGGCCGATGGCCGCGACCGCGCCAAAGATGATCGAAGCGAGCGCCACGAAGATCACGATCTGCTGCCAATCGAGACCCGCCGGGCCCAGCGCCTCGATCGCGACGCGTACCGTCAGCGCGACCGCCGCCACCTTGGGCGCGCTCGCGAAGAAAGTGGTGACCGGCGTCGGCGCGCCTTCATAGACGTCCGGCGTCCACATATGGAAAGGCACCGCGCTGATCTTGAACGCCAATCCCGCCAATACGAAGACCAGCCCGAACAACTCGCCCTTCGACACCCCGTCCGCCAGCGCCAGCGAGATGCCGTCAAAGCTCGTGCTGCCGGTGAAGCCATAAAGCAAGGCGGTGCCGTAAAGGAGGATGCCGCTCGCCAGCGAACCCAGCACGAAATATTTGAGCCCCGCTTCGGACGAGCGCTCATCCTGCCGCATGAAGCTCGCCAGCACATAGGAAGCGAGGCTGTTCATCTCCAGCCCGACATAGAGCGTCAGCATGTCGCCCGCCGACACCATCATGCCCATGCCGACCGCGGCGAACAGGATGAGGACCGGATATTCCGGCCGGATCGCCTGTCCCACGGCAAAGAAACGCGGAGCCAGCAGGATCGCCGCCGCCGCCGCGCCATAGATCAGCGCCTTGGCAAAGACCGAGAATGCGTCCGCGCGCACCAGCCCGTCAAAAGCATCCGGCCCATGCTCCAGCGAGCAGCAGAGAGCCAGCCCCGCCACGATCAGTGCGATCACCGCGAGCCAGTTCACCACGCGGGCGATGCCCTCGCGGCCAAAAGCGGAGGCCAGCAGCAATGCCAGCCCGCCCGCCGTCAGGATCAGTTCCGGCAGGACCGCCAGAAGGGAAGCCGTCTCAATCATCAGTGCGCCTCCCCGTGCGCGGCAGTTTCATGGGCAGCGCCGTGTCCCGCAGGCTTGGGCGCGCCCATTTCGATCTTGGAATCGCCCGCCGGAGCGGCGGAGGCGAGGCCCGCTTCCAGCGCGTGAATGGCGGGACGCATGGGCGCCAGGAAACTTTCCGGATAGACGCCCATCCACAGCACCACGGCCGCGATGGGCGCGAGCAGCCACATTTCCCGCATAGACAGGTCGGGCATGGCGGCGGCATCCGCATTTTTCTGTTCGCCATAACAGATGCGGCGATAGAGATAGAGCATATAGGCCGCGCCCAGAATGATGCCCGACGTTCCGACCAGCGCCGCCCAGGTCGAAACCTGATACACGCCCATCAGCGACAGGAACTCGCCGACGAAATTGCTGGTGCCCGGCAGGCCCACGGCCGCCATGGTGAACAGCAGGAACAGCACCGCATATTTGGGCATGTTGATCGCCAGCCCGCCATAACGCGCGATCTCCCGCGTATGCAGGCGGTCGTAGATGACGCCGACGCACAGGAACAGCGCCCCCGACACGAGGCCGTGGCCCAGCATCACCATCATCGAACCTTCCAGGCCCGCCTGGTTGAAAGCGAACAGGCCCAGCGTCACGATGGCCATATGGGCGACAGACGAATAGGCGATCAGCTTCTTCATGTCGGTCTGCACCAGCGCGACGAGGCTGGTATAGACCACCGCCACCATCGACAGGCCCCAGACCAGCGGCGCCAACTGCGCCGAAGCTTCCGGGAACATGGGCAGCGAGAAGCGGATGAAGCCATAGCCGCCCATCTTCAGCAGCACGCCCGCCAGAATGACCGACCCGGCGGTCGGTGCCTGGACGTGGGCGTCGGGCAACCATGTGTGGACCGGCCACATCGGCATCTTGACGGCGAAACTCGCGAAGAAAGCCAGCCACAGCCAGATCTGGACATGCGGGTCGAAATTATAGGCCATCAGCGCGGGGATTTCGGTCGTGCCCGCTTCATGCACCATCCACATCATCGCGATCAGCATCAGCACCGATCCGAGCAGCGTGTAGAGGAAGAATTTATAGGACGCGTAGATGCGGTCCGCCCCGCCCCATATGCCGATGATCAGATACATCGGGATCAGGCCCGCTTCGAACATGATGTAGAAGAGGTAGAGATCCTGCGCCGCGAAGACGCCGATCATCAGCACCTCCATGAACAGGAAGGCCGCCATATATTCGCCGACGCGCTTCTCGATCGCCTGCCAGCTCGCGCCGATGCAGATCGGCATCAGGAACACGGTGAGCGCGATCAGCATCAGCGCGATGCCGTCAATCCCCAGAGCCCAGGCGAAACGGCCGAAGATCGGCAGATATTCCTGGAACTGCCACTGCGGCGCGCTGCCCGACTGGTCGAAACCGATCCAGAGGATGATGCCCAGCACCAGATCGGCCAGTGTCGCCAGCAGCGCGATCCAGCGCGCCTGCTGCGCACCCGCGAACAGACAGGCGATGGCCCCCGCCATCGGCACTGCCATCATCAGGGATAGGATGGGGAAGCCGTCCATTATCGTGTCATCGCCCAGGTTGCGGCCGCGGCGAGGCCAATCAGCATCACCAGCGCGTAAGTGTAGAGATAGCCGGATTGAAGCCGACGGGTGATCTTATTGCCCTGCACGACCAATGCGGACAGGCCGTTGGGGCCGAAACGGTCGATGAAGCCGATGTCCCCGAACTTCCAGAAGAAGCGGCCGATGGCAAAGGCAGGCTTGACGAAGAGCAGATTGTACAGCTCGTCGAAATACCATTTGTTGAGCAGGAACCGGTAGAGAACACCGAACTGCGCGACGAAGCGCCGCGGCCAGTCGGTGTGCCGGATATAGCTGAGCCACGCGATCAGCAGGCCGGTCAGCATGACCGCGAACGGCGCGAACTTGACCCAGGTCGGCACTTCATGCGCGGCATGCATCAGATGGCTGTCGAAGAAGAGCGAGCCCTTCCAGAATTCGACGCCGCCTTCGGAACCGATGAACTGATCGTGGAATACAAGGCCCGCGAACACCGCGCCGAGCGCCAGCACCACCAGCGGGACCAGCATCACCCATGGACTTTCATGCGGATGATAGCCGCCCGTTCCAGTCGCCGGAGCATGGTTGTGATGATCGTCATGGCCATGGGCGGCATGGCCTGCGTCCTCGTCCGACGGATGATCGTCATGATGGCCATGCGCGTCGTGCAGGGCATGCTGGATATGCTCCGAAGCGGCCCAGCGGGCTTTTCCGAAGAAGGTCAGGAAAACGAGACGCCAGCTATAGAAGCTGGTGAGCAGCGCCGCGAACACACCGACAAGGAATGCGCCGACGCCCGCCCCTCCCGAAGCATAGGCCGCTTCGAGAATGCCGTCCTTCGAATAAAAGCCCGCGAACCCGATGCCCGCCAGCGGCAGGCCGACGCCGGTGATGGCAAGCGTGCCCAGCGTCATCGTCCAGAAGGTGACCGGGATCTCCTTCCGCAGCGCGCCATAATAACGCATGTCCTGTTCATGGTGCATCGCATGGATGACCGATCCGGCGCCTAGGAACAGCAATGCCTTGAAGAAGGCATGGGTGAAGAGGTGGAACATCGCCGCGCCATAAGCGCCGACGCCCGCCGCGAAGAACATGTAGCCCAATTGCGAACAGGTCGAATAGGCGATGACGCGCTTGATGTCGTTCTGCACCGTGCCGACCGTCGCCGCGAACAGGCAGGTCGCAGCCCCGATGAAGGTCACAAAGCCCAAAGCGGTCGGACTGGTTTCGAACATCGGCGACAGGCGGCACACCATGAACACGCCCGCCGTCACCATGGTCGCCGCGTGGATCAGCGCCGACACGGGGGTCGGGCCTTCCATCGCGTCGGGCAACCATGTGTGAAGCCCCAACTGCGCCGACTTGCCCATCGCGCCGATGAACAGCAGCAGGCAGAGCACGGTCATCGTATCGAAACGATGGCCCAGGAACCCGATGGTCGAACCGGCCATGGACGGCGCGGCTTCCAGGATTTCGGGGATCGAAATGGTGTTGAACACCAGATAGGTGCCGAAAATGCCCATCATGAAGCCAAGGTCGCCCACGCGGTTGACGACGAACGCCTTGATCGCGGCGGCATTGGCGGAGGGCTTGCGGAACCAGAAACCGATGAGGAGGTATGACGCGAGGCCCACGCCTTCCCAGCCGAAGAACATCTGGAGCAGGTTGTTCGCCGTCACCAGCATCAGCATCGCGAAGGTGAAGAGCGACAGATAGGCAAAGAAGCGCGGCTGGTCCGGCTCTTCGTCCATATAGCCCCAGCTATAGAGGTGGACGAGGCTCGACACGCTGGTGACGACGACCAGCATGACCGCCGTCATGGTATCGACCCGCAGCGCCCATTGGGCATCGAAGCTGCCCGATTGAATCCAGGTGAAGAGCGGCGCGACATAGGGCTCGGCGCTGCCGGTCAGGAAGCTGATGAAGATCGGCCAACTCAGCGCGCAACTGATGAACAGCGCGCCGGTGGTGACGATCTTCGCGGGCAGCTTGCCCAGCGCCTTGTTGCCAAGGCCCGCAATGGCAGCAGCAATGAGCGGGAGAAGGACGATAAGCTGGATCATGTCGAGGCTTTAGCCCTTCATCCGGTTGACATCGTCGACGGCGATGGTGCCGCGACCACGGAAATAGATGACGAGGATGGCAAGGCCGATGGCCGCCTCACCCGCCGCGACGGTCAGCACGAACATGCTGAACACCTGCCCCACCAGATCGCCCAGGAAGGCGCTGAAGGCGACGAGGTTGATGTTGACGCTGAGGAGGATCAGCTCGATCGCCATCAGGATGATGATGACATTCTTGCGGTTGATGAAGATGCCGAGCACGCCCATCACGAAGAGGATCGCGCTGACCACCATATAATGCTGAAGGCCGATCACAGCTCCACCCCCTGCCCGACGGGCTGATTGACGTTGCGGATCGCCTCTTCCGGGCGGCGCCGGTTCTGTCGGGCGATGTTCTGGCCGCGCACGCCGCCACGGGCGCGATGGGTCAGCACGATGGCCCCGATCATCGCGACCAGCAGGATGATGCCCGCCGCTTCGAACAGGAAGATGTAGCGCGTGTAGAGCAGCCCGCCGATCGCCTGGATATTGCTGAGTTCCGGGTTCACCGGCGCCGCGCGCTGCGCCAGCTCAATCGGTCCCGCGCTCCAGATGCCGATGCCCAGCACGATCTCCGCCAGCAGCACCAGCGCGATCAGCATGCCGAAGGGCAGGTAATCGACGAAACCGGCGCGCAATTCCGCGAAGTCGATGTCGAGCATCATGACGACGAACAGGAACAGCACGGCGACCGCGCCCACATAGACGATGACCAGCAGCATCGCGATGAACTCGGCACCCAGCAGGACCATCAGGCCCGCCGCGTTGAAGAACGCCAGGATCAGCCACAGTACCGAATGAACCGGGTTGCGCGACAGGATCGTCAGCGCGCCGCTGCACACCACGATCGCGGCGAACAGGTAAAAGGCAAGCACGTGAATCACAGGACCATGTTCCCCTTCGGCGGCTGCGGCTTAACGGTAAGGCGCGTCGGCGGCAAGGTTCGCGGCAATGGCCCGCTCCCACTTGTCCCCGTTTTCAAGGAGCTTGGCCTTGTCATAGATCAACTCCTCGCGCGTTTCCGTGGCGAATTCGAAATTGGGCCCTTCGACCACGGCGTCCACCGGGCAGGCTTCCTGGCAGAAGCCGCAATAGATGCACTTGGTCATGTCGATATCGTAGCGCGTCGTGCGGCGGCTGCCGTCCTCGCGCGGCTGCGCCTCGATGGTGATCGCCTGCGCGGGGCAGATCGCCTCGCACAACTTGCACGCGATGCAGCGCTCTTCCCCGTTGGGATAACGGCGCAGCGCATGCTCCCCCCGGAACCGCGGCGAAATGGGGTTCTTCTCATAGGGATAGTTGATGGTCGCCTTGGGCTTGAAGAAATATTTCAAGGTCAGGGCGTGCGCCTTCACGAACTCCCAGAGGGTGAAGCTCTTGACGTAGTAACCGAGGCTCATTGTGCGCCTCCATAGCGCGTCAGCATGAGGAAGCCCGAAACCAGGAACACGAACAGCAGCGAGACCGGCAGGAAAATCTTCCAGCCCAACCGCATCAACTGGTCGTAACGGTAACGGGGCACCGTCGCCTTCACCCAGGAGAAGACGAAGAAGAAGAAGAAAGTCTTGGCGAACAGCCAGATGATGCCGGGCACATAATAAAGCGGCGCCCAGTCCAGCGGCGGCAGATAGCCGCCCCAGAACAGGATGGCGTTCAATGCGCACATCAGGATGACGTTCGCATATTCGCCCAGCCAGTAGAGCGCGAAGGCCATGGACGAATATTCGGTCTGATAGCCCGCGACCAGTTCGGATTCCGCTTCGGTGAGGTCGAAGGGCGCGCGCGCCGTTTCCGCCATGGCCGAGATCAGGAACATGATCGCCATCGGGAAAAGCAGCGGATTGAAGCCGTTGCCGTTCAGGAAGCCATAATAGCCCCGCTGGCTTTCGACGATGGTCGAGATGTTGAAGCTGCCCGCCCACAGCACGACCGTCACCAGGATGAAACCGATGGAGACTTCATAGGAGATCATCTGCGCGCTGGCGCGGATCGCGGAATAGAAGGGATATTTGGAGTTGGACGACCAGCCCGCCAGCACCACGCCATAGACGCCGAGCGACGACACGGCGAGGATGTAGAGCAGCCCGACATTGATGTCGGCCAGTACCACGCCCCACTGGAACGGGATCACCGCCCAGGCGATCAGCGCCACGGTGAAGGTGATGATCGGCGCGATCAGGAACAGCGCGCGGTTGGCGGCCGAAGGGATGATCGTTTCCTGAAGGAACACCTTGGCCCCGTCCGCGAAGGACTGGAGCAGGCCGAAGGGGCCGACCACGTTGGGGCCGCGCCGCAGCGCCATCGCCGCCCAGATCTTGCGGTCGGCATAGATGATCATCGCCACCGCCAGCATCAGCGGCAGGGCGATCAGCAATATGCCGATGACCGTCGAAAGCAGCCACGCGCCCTCATAGGGCAGACCCAGATTTTGGAAGAAAGCGGTCACTCTGCGGCCTCCGCGAAGCTCTCACCATGGATCAACTCCGCCGAGCATTGCTGCATCGTCGGGCTGGCGCGGCAGATGGCGTTGGTCAGGTAGAAATCCTTGATCGGCGAACCGAATTCGCCGCTTGCGCCAGTCGGCAGCTTGGGCATGGACCAGCCATAATCGGCAAGGCCCAGTTGACCCAGCGCAGGAACAGCCTTCTCCATCTCCGCGCGCAGGGCATCGAAGCTGTCGAAGGGCAGCGTCGCGCCCATCACTTCGGACAGGGCGCGCAGGATCGACCAGTCCTCGCGGGCGTCACCCGGCGCGAACACGGCCTTCTCGCCGCGCTGCACCCGGCCTTCCAGATTGACATAGGTGCCCGCCTTCTCGGCATAGCTCGCGCCCGGCAGGATCACATCCGCCGCATGAGCGCCCTTGTCGCCATGGTGGCCGACATAGACCTTGAAACTGTCCTCGAACGCCGAATAATCGGCCTCGTCCGCACCCAGCGAAAAAAGCAGCCTGGGCTTGGCAGCCGCGATCGCCTTGATCCCGCCGTCCACCGCATAGCCGAGCATCAGCCCGCCCATGCGCGCCGCCGCGAAGTGCAGGACGTTATAGCCGTTCCAGCCCTCTTTAATCAGGCCCAGCGTCTCGGCCAGCGCCAGCGTGTCGCCATGCGCGCCATCCTTCGCCAGCACGCCGCCGCCCACGATCATCGCGGGCCGCTCCGCCTTGCCGAACGCCTCGGCCACCGCTTCCGGCAGCTTGGCGAGCAGCGAAGCATCATTGCCCAGCCATTCGACCTTGTAGGTGAGGTCCACTTCCGGGCCGATGCCGAAAACCTTCGCGCCCTTCTTGATCGCCTTGCGGATGCGGGTGTTCACCAGCGGCGCTTCCCAGCGCAGATTGGTGCCGACCAGCAGGATCACGTCCGCCGTCTCGATTCCCGCCAGCGTCGTGTTGAAATTCACCGCCGACAGGCTCGACACATCATAGGCAAGGCCGGTCTGACGCCCTTCCAGCATCGTGCCGCCCAGCTTCTCGACCAGCGCCTTGCCCGCGAACATCGTCTCGCAGTCGAGCAGGTCGCCCGCGACCGCCGCCACGCTGCCGCCATGCTGGACCGCCGCGATGGCCGCGAAAGCCTCGTTCCAGGTCGCCGGAACCAGCTTGCCATCCTTGCGGACATAGGGCTTGTCGAGCCGCTTGCGGACCAGGCCGTCGACATTGTGCCGGGTCTTGTCGCTCGCCCATTCCTCGTTCACGTCGTCATTGATGCGCGGCACGGCGCGCAGCACCTGACGGCCCCGGCTGTCGAGGCGGATATTGGTGCCTACTGCATCCATCACGTCGATGGCATGGGTTTTCTTCAGTTCCCAGGGCCGCGCCTCGAACGCATAGGGCTTGGCCGTCAGCGCGCCGACCGGGCAAAGGTCCACCACATTGCCCGAAAGCTCGCTCTTGGCGGCATGTTCGAGATAGGTGGTGATCTGCATATTCTCGCCGCGATAGATGGCGCCGATTTCCGGCACGCCCGCGACTTCCTCGGCAAAGCGCACGCAACGGGTGCACTGGATGCAGCGGGTCATGACCGTCTTGACGATCGGACCCATATATTTCTCGGTGACGGCGCGCTTATTCTCTTCGAAGCGGCTCTTGCCCCGGCCATAGGCGACGGATTGGTCCTGAAGGTCGCATTCGCCGCCCTGATCGCAGATCGGGCAGTCGAGCGGGTGGTTGATGAGCAGGAACTCCATCACCCCTTCGCGCGCCTTCTTCACCATCTCGCTGTCGGTGCGGATTTCCTGTCCGTCCGCCGCCGGCAGCGCGCAGCTTGCCTGCGGCTTGGGCGGTCCGGGCTTCACCTCAACCAGGCACATGCGGCAATTGCCCGCGATGGAAAGGCGCTCATGATAGCAGAAACGGGGGATTTCCTTCCCCGCCAGCTCGCAAGCCTGGAGGACCGTCGCGCCCGCCGGGACTTCGAGTTCTACGCCGTCTACTGTGACCTTGGGCATGGTTACTCCGCTGCCTCCATGACGGGGGCGCTACCCTTGTTCTCGTTGATCCGGCGCTCGATTTCCGGGCGGAAGTGCCGGATCAGGCCCTGGATCGGCCAGGCCGCCGCGTCGCCCAGCGCGCAGATGGTGTGGCCTTCGACCTGCTTCGTCACCTGCTGGAGCATGTCGATTTCCTCGATCTCCGCGTCGCCGGTGCGCAGCCGCTCCATCACGCGCCACATCCAGCCGGTGCCTTCGCGGCAGGGCGTGCACTGGCCGCAGCTTTCATGCTTGTAGAAGTAGCTGAGGCGGCTGATCGCGCGAACGATGTCGGTCGACTTGTCCATGACGATGACCGCCGCCGTGCCAAGGCCGGAACCCAGCGCCTTCAGCCCGTCGAAATCCATCGGCGCGTCCATGATCTCCTTGGCCGGAACCAGCGGGACCGATGAACCGCCGGGGATCACCGCCAGCAGATTGTCCCAGCCGCCGCGAATGCCGCCGCAATGCCGGTCGATCAGTTCCTTGAAGCTGATGCCCATCGATTCCTCGACGACGCAGGGCTTGTTCACATGACCGCTGATCTGGAAGAGCTTGGTGCCCTTGTTATTCTCCCGCCCGAAGCTGGCGAACCATTCGGGGCTGCGGCGCAGGATCGTCGGCCCCACGGCAATGCTCTCGACATTGTTCACCGTGGTCGGGCAGCCATAAAGGCCCGCGCCTGCCGGGAAAGGCGGCTTCAGGCGCGGCTGGCCCTTCTTGCCTTCCAGGCTTTCGATCTGCGCGGTTTCCTCGCCGCAGATATAAGCGCCCGCGCCGCGATGGACGAACACGTCGAAATCATAGCCCGACCCGCAGGCGTTCTTGCCGAGAAAGCCCTTTTCATAAGCCTGCTCGACGGCGGCGAAGAGCACCTTCGCCTCATAGATGAACTCGCCGCGGATGTAGATGTAGGCGGCCCGCGCCCGCATCGCGAAACCGGCGACCAGCGCGCCTTCGATCAGCTTGTGCGGATCGTGGCGGATGATCTCGCGGTCCTTGCAGGAGCCGGGCTCGGATTCGTCGGCGTTGATGACGAGGAAGCTCGGACGGCCGTCCTTGCTTTCCTTGGGCATGAAGCTCCACTTCATGCCGGTCGGGAAGCCAGCGCCGCCGCGCCCGCGCAGGCCGGACGCCTTGATCCGCTCGATGATCTGGTCCTGGCCGATCTCCAGCAGCGCCTTGGTATTGTCCCAGTCGCCGCGCTTCATCGCCGCGTCGATGCCCCAGTCCTGGAAGCCATAGACGTTGGTGAAGATGCGATCCTTGTCGCTGAGAGGTGCAATCACGTCGCTCATGACCACTGCCCCCTGTAATCGTGATTTTCGGTGACCATTTCCTTGAGCGTGGTCGGCCCGCCTTCCGGCGCGCTGGTCTGACGCTCGATCTGCGGCCCGATCTTGGGCTGCTTGCCAGCGGCGAGATCGTCGAGGATCGCGCCCATGCTGTCATAGGTCAGGTCTTCATAATTATCGTCGTTGATCTGGACCATCGGCGCGTTGGCGCAGGCGCCGAGACACTCGACTTCGGTCAGCGTGAACAGCCCGTCCGGCGTCGTGCCGCCCTTCACCAGCCCCTTGTTCTTGCAGGCCGCGAGCACATCGTCGGAGCCGCGCAGCATGCAGGGCGTCGTGCCGCACACCTGCACATGATAGCGGCCCACCGGCGCGAGATTGTACATGGTGTAGAAGGTCGCGACCTCGTAAACGCGCATGTACGGCATATCGAGCTGGTCGGCGATATATTCCATCACCGGCACCGGCAGCCAGCCCTGGGTCTGCGTTTCCGCGCCCACCTGACGCTGGGCGAGATCGAGCAGCGGCATCACCGCCGACTGCTGACGACCGGCGGGATAGCGGGCGATGACCTTCTTCGCCTGTTCGGCATTTTCCGCCGTCCACGCAAAAGCGCCCCAGCGCGCGCGGGTTTCGGCCTCGTCCGGGATATGAACTGCGTCAGCCATTAGCGGTCACATTCTCCAAACACGATGTCCATCGCGCCCAGCACGGCGGTGGTGTCGGCCAGCATGTGGCCCTTCAACATGAAATCCATCGCCTGCAGGTGCGAGAAGGCGGTCGGGCGGATCTTGCAGCGGTAAGGCTTGTTGCTGCCGTCCGCGACCAGATAGACGCCGAACTCGCCCTTGGGGCTTTCCGTCGCCACATAGACTTCGCCCGCGGGTACGTGGAAGCCTTCGGTATAGAGCTTGAAATGGTGGATCAGCGCCTCCATCGACTGCTTCATCTCGCCGCGCTTGGGCGGGGAAACCTTGCGGTCGAAGCTGGCGATCGGCCCTTCGGGCATCTCGTTGAGGCACTGCTTCATGATCCGCGCGGACTGGCGGACCTCCTCGACGCGGACCATGAAGCGGTCGTAGCAGTCGAAATTGGTGCCCACCGGCACGTCGAACTCCATCCGGTCGTAGACGTCATAGGGCTGCGACTTGCGGATGTCCCAGGGAATGCCGGAGCCACGGATCATCGGCCCGGAGAAGCCCCATTTCAGCGCGTCCTCCTTGCTGACCACGGCGATGTCGACATTGCGCTGCTTGAAGATGCGGTTGTCCGCGACAAGGCTGATCGCGTCCTCGAACAGACGCGGCAGGCGCGTGTCGAGCCAGTCAGCGATGTCGGTCAGCAGCTTCAGGGGCACATCCTGATGCACGCCGCCCGGCCGGAACCAGGCCGAGTGCATCCGCGCGCCCGAAGCCCGCTCGAAGAAGTTGAGGCAGTCCTCGCGAATCTCGAACAGCCACAGGTTGGGCGTCATCGCGCCCACGTCCATGACGTGCGAACCGAGGTTCAGCATGTGATTGCAGATGCGCGTCAGCTCCGCGAAGAACACGCGCAGATATTGCGCGCGCAGCGGCACTTCCAGGTTCAGCAGCTTCTCGATCGCCAGCACATAGCTATGCTCCATGCCGAGCGGCGAGCAATAATCCAGCCGGTCGAAATAGGGCAGCGCCTGCAAATAGGTCTTATATTCGATCAGTTTTTCGGTGCCGCGATGGAGCAGGCCGACATGCGGGTCGCACCGCTCCACGATCTCGCCGTCCAGTTCCATGACGAGGCGCAGCACGCCGTGCGCCGCCGGATGCTGCGGACCGAAGTTGATCGTGTAGTTCTGAATCTCCGTGTCGCCCAGCGTCGGGTCCGCCGCGTCGGTGACATGATCCAGTTCTTCCAGATAAGTGGACATCAGGCCTTGTCCTCCGGTTTGGCGGCACCCTTGCCTTCGTCGCTATGCGCTTCCGGTTTCGCCGGCGCGCCGGCCGATTTTTCGTTCGCCTTGCTGTCGACGGGTTCGCCCGCGCCGCTCTGGCCCGGCTTGTCGGTCGTCTTGGGCGTGTCGCCCTTCGGCTCGCCCTTGGGCGCGGCGGACGGCGGCGGCGGAGCAGGCGCGGGCGATGGAGCGCCGGGGGCCTGCGGAGCCTTCTCATCGCCCGGCAGCACATATTGCGCGCCTTCCCACGGGCTCATGAAGTCGAAGCTGCGGAAATCCTGCGCCAGTTTCACCGGCTCATAGACGACGCGCTTGTCCTCCTCGGAATAGCGCAGTTCGACATAGCCGGTCAGCGGGAAGTCCTTGCGCTGCGGATGCCCCTTGAAGCCATAGTCGGTCAGGATGCGGCGCAGGTCCGTATTGCCGGAGAAGACCACGCCATACATGTCGAACACCTCGCGCTCCAGCCAGCCCGCGACGGGCCAGATATGCGTGACGGTGGGGACCGGGATATTCTCGTCGGTCGAAACCTTGACGCGGATGCGGTGGTTCCGCGTGACGCTAAGTAGGTGATAGCAGACCTCGAACCGCTCGGCGCGGTCGGGATAATCGACGCCCGCCACTTCCATGAGCTGCTGATAGTGCGCGCGGGCGCGCAGCACTTCCATCGCGTCGGCCAGCTTTTCGCGGACCACGGTGAAGCTCAGTTCGTCGGCATGGTCGACGGTTTCGACCAGCATGTCGCCCAGCAGCCCGGCAATCTCTTCCGCGATGCCGGGGATGGCCGCGATCTTCGGAGCGGAATGTCCCATCATCAACGCTCAAATGTCCCAATGCGGCGGATCTTCCGCTGCAACTGCATCACGCCATAGAGCAGCGCCTCGGCGGTCGGCGGGCAACCGGGGACGTAGATGTCCACCGGCACAATCCGGTCGCAGCCGCGCACCACCGAATAGCTATAGTGATAATAGCCGCCGCCGTTCGCGCAGGAGCCCATGGAAATCACATATTTCGGTTCCGACATCTGGTCGTAAACCTTCCGCAACGCGGGAGCCATCTTGTTGCAGAGCGTGCCCGCGACGATCATCACGTCCGACTGGCGCGGGGACGCGCGCGGGGCCGCGCCGAAACGCTCCATGTCGTAGCGCGGCATGTTGACGTGGATCATCTCCACTGCGCAGCAGGCGAGGCCGAAGGTCATCCACCAGAGCGAGCCGGTGCGCGCCCAGGTGAACAGTTCCTCCGTGGAGGTGACGAGGAAACCCTTGTCGCTGACTTCTGCGTTCAGCGCGTTGAAGAAATCCCGGTCAGGCTGTGTTCCCACCGGCGGCATGGTGCCGGGGATGGGACGGTCAAGTTCTACTCCCAATCGAGGGCTCCCTTCTTCCATGCATAGACGAGGCCGAGCACCAGTTCGCCGATGAACACCATCATCGTCGCCCATCCGGTCCAGCCGATCTGGTCGAGGCTGACCGCCCAGGGATAGAGGAACGCCGCTTCCAGATCGAAGATGATGAACAGGATCGCGACGAGGTAGAAGCGCACGTCGAACTGGCTGCGCGGTTCCTCGAACGCCGGAAAGCCGCATTCATATTCGGACAGCTTGGCCGGATCGGGCTTGTGCGCGCCCGTCAGGCGGCCCACCAGCATCGGCAGGAAGACGAAGGCGCTGGAGAGCAGCAGGGCGATCCCCAAAAAGATCAGGATCGGCAGATATTGAGCGAGATCGACCAACGGAATCCCCTGGGCGAAAATGATTATGGGCGCGCTTTAGGACTGCTGCATATGCGAAGCAAGGGGGCAGAACCCTGAGAATGAATCGCAAAAAGCCCGGATAGGCGCGCCGGCCGGCAATATCGGCGTCAGCGCAACGCTCCGGCCACCAGCTTATGCAACTTGCTATGGACCGCATCGTTCCCCGCGATGATCTCGCGCCGCTCGATGGGCTGGTCCCCGCCGCGGAAATCGGTGACGAAGCCGCCCGCCTCGCGCACCATCAGGATACCGGCGGCCACGTCCCATGGCTGGAGGCCGCTTTCCCAGAAGCCGTCATAGCGCCCGGCGGCGACATGGGCGAGGTCCAGCGAGGCTGCGCCGAACCGGCGGATGCCCGCGACCGACGGAGCCACCGCGCCGAAGATGCGCGTCCACTGGGCGAAATCGCCATGTCCCATGAAAGGGATGCCCGTTGCGATCAGGCACTCCCCCATGTCGCGGCGCGCCGACACCCGCAGGCGCTGGTCATGGCGCCATGCGCCCCGGTTCTTTTCGGCCCAATAGCTTTCGTCGGTGACCGGCTGATAGATGAGGCCGCTCGTCACTTCCCGCTTCGCGCCGCCGAACAGGGGTTCCTCCACCGCGATGGCGATGGCGAAGTGAGGAATGCCGTGGAGGAAGTTGCTGGTTCCGTCCAGCGGATCGATGATCCAGCGCGGCTTGGCCGGATCGCCGGGGATCTCGCCCCCCTCTTCCAGCAGGAAACCCCAGTCGGGCCGTGCTTTCTGCAATTCCTCGACCAGGGTCTTTTCCGCCTGCTGGTCGGCCTTCGACACGAAGTCCGCCGGTCCCTTGCGGGACACCTGGAGATGTTCCACCTCGCCGAAATCGCGGCGCAGCTTGGAGCCGGCCTTGCGGGCGGCGCGTTCCATGACGGTGAGAAGGCCGGAGTGCGATACCATGTTCTTGTCTCCTCCCTCCCCTATCCGGAGGGATATTGTGTCCCGGAAAAGGAAAGGGCGGAAGGCTCGCTTTCGCTCGCCATCCACCCCCCGAACCCCTCCCGCCAGCGGGAGGGGCGATGCCGTCATCAGTCCGCGCGCTTCACATATTCGCGTTCATAGACATCGACGATGATGCGCGTGCCGGTGACGATGTGCGGCGGCACCATGACGCGCACGCCATTGTCGAGGATCGCGGGCTTGTAGCTGGCCGAAGCGGTCTGGCCCTTCACCACGGCGTCCGCTTCCACCACGGTCGCCTCGACCGTTTCGGGAAGCTGCACGGAAATCGGGCGCTCCTCATACATTTCCAGCATGACCATCATGCCGTCCTGAAGGAAAGCCGACGCATCGCCCACCAGATCCTGCGGCAGGTTGATCTGCTCATAGGTTTCGGTGTCCATGAAGACCAGCATGTCGCCTTCGGCATAGAGATACTGGAAATCCTTGGTATCGAGCCGGATGCGCTCGACCGTTTCGGCGGAACGGAAACGCACGTTGTTCTTGCGCCCGTCGATCAGGTTCTTGAGTTCCACCTGCATATAGGCGCCGCCCTTGCCGGGCTGGGTGTGCTGGATCTTGACGGCGCGCCACAGGCTTCCGTCATATTCGATATTGTTGCCGGGACGAATCTCGACGCCGCTGATCTTCATGGGAAGAGCCTGCCTATATGTCTGAAGGTGAAAAGAGCCGGGCCTTTGGAAAGGCTGGGCGCGCCTCTACATCCTGACGCGCCGAAGGGCAAGAGGGACGCTCATCGCTCTCCGGCGAGCAGGGGATAGGGATTGATCGCCCGTCCGCCATGCCATGGCTCGTCCCGGTCCATGACATGCACCGCGAAATGCAGGTGCGGAGCGGACGGATCGGCATTGCCGGTGCTGCCCACGGTGGCGATGCGATCGCCGCGCCGCACCGCCTGCCCTTCGCGCAGGCCGGGCGCATAGCCGTCCAGATGCGCGTAATAATAGATGCGCCGTCCGTCCGGCGATCGTTCGTAGACGGTGCGCCCGCCATCCTCGCTCCAGAACAGCTTTTCGATATGCCCATCGGCGGCCGCAAGGACCGCCCTGCCCCGCGCCGCCATGATGTCGATGGCGTCATGCGGACGCGCGCCGCTCGCGCGGGCCTGCGTGAAAGTGTCGGTCAGCGCCGAGGAAGGCACGCCTTCCACCGGGATCAGCAACGCGCCCCCCTCCTCCCGCGCCGCCTGGCGAGCGGCGACGGGCGGCGCTGGCGCATCGGCAGGCACGATCCGCACGCAGAAGGAAAGGAACAGCGCGCAGGGCAGGACCGCAAGCGCAACCCCCGCCCAGCCCCGCGCGCCGACCCTCATGACTGGAAATGCGCCTTCACGCCCGCCTTCACCATCTGCGCCAGGCGTGCCGCATCCCAGTTGGTGAGGCGGATGCAGCCATGGCTCTCCGTTCGTCCGATATTCTGCGGCTCGGGCGTGCCGTGGATGCCGTAATGCGGCTTGGACAGGTCGATCCACACGACGCCGACCGGGCCGTTGGGACCGGGCTTCAGCAGCGCCTTGCCATCCGACTTGTCCGCGTCCCAGAACAAAGCCGGATTATAGTGGAAATCGGGATTGCGGCTGATGCCCTTGATCGTCCAGTCGCCGATGGGCAGCGGATCATGCCCCGACCCCATGGTCGCCGGGAATTGGGCGATCAGCCTGTCCTCGCCATCATAGACCTTCAGCAGGCCTTCGGATTTGTCGACGACGATATGGTCGGCCTGCGGCTGGTCGGCGGCGACGGCAAGGCTGGCGAGCGTTTCGCCCCAGCCGCGCTCGTCCCCTTCGATCCGGGCGACCGGCTGGTTGGCGATGGCGGGCACGCGGATCACCGCGCCGGGGCCGACCTTCGTGTTCGGCGGGTTCAGCGCCAGCAGGGCTTCGGGCCGCGTGTGGAAGCGTTCGGCCAGCTTTTCCAGCAGGTTGCGATAACCCAGCGTGGGCAGCTTGGCCTGTTCGTTCAAATCCTTGGGAATGGCGAAGAACGGCCCCTTCGCGAAACCGTCGGGAATGCGGACGAGCCATGTGGCGGGCTGGGGATCGGTCCCCAGCAGCGCCTTGGCGGTGGCCTCGTCATATTGGCCGGTTTCCGGCAATCCCTTCGCCTTCTGGAAACCGCGCAGCGCGTCGGTGAAGGACATGCCCTCCTTCCCGTCCAGCACGCCGGGCGAAAAGCCCGCCCGGTCGAGCGCCACCTGCGCCTGAAGGATCGAATCCGCCCGCTGCGGCTGGCCCGCCGGTTCGGGCTGGATCGCGAAGGTATAGGGATCGGCCTGGGCTGCGGGCCGCTGCTGCTCCTCTCCTCCTTGTGGGGCTGGCGCGCCGGTCTGGCTGTTACAGGCGGTCGCGCACAGGGCGATAAGCGAGGAAAGAAGGAAAGGACGCACGGCATTCTCCTGATTTTCCAGAAGAAACGCCAGAAGCCTGCAAAAGATGCGTCAGCCTTTACCCGCCAGCACTGGCGAAAAGGCCGCAACGCCCGCGCGCGGCCCGTCCGCATGGTTCCACACCGCCCCGCTCACCGCCAGGAAATCCGCGCCCGCCGCCACCAGCGGGGCCGCATTGGCCGCCGTGATGCCGCCGATGGCGACGCAGGGCAGTTCGAACAGCGTCGTCCACCAGCCCAGGATCGAAGGCTCCGGCCGATGGAGCGTTTCCTTGGTCGTCGTGGGATAGAAAGCGCCGAACGCCACATAATCCGCCCCCGCCTCCCCCGCTTCCATGGCAAGGTGGCGGCTGTCATGGCAGGTGACGCCGATCTGCACCGCAGGGCCCAGGATACGGCGGGCTTCGCGCGGGTCGCCGTCCGACTGCCCCAGATGCACGCCATCCGCACCGATCCGCTTGGCCAGCGCGATGCTGTCGTTGACGATGAACGCGACCTCGCGATCCGCACAGAGCCTTTGCAGCGGTTCGGCCGCTTGGGCGATAGCGTGGTCGTCCATCCCCTTGAGACGAAGCTGGAAAGCCGCGACCTTTCCGCCGTCGAAAGCGGCGGCAAGGCTGTCGGCGAAAGCCGCATCGATGGCAGGCGGCGAAATCAGGTAGAGCTGGCAAGGCGGACGAAAGCCCCGCTCGAACTGATCGGCGAATTTCGGGTCGAGAGCCAGTTCTTCTTCGGTGAAGTCAGTCATAACCCGGCCTTAGCCGTTTTTGCCCGCAATGGGGAAGGGGGAGCCGTTGGCGCGCCGCCGCGTTTCTGCTCCATGATCCGCATCGGCTGCTCGGGATGGAATTACCGCGACTGGCGCGGCCTTTTCTATCCGGAAAAGCTGGCGGCGAAGAACTGGTTCGCCTTTTACGCCGAACATTTCGACACGGTGGAGATCAACAACAGCTTCTATCGCCTGCCCGGTCCCGAACTGGTGGACCGCTGGCGGGAACAGGCCCCGCCGGGCTTCTGCTATGCGGTGAAGGCGAACCGCTACCTGACGCAGCAGAAAAGGCTCAAGGATTGCGAGGGGCCGATGGAAAGGATGATGGAGTCGTTCCGCCACTTTTCCTCCACGCTGGGCCCGGTACTCTATCAATTGCCGCCGAGCCTGCGCCTCGATCTTCCAAGGCTGGAAAATTTCCTCCGCATCGTGCCGCGCGATCCCGTGCCCATCTTCGAATTTCGGCATGAAAGCTGGTATGTGGACGAAGTCTGCACATTGCTGGAACGCCACGGCGCCGCTCTGTGCGTGCACGACATGCCCGGCTCGGCAAGCCCGCGCCTGGGCATCGGATCGACCGCCTATGTCCGCTTCCACGGCACCAAAGGCAAATATCGGGGCAGCTATGGAGAGGAAGGGCTGGCCAACTGGGCGGAATGGATGGTCGCGCAGGAGAGCGAAGGCCGAACCGTCTGGGCCTATTTCAATAACGACTATGACGCGCTGGCCATCGCGGACGCGCGGATATTGAGGGATATGACGGGCGGCAGGGCCGGGCGCTGAGAAAAGCGCCCGGCCCTGCCTGTCAGGTCAGGCCGCGACCGGCGTCTTGGCGGTCGAGGCGTTGTAGATCTCATCGATAGCGCCGCCCAGCGAGGCGTTGAATTGCTCGTCGCTCATCTGATGGCGCAGGTCTTCCAGCAACGCGCGCGAGAAGCTGGCGATGATGCCGCGATTCTTGGCGAGCTCGACGCAGGCTTCCGGCCGCTTGAAACCGCCCGACAGCGCCACCACGCGCAGCACGCGGGGATGGTCGACCAGCGGATCGAACAGGCCGGACCGGGCAGGCAAGGAGAGCTTCAGCATCACCTTGTCGTCGCCCGGCAGCGCGTCCAGATTCTTGAGGATTTCCTCCAGCAATATCTGGTCTGCTTCGGCGCGTTCGGGCGACTTGATGTTCACTTCCGGCTCGATGATCGGCATGAGGCCAGCGGCGAGCACCTGCTGCCCCACCTCGAACTGCTGCTTGACGATGGCGGCGATGCCCTCGCGATTGGCGAGGTTGATGACCGAGCGTTCCTTGGTGCCGTAGACGCCCAGCGCCTTGGCGCGCTTCAGCAGCGCGTCCAGTTCCGGCATCGGCTTCATCAACTGGACGCCGTTCGCCTCGTCCTCAAGCCCCTTGTCGATCTTGATGAAGGGGACGACGCCGCGCTCGACCAGCGCCTGCGGCACGGGCTTGCCGCCCGCCTGCCCGTCCATGGTGCGCTCGAACAGGATCGCGCCCAGCACCTTGTCGCCGGTGAAGGCGGGCGAGGTGATGATGCGGCTGCGCATGTCATGGATCAGGCCGAACATCTCCTCTTCCGTCGTCCACGCATCTTCCTCGACGCCATAGCCCTTGAGCGCCTTGGGCGTGGAGCCGCCGCTCTGGTCCAGCGCGGCGATGAAGCCGTTGCCGTCCGCGATCTTCTTGGTCATTTCCTGATCCAGCATCTGCACATACCTTCTCGATGAGCCGCCCCTCCGGCGGCGCGTTCATAGGGAAAGCCGCCCTCTCCGACGGCATGGAATAGCGGCGCGCGGCCTTTCAGGCCATCAGCGCCTTGACGCCCGGCAATTCCTTGCCTTCCATCCATTCCAGGAAGGCGCCGCCTGCGGTAGAGACGAAGCTGAAGTCGCCCGCAACCCCCGCATGGTTAAGCGCTGCGACAGTATCACCTCCGCCTGCGACGGACGTCAACTGGCCCTCCTTGGTGAGCGCGGCGGCGGTCTTCGCCAGCGCCACGGTGGCCTTGTCGAAGGGCGCGATCTCGAATGCGCCGAGCGGGCCGTTCCACACCAGCGTGCGGCAATTCTTGATCGCATCGCCCAGCGCCTCGACAGCGGCCGGGCCAATGTCCAGGATCATCTCGTCCGCCGCGACCTCATGGACGTTGCAGGTGCGGACGGAGGGCGGATTGGCCGCGAACTCCTTCGCCACCACCACGTCGTAAGGCAGGTGGATGGTGCAGCCCGCCTTGTCGGCGGCTTCGAAAATGGCTTCGGCGGTGTCCGCCAGGTCCTTCTCGCACAGCGACTTGCCGACATCGACGCCGCGCGCGTGGAGGAAGGTGTTGGCCATGCCGCCGCCGATGATGAGGTGATCGACCTTGGCGACGAGATTGTTGAGCACGTCGAGCTTGGTCGAAACCTTCGCTCCGCCGACGACCGCCGCCACCGGCTTCACCGGCTCACCGAGCGCGGCCTGGAGCGCATCCAGTTCCTTCTCCATCGAACGGCCCGCGAAAGCAGGCAGCTTGTGCGCCAGCCCCTCGGTGGACGCATGGGCGCGGTGCGCGGCGGAAAAGGCGTCGTTCACATAAAGGTCGCCGATGGCGGCCATCGCCTCGGCCAGCGCCGGATCGTTCTTTTCCTCGCCGGGATGGAAGCGGGTGTTTTCCAGGATGGCGATGTCGCCGGGGCGCATCACGGCGATGCCGTCGACCGCCCCCTGCCCCGCGCAATCTGGGATGAACTGCACTTCGCGGCCCAGCACGGCGGACAGCGGACGCGTGATCTTGCTGAGGGAGAATTCAGGGTTCTTCTGCCCCTTGGGACGGCCGAAATGGGCGAGGATGAGCACCTTCGCGCCCCGGTCCGCCAGCTCGAGGATGGTCGGCATCGCGGCGCGCAGGCGAGTGTCGTCGCTGACCGAACCGTCCTGCATCGGCACGTTCAGATCCTCGCGCACCAGCACGGCCTTGCCGTGGATGTCGCCCATGTCGTCAAGCGTCTTGAAGGGCTTCACGCCGCACTCCCCTGCTGCAATGGAAACCGCCGCCGATCACGGGACCGGCGGCGGCAAGGATATCAAAGGAACTTCGCGACCACGCCGGTCGTGTCGATCATGCGGTTCGAGAAACCCCATTCATTGTCGTACCAGCTCAGCACGCGCACCAGCTTGCCGTCGATGACCGCCGTTTCCAGGCTGTCGACGGTCGAGCTGCGCGGATCGCCATTATAGTCGATCGACACCAGCGGCTCGTCCGAATAGCCCAGGATGCCCTTGAGCGGACCGGATTCCGACGCGGCCTTCAGCAGGCTGTTCACTTCCTCGACGGTCGTGTCGCGCTTGGCGATGACCTTCAGGTCCACGACCGAGACGTTCGGCGTCGGCACGCGCACCGAAGATCCGTCCAGCTTGCCCTTGAGTTCCGGCAGGACCTCACCCACCGCGCGGGCGGCGCCCGTGGTGGTCGGGATCATCGACAAAGCGGCGGCGCGGGCGCGGCGCATGTCCTTGTGCAACTGGTCCAGCGTGTTCTGGTCGTTGGTGTAGCTGTGGATCGTCGTCATGAAGCCGCTCTCGATGCCGATGGCGTCGTTCAACACCTTGGCGAGTGGGGCGAGGCAGTTGGTGGTGCAGCTCGCGTTGGAGATGACGACATCGTCGGCGCTCAGCGAGTCATGGTTGACGCCATAGACCACCGTCTTGTCCACGCCCGTCGCCGGGGCGGAGATGACGACGCGCTTGGCGCCCGCCTTCAGATGCGCGCTCGCCTTCGCCTTGTCGGCGAAGATGCCGGTGCATTCGAGGGCGATGTCCACGCCCTGCGCGGCGTGGGGCAGGTTGGCGGGGTCGCGCTCGGCGGTCACGGCGATGCGCTTGCCGTTGATGACGAGGGCGTCGCCGTCGACGGTCACGTCGCCAGCCCAGTTGCCGTGGACGCTGTCGCGCTTGAACAGCAGGGCGTTGGACTTCGCGTCGCCCAGATCGTTGATGCTGACCAGTTCCAGGTCATGATCGGTGCGCGAAAGAATGGCGCGCGCCACGAGGCGGCCGATGCGTCCGAAACCGTTGATTGCTACCTTGGTTGCCACTGCAATGTTCTCCCGATTTTGCGTGTTGGCTTAAAGCTCAGGCGAGCGCGGCCGCGATCTGCGGCGCGATCTTCGCGGCGGTGAGGCCGAAATGGTCGTAGAGCACCTCGGCCGGAGCCGACGCGCCATAGCTGTCGATACCGAAACGCAGCGAGGCATGGCGTTCCCAGCCGAAGGTCGTGCCCGCCTCGATGGAGGCGCGCAGGATGCCCTGCGGCAGGATGTCGTCCCTGTACGACTGCGGCTGCGCCTCGAAATGCGCCCAGCTCGGCATGGATACCACGTCCGCGCCGATGCCCTGCGCTTCCAGCGCCTCGGCGGTGGCGACGGCGATCTCGACTTCGGAGCCGGTGGCGATCAGCACGACCTTGCGCTCCGCCTTGGCGGCGCGCAGGCGGTATGCGCCCCTGGCGCACAGATTTTCGTCCGCCTTTTCGGTGCGGAGTTGCGGCAGGTTCTGGCGGGTCAGCGCCAACACCGACGGGCCGGTCGCGTCCTTCAGCGCCAGTTCCCAGCATTCCGCCGTCTCGACCACATCGGCGGGGCGATAGACGTCGAGATTGGGGATCATGCGCAGCGACATGACCTGCTCGATCGGCTGGTGCGTCGGGCCGTCTTCGCCAAGACCGATGGAATCATGCGTCAGAACGTGGATCACCCGCTGCTGCTGGAGCGCGGCAAGGCGGATGCCCGCGCGCATATAATCGGAGAAGACGAGGAATGTGCCGCCATAGGGAATGACGCCACCGTGCAGCGCCATGCCGTTCATCGCGCAAGCCATGCCGAATTCGCGTATGCCGTAATAGACATAGCGACCCGCATAATCGTCGCGGGTCAGCGGCCCGGTCGACCTGGTCTTGGTGTTGTTGGAGCCGGTGAGGTCCGCCGATCCGCCCACCGTTTCGGGCAGCAGGTCGTTGATCGCGCCCAGCGCCAGTTCGCTCGCCTTGCGGGTCGCGACCTTCTGCGGCGCGGCGATCAGGCCGTCGATATAGGTGTCGAGCGAGAAACCGGCGGGCAGTTCACCTGCCATGCGACGCTCAAATTCCGCCTTTTGTCCGTGGCTTGCAAGGCGGCTTTCCCATTCGGCGCGAACGAGAGCGCCCTTTGCGCCGATCTCCCGCCACGCGGCGGCAATGTCTTCGGGAATGATGAACGGTTCGGCGCTCCAGCCGAGAAATTCGCGCGCGGCGGCGACTTCCGCCTCGCCCAGCGCGGAGCCGTGGACGCCCGACGTGCCCGCCTTGTTGGGCGATCCATAGCCGATCTTGGTGGAGCAGGCGACCAGCGAGGGGCGCGGATCGGCCACCGCCTCGTCCAGGGCGCGGCGCACGTCCGCCGGATCATGGCCGTCGCACGACACCACATGCCAGCCGGTCGCGGCATAGCGGGCGCGCACATCCTCGTTGGAGGACAGGTCCACCGCGCCGTCGATGGTGATCTTGTTGTCGTCCCACAGCACGATCAGGCGGCCAAGGTTCAGATGACCCGCCAGCCCGATGGCCTCATGATTGATGCCCTCCATCAGGCAGCCGTCGCCCGCGATCACCCAGGTCCGGTGATCGACCAGATCGTCGCCGAAGGTCGCGTTGAGGTGCCGCTCCGCAATCGCCATGCCCACGGCGGTGGCAAGCCCCGACCCCAGCGGCCCGGTGGTCGCCTCGACCCCGGCAAGCTCGAAATTCTCCGGATGGCCCGCGCAAGGGCTGCCCAACTGGCGGAAGTGGCGGATATCCTCAATGGTCGGACGCGCATAGCCGGTCAGGTGCAGCAGCGAATAGATCAGCATCGACCCATGTCCCGCCGACAGGACGAAACGGTCGCGGTCGGCCCATTTGGGGTTTGTCGGATCGAATTTCAGATAATCGGAAAAGAGCACCGTGGCGACATCGGCCATGCCCATCGGCATCCCCGGATGCCCGCTATTGGCAGCCTGAACCGCATCCATGGAGAGGGCGCGAATGGCGTTGGCGAGCGTCTTTTCGGAAACGGTCATCGGGAGCGGGCGTCTTTCCTGTCTGGCGAGGCGCCCGCGTCATGCAGGCGAGTCGAAATCGGGCATCCTTTGTCGCCTCAGGTCCCATGCGTCAACCATGGGCGGGTCCGCCTTCGCGCCCGGCCGTGCGATCCCGTCTTTTTCCGGCCCGCAAGTTTCGCTATGCCAGCATCATGGCAAGCGACCGCATGAAGCAGGCGATCGACGCGCTGGAGCGCGCAATCGATCGTCTGGAGCAGAATCTGGACGGGCTGGACCTGTCCGCTTCCCCTTCCTCATCCTCCGGCGTCGATGCGGCCGCGGCCCGCGCGGCCCTCAGGTCGCTGGACGCCCTGATCGGCGAGTTGAAGGAGAGCGCGCATGGCTGAAACCACGCTCCACATCGCCGGGCGGCAATATGACCTGCGCTGCCGGGACGGCGAGGAAGCCCATCTCTCCCATCTCGCGGGCCTGATCGAGCGCAAGGCCCGGCTGGCGCAGCAGGCGACTCCGGGGCTGACGGAGGTGCGGACATTGCTGTTCGCGGCGCTGTTCCTGGCCGACGAACTCAACGACATGAAGCGGGAAGTCGCGGGGCGGCAGGAAGCGCTGCCCCTCGACGGAAGCGAAGATGTGGCGGTGCGGGCGATAGAAGTGCTGACCGCGCGGCTCGAAAAGCTCAGCGACAGGCTTGCCGGCCCGGTCGCGGACGCCTAGATAGGGACCCGACGGGCACTGCCTGGTACGAGCTTTAGCGAACATCCCTGAGGCGATAATCACATCCACGGGGGCTGTCCCTGGGCGGGCCCTGGCCCGATCTACATGGTCCCCACCTGACGTTGAGGCGTCAGAGGATTTTCCAGCAAACGGCCGAGGCGGTCCCGTCACCCCTTCCCTTCGCCCGCGCCCTGACGCAAAGGGCTTTGCCATGAGCGACGATCCCCGCGACATATCGGACAAGGCCGCCCTGCGTATCCTCGCGCGGCAGCGGCGGCGCGCCTTCATGGCGGGGCTGGACCCGCTGGCGCACCGGCTGGCGTTCAAGGCGCTGCCTTCCCCGCTGGCAAAGCGGCTGGAAAGTGCGCGGACGGTGGCTCTTTATATCGGGATCGAGGATGAAGCGCCCGCCCAGCGCCTCGCCGCGAAACTGATCGACATGGGCAAGGCCGTCGCCCTCCCCCGCGTCATCGACCGGCTGGGAAGCATGGAGTTCCTGCTCTGGCATCCCGACGCGCCGCTGCTTCCCGGCCCCTTCCGCACCCGCCATCCCGAACGGGGCGAAGGTCCGGTCAGCCCCGACGCCATCGTAGCGCCGCTGCTGGGCTTCGACCGGGCGATGAACCGGCTGGGGCAGGGCGGCGGCTATTATGACCGCGCCTTCGCGCGCCATCCGGACGCGCTGCGTGTGGGGCTGGCATGGTCGGCGCAGGAGCAGGAGACGATCCCGGCCGATCCGTGGGACCTGCCGCTGCACATGATATTGACCGAAGTCGAACTGATCGAGGGGACTGAGCCGTGAAGCCCTATGAACCGAGCTGGCGCAAGCCCGCGGGCATGTTCATCATCCTGGGCCTCATCCTGCTCTGGGCGGTGCTGGTGGCCAGCCTTTCAGGGCTGATCGGACGGCTGCCGATAATCGTTCAGGTCCCGGTCTATGTCTTCCTCGGCCTCATCTGGATCTGGGTGCTGCCCCTGAAGCGCCTGCTCGCCTGGATGGAGACCGGACGCTGGCGGCGCGGATAAGCCGTGACAGCGCTTCTTTTTCGGTTTATCTCCCAAGCCGTTAAGGGGGCGTAACGGACAGCCGTCAGAACGGATGCCGCGCTCCCGCATCGGGGGAGGAGAAGGCATGTCCAACTGCCCTTCATGGCCATCCGGCTGCGCCCATGACGGCGCGCCTTCTCTCCATGCGCCTTTCTCCCGTTTCTCCCGCTTTTCGGGCGGAGCCACCCCGCCGCGACAGATGATGACGGTGGCCTAGCGCAACAGGAGGACATGATGGTTCCCATGAGCAAGAGATTGTTTGCGGAGACGTTCGGCACGTTCTGGCTCGTTTTCGGCGGATGCGGCAGCGCGGTGCTGGCGGCGGCCTTTCCCGACGTGGGCATCGGCCTTTTGGGGGTCGCCCTCGCCTTCGGGCTGACGGTGCTGACCATGGCCTATTCCATCGGCCATATATCCGGATGCCACCTCAATCCCGCCGTGACCATCGGCCTGTGGGCGGGCGGACGCTTTCCCGTGCGGGACATCGCGCCCTATATCGTCGCGCAGCTGGTGGGCGCGGTGATCGCGGCCGCCCTGCTCCTCTACATCGCCAGCGGGGAACCCGACTTCGTGCTGATGGGCAACGGCCTTGCGGTGAACGGCTATGGCGCCAATTCGCCGGGCGGCTATGTGCTGTCGTCGGGCTTCGCGATCGAAGTGGTGCTGACCTTCGGCTTCCTGGCCGTCATATTGGGATCGACCGACCATCGCGCCCCGGCGGGCTTCGCGCCCATCGCCATCGGCCTTTCCCTGACGCTGATCCACCTCATCAGCATTCCCGTCACCAACACGTCGGTCAATCCGGCGCGCAGCACCGGGCCGGCGCTGCTGGTCGGCGGCCTTGCCCTGCAACAGCTCTGGCTGTTCTGGGTCGCGCCCATCATCGGCGCAGTGATCGCGGGCGGCGTCTATCGCTGGCTGGCGGAAGAGGAAAAAGCGCCGGTCGTCGGCGACAATCTGTAAGGAAACGCATCGGGCCGATGCCAAGGCGTCGGCCCATTTTTCTGTTGGCGATGAAGCGGGAAATCCGGTCGAAACCGGGGCCATCCTGCATGCAGGAATGGCGCGAGTGACGGGGCTCGAACCCGCGACCTCCGGCGTGACAGGCCGGCGCTCTAACCAACTGAGCTACACCCGCGTTCGGTGTGGGCGGGCATCTATGCGGGCGCGCTTCGCCTGTCAACCATCCGTAACGGGACTTTCTTCTTTCTCGTCATTTTCTTTGCGCGGGGACATGACCAGCGTTCCGCGCTCGAACAGGAAACCGGCTATATCCGGGGTTCCCGCCGCTGAAACGACGGTCTGGATGATGATGAGCAGCGGCACCGCCAGCAGCGCGCCGGGCGTCCCCCACACCCATCCCCAAAAGGCGAGCGACACCAGAATCAGCAGCGGGTTCATGGTCAGCCGCCGGCCCAGGATCATCGGCGTCACCGCATTGGCCTCGACCAGATGGAACCCGATCTGCAAGGCGGCGGGCAGCAGCGCCCACCACGGATCATCGAACACCATGAGGCCGCCCAGCGCCAGCAGCACCGCCGCCAGCATCGGCCCGAAATAGGGGATGAAGTTGAGCAGAGCGACGATGCCGCCCCACATCAGCGGCGAAGGCATGCCCACCAGCCACAGCGACAGCGCCACCGCCGCGCCCAGGCACAGGTTGATGGTCGCGATGGTCAGCACATAGGCCGATGTCGCGTCCACGACATTCTGGATGACGCGCGCCACCGCCATCGCGCCGTCGAAACTGTCCCGGCTGTTGATCGTGCGCCGCCGCAGCTTCGTCCAGCCCGCGAGGAAGAAATAGATGATGAGCAGCGCGAACACCATCTGGATGATCGCGGACGGGGCGGAAGTCGCCGCGAATTGCAGCAGCGACCGGGGCGCTTCCACCGCCGCGGTCTGCGCCGCCGCGACGGGGCCGCTCGCCAGCATCTGCACGGTTTCGTCCACGAACCGCTGCAACTGGGAATAATAGTCGATCAGCGGCGCGAGATTGGACTGAATCCGGGGCAGCCGCTGGGGCAATATGCTGAACCAGTCGGTCGCGGGCACCACGATCAGCACCAGCGCCGTGTTCGCCACCAGCAGGAAGGCGATCAGCGCGATCAGCGCCGCAAGGCCCGACGGGATCGCCCGCCGCTCCATCCATTCCAGAAACGGCACCAGCGCGATCGCGATCACCAGAGCGGCGGTCAGCGGCAGGAAGAACTCCGCCCCCGCGCTCAGGGCAAAGGGCAAGGCCAGCAGCAGCCCCAGCCCCGCGCTGAGCGCGATCGACGCCAACAGCCGGTCGCGGCGCCTGATGACCTCCTGTTCCTCCGCCGGTAGCATCGCGCCAGAATCCGTCCCTTGCGTCTTTTGCGACATGCTCTGCGCCTGTAGAGGGGGGCCGTCAATTTGGATTCGGGCCAGCGGCGGCGACCGGAAGGAAAACGCCGCCTTAACCGAATGTTCGCTTCTGCGCGGCATGCTCGGCGCCGGGGATGACGAAACGGGGCTTCGCATGAGGATCGCACGCTGGCTTTGCGCACTGGCCGCCTTTGGCGTGCCGGCGACCGCCGCCGCGCACCAGCCCGTGCGGCTCGACACCCGGATGTTCGTGGAGCGGGTGCAGACCGACATCAACGGGCGCGAACGCCGCGTCCTGGCCAGCGCGGACCGCATAGCGCCGGGCGATCAGCTGATCTTCGTGGTCCATTGGCGCCATGAAGGATCGACCCCCGCAAAAGCCGTCGCGATCACCAGAGCCGTGCCCCGCAACGCGCGGATCGACGCCAACGACCCCGGGATGGAAGTGTCGGTGGACGGCGGCGCGCATTGGGGACGGCTCGACCGGCTATGGCTGCCGACGCCGCTGGGCGGCGTGCGCCGCGCCGTCGCGGAAGACGTGACCCATGTGCGCTGGACCTTGCCCCCAGGCGCCTTTCCCGGCGCAACCGGACGCCTGAGCTACCGCGCCGTGGCGCGATGAAGGGCCAGCGATAGCCGAGGGGATTGCAGCCATTCGATCCCCCTCTGTCGGGGGGAGGATCGGCAGGTCCGCTTCCACCGCAAAGCGCCGAACCGGCCCCATCACCCGCTCCGCAGCAAGCCCACCGCCGCGTCCCGCTCGAACAAATAAAGGCAGGTCCGCGCCGCCTCTCCCCGCGCCTGCGTCAATCCGCCGTCCCGCTCCATCAGCAGGCGCGCGTCATCCCGCGCCGCGTCGATGAGGGCGGAGAGATGCTCCGGCGTCGCCAGTTTCAACTGCGCCTCGCCCGACTGGCGCGTGCCCAAAATCTCGCCCGCGCCGCGCAGCCGCAAATCCTCCTCGGCAATGCGGAACCCGTCATTCGTCTCGCGCATCAGGGCCAGCCGCGCCCGCGCCGTCTCGGAAAGCGCCCCGCCGCGCAGCAGCAGACAGACCGAAGCCTTGTCCCCCCGCCCCACGCGCCCGCGCAACTGGTGTAACTGGGCCAGCCCGAAACGATCCGCCCCTTCGATGATGATGAGGCTGGCATTGGGCACATCCACCCCCACCTCGATCACCGTGGTCGCCACGAGGATCTGCGTCCGGTTGCCCGCAAAGGCCTCCATCGCCGCGTCCTTCTCCGTCCCCTTCATCCGCCCGTGGACCAGGCCGACCCGATCCCCGAAGCGCATCCGCAGGGCTTCCGCCCGCGCTTCCGCCGCCGCCTGGTCGCTCGTCTCGCTTTCCTCGACCAGCGGACACACCCAGTAAGCCTGCCCCCCGCCCTCGACATGCCGGGCGAGCGCGTCCACCACCTCGTCCAGCCGCTGCGATGACATGACAAGCGTCTGGATCGGTTGCCGCCCCGGCGGCATCTCGTCCAGCCGCGACACGTCCATCTCGCCATAATAAGTGAGCGTCAGGGTGCGCGGGATCGGCGTCGCCGTCATGACCAGCAGATGCGGCGTCCGCTCCGCCTTCGCCGCCAGCATCATCCGCTGCGCCACGCCGAACCGATGCTGCTCGTCGATCACCGCCAGCGCCAGATTGCGATAGCGCACCGCCTCCTGGAAGATCGCGTGGGTGCCGACCAATATGTCGATGCTCCCGTCCGCCAGCCCCATCAGCGTGGCCTCGCGCACCTTCCCCTTCTCGCGCCCCGTCAGGATGGCGATCTCCACGGGAAGCCCCGCCACCATCCTGCGCAGCCCCTCATAATGCTGCCGCGCCAGGATTTCCGTGGGCGCCAGCAAGGCCCCCTGCGCCCCCGCCTCCACCGCGTTCAGCAGCGCCATCAACGCCACCAGCGTTTTCCCCGACCCCACATCGCCCTGCAACAGCCGCAGCATCGGCACGCCCTGCGCCATGTCGCCCTCGATCTCGCCAAAGGCCCGCCTCTGCGCGCCCGTCGGCGCGAAGGGCAGCTTCAGCATCGCCCGCAGCCGCCCGTCCCCCGCGATCGGCACGCCCCGCCGCTTGCGCGAGCTTTGCCGCACCAGCATCAGCGCCAGTTGCCCCGCGAAAATCTCGTCATAGGCCAACCGCTCCCGCGCCATGGCGTCGGACGGATCGGCATGGGCGCGGCCCAGCGCCTCGCGCCACGCCGGCCACCCCTTGCGCGCCAGCAGGCTGGGCTCGATCCATTCGGGCAGCTCCGGCGCGCGCTCCAGCGCCTGCCCCGCCAGATCGCGCATCCGGTTGTTGGTCAGCCCTTCGGACAGGCCATAGACGCTCTCCCGCGCAGGCACCGTCCCGGCCTCCTCGACCGGCAGCACATAGTCGGGATGCACCATCTGGAGATTGTCGCCATAGCTCTCCAGCTTGCCCGACACGAATCGCGGCTCGTTCAACGGCAGCAGCTTGCGCGGCCAGGCGCTGTTCCGCCCGAAATAGACCAGGCTCACCGCATGGCCGTGCGCATCCACCGCCTGCACCCGGAAAGGCGCGCGCGCGCTCCCGCTCGCCCGATAATCCACCGGCGTCAGCGTGATGCCGATCACCCGCCCCGCATCCGCCATGCTCAGTTCATCGGTCAGCCGCCGGTCGATGAAGCTCACCGGCAGGTGAAAGGCCGCATCCACCGCCCGCGCCAGCCCCAGCCGCTCCAACGGCTTCGCCAGCGCCGGGCCGACGCCTTTCAGGGCCGATATTTCGGCAAAGAGCGGATTGAGAATATCGGGTCGCATGTCTATCAGCTTGCCCTCTACCCCAGCCGGGGCGGTGGCACAAACACCCGATTTGCCACCCGATCGGCGCATTTGCCCTGCCCGCCAAAGGAACACATCATGAACGACAATCCCCGGATGCGCCGCATCAAGTTCCGGGCATGGCATCGCGGCACGCGGGAAGCGGACTATACGGTCGGCGGCTTCTTCGACCGCCATCATGCTGCATGGAGCGAAGAGGATATCGACTGGTTCGAACGCTTCATGGAAGAACAGGACGCCGACATCATGGGCTGGGCGCTCGGCACCATCCCGGTGCCCGATGAATGGAAGGGCCCGATGATGGACAACTTCCTCAAGCTCGATTTCGTGAAGATCGTCTAGGCAAGGCACATCGACGTGCTCCTGAGAAGGCAAGCACACGACCGAACCGGAACAATGCAAGCTGAAATGACTGATCTCCCCAAAATCCTGAAGGCCCAAACGCCCCTCACCCTTTCCGGCGTCCCGGCGGGTTTCCAGCCCTGGCTGCTGGCCGACATGGCGCGCGCCGCCTTCGGCTCCAATGGAGGCCGCGCCCTGTTCGTCGCGCCCGACGACGCCCTGATGCGCGCCGTGGCCGACACCGCCATCTACTTCGCGCCGGAAATCGAGATCGTCGAAATCCCGGCATGGGATTGCCTGCCCTATGACCGGGCCAGCCCCTCGCTGCGCAGCGCATCGGCCCGCCTCGCCGGGCTTCACGCGCTGCAAGCCGCTCCTGCGGGACCGCAACTCGCCGTCACCACGCTCAACGCCCTGACGCAGCGCACCCTCACCCCCTTCCGCGTCCGCCAGCTCGTCGCGAAGCTCGCCCCCAAGGAACGGATCGCGATCCAGCGCCTCGCCGACATGCTGCAAGCGAACGGCTATGTCCGCACCGACACGGTGCATGACCGGGGCGAATTTGCCATTCGCGGCGGCATCGTGGACCTTTTCCCCGGCGGCGAGGAGCAGCCCCTGCGCCTCGACTTCTTCGGCGACGAGATCGAGACGGTCCGCCGTTTCGACCCCGCTGACCAGCGCACGACAGGGAGCATCGACGGCTTCACCCTCCTCCCCGCCTCCGAAGCCCTGCTGGACGAGGACACGATCAAGCGTTTCCGCGGCCGCTACCGCGAAACCTTCGGCGCGACCGCGACCGGCGACCCGCTCTATCAGGCGGTGAGCGAAGGGCGGCGTCTCGCGGGCATGGAGCATTGGCTTCCCCTGTTCGAGGAGAAGCTGGTCCCCCTCACCGACCATATCGGCGCGAATACCGTCATCATCCTCGACCATGGCGTCGCGGGCGCGGCGGAGGCCCGTTTCGAGGCGATCCGCGACTATCACGCCAACCGCATCGCCGCGAAATCCTCCGACCCCGGCGCCTACCGCCCGCTGGACCCCAAGGCGCTCTATCTCGATGCGGGGGAATGGGAAGCCGTCGCCCGCGACTGGCCGATGCACGCCACCACGCCCTTCCACGAACCGGAAAGCGCAGCCGTCATCGACTTCGCCGTGGACGGTCCCCGCGACTTCGCCCCCGAACGCGCCCAGAACGCGAACGTCTACGAGGCTGTAGGAAAACATATCGCCGCCCTCCAGCGAGGGAAGAAGCGGGTCATCATCGCCTCCTATTCCAACGGCGCGCGCGAACGGCTCTCCGGCCTCCTCGCGGACCATGGCGTCAAAAGGCTCGCCGCCGCCGACGACTGGCAGGAGGCGCTGGGCCTCGCCGCCACCGGCGCCACAGTGCTTTCGGTTCTTCATCTCGATCATGGTTTCACCGCGCCCGATGTCGCCGTCCTCACCGAACAGGACATGCTGGGCGACCGCCTCGTCCGCCGCGCCCGCCGCAAGAAGAACGCCGACGCCTTCCTCCAGGAACTGGCCACCCTCTCCCCCGGCGACCTCGTGGTCCACCGCGACCACGGCATCGGCCGCTATGAAGGGCTGACCCAGATTCCCGTCGCCAAGGCCGCGCACGACTGCGTGGCGCTCGAATATGCGGGCGGCGACAAGCTCTACGTGCCCGTAGAAAATCTCGAAGTCCTCTCCCGCTACGGCTCGGAAAGCGAAGGCGTCGCGCTCGACCGCCTCGGCGGCGAAGCGTGGCAGCGGCGCAAGGCTCGGATGAAGGAACGCATCCGCGAGATCGCGGGCGAACTCCTCAAGACCGCCGCCGAACGCGCCCTGCGCCCCGCGACCGTCGCGGAGCCGGACGCGGCGGGCTATCCCGCTTTCGTCGACCGCTTCCCCTATCAGGAAACGGACGATCAGGACCGCGCCATCGGCGACGTGATCGAAGACCTCGGCGCGGGCAAGCCGATGGACCGCCTGGTCTGCGGCGACGTGGGCTTCGGCAAGACGGAGGTCGCCCTGCGCGCCGCCTTCGTCGCGGCGATGGCGGGGATGCAGGTCGCGCTGATCTGCCCCACCACCCTGCTCGCCCGCCAGCATCATATGAATTTCGTCGAGCGCTTCCGGGGCTTCCCGATCAACATCGGCCGCCTCTCGCGCCTCGTCCCCGACAAGGAGGCGAAGGCGGTGAAGGCGGGGCTGGCCGACGGCAGCGTCGACATCGTGGTCGGCACCCACGCGCTGCTCGCCAAGGGGTTGGAGTTCAAGCGCCTCGGCCTCGTCATCGTGGATGAGGAACAGCGGTTCGGCGTCACGCACAAGGAACGATTGAAGAACCTCAAGACCGATGTGCATGTCCTGACGCTGACCGCCACGCCGATCCCGCGCACGCTGCAAATGGCGATGTCGGGCCTGCGCGAGTTGTCCGTCATCCAGACGCCGCCGGTCGACCGCCTGGCCGTGCGCACCTATGTCATGCCGTGGGACGGCGTGGTCATCCGCGAGGCGCTGCTGCGCGAGCATTATCGCGGCGGGCAGAGCTTCTTCGTGGTGCCGCGCATTTCCGACCTCCCCGATATCGAAGAGTTTCTCCGCACAGAAGTCCCAGAAGTCCGTCCCGTCGTCGCCCACGGCCAGATGGCGGCGGGCGAAGTGGAAGAGCGCATGTCGGCCTTCTACGACAAGCGTTATGACGTGCTGCTCTCCACCACCATCGTCGAAAGCGGCCTCGACATCCCCAGCGCCAACACGCTCGTCATCCACCGGGCCGATCGTTTCGGCCTTGCCCAGCTTTACCAGCTACGCGGGCGCGTGGGCCGTTCGAAGACGCGCGCCTATGCATATTTCACGACCCCCGCCAACCGCGTCATCACCGAAACGGCGGAAAAGCGGCTGAAGGTGCTGTCCGACCTCGACACGCTGGGCGCGGGGTTCCAGTTGGCCAGCCACGATCTCGACATTCGCGGCGCGGGCAATCTGGTCGGCGACGAGCAATCCGGTCACATCAAGGAAGTCGGCTTCGAACTCTACCAGTCGATGCTGGAGGATGCGATCATGGAAGCGAAGGCGGGCGGCGTCGGCCTCGAACGCCCGCGCGACAGCTTCTCGCCCCAGATCACCGTCGATGCGCCGATCATGATCCCCGAAGATTACGTCCCCGACCTCGACCTGCGCATGGGCCTCTACCGCCGGATCAACGAACTGGAGGACCGGCAGGCGCTGGAATCCTTCGCCGCCGAACTGATCGACCGCTTCGGCAAGCTGCCCGCGCCGACACAGAACCTGCTCAAGATCATAGAGATCAAGCAGAACTGCCTTACCGCCAACATCGCCAAGATCGACGTGGGCGCGAAAGGCGCGCTGGTCAGCTTCCACGAGGACCGCTTCCCCAATCCGGCGGGGCTCGTCAGCTATATCCAGCGGCTGAACGGTGTGGCGCGGCTGCGCCCGGACAGCAAGGTCGTGGTCAATCGCGCATGGGCCGATCCCGGCGCGCGGCTGAACGGCGCGCTGCAACTGTCGAAGGGGCTGGCGAAGGCGGCGGGCTGACCCTTGCAGCCATTTGTCATGGCCCGGCAAAAAAGCAGAAACACATTCTTCCTAAATCCCGCAGGAACGACCGGGCGGCACAGCCAGGCTTCACCGCAGGAGAATGACATGAGTTTGACGCTTATCGCGCTGGCCGCCGCCGCCGCGACCCACACGGTTCAGATCGACCATGGCGGCACGCCGGTCGAGGCCACCTATACCGCCCGCGCGGACATCAGGACGCGCACCGTGGGCGCCCATACCCCCAACCGCACCGACATGCGCCGTTGCCACTGGAAGGCGACGATCATGATCGATCGGCAGTTGAGCCACAGTCCTTCGCTCGCCCGCGCCATTCCGGCCGACCGTGAATTTTCGGGCAGCGAAGCCGGCGCCTGCACGCCCGGCCGAGACATCGGCGTCCGCCAGATCGCGCAGCATCAGGAGAAAATCCACGCTCATCTCATGACGGTTGCACAGCGGGACCGGGGACCGCTATTGGCCGAACTCGATGCTATTCGGAATCTCGCCTCGAACTGACCGGACCTTTTGGGCGGCGCTCGCCTGCTGCGTCCTTGCCGCGGCGAACGCCGCTCCGGCTCATGCCCAATATGCCAGCGGCCTGTCCGCCACGGTGGAAGTCGCCAGCGACGAACGCCGTCGAGGCATAAGCTGGAGCGACGGCGATCCCGTCGTGCGTGGCACGCTGTCCCTGCCCGTCGCCGAGGGATTGAGCCTGGACGCCGCCGCCGTCTCCCTGTGGGGCAGCGACCGGCATGGCGGCGCGGATGCCGTCGCCGATCTGGGCGTGACCTATGCGCGGCAGGTCGGAGGCTGGCGGTTGTCGGCGGAGGGACGCTATCACCTGTTTCCCGGCGCATCCCATCAGGGCTATGGCGAACTGGGCGCGGGAGCGGGCTTCCTGATCGGTCCGGCCAGCATCGATCTCTCCGCCCACTATGCGCCCGACCAATCGGCCGTCGGCGGGGACAATCTCTATCTGGCGGCTTCGGCGGCGGTGGCCGTGCCCGGAACGCCCCTCACTATTTCGGCGCGCATCGGGCGCTCCTCGGGCGATGCCGACCATCCCGTCCGCGCCGCGCGGCTGCGCCCGGACGGCACTTATTGGGACCATGGCGTCAGCCTGGACTATCTGAAAGGCCGCTGGTTCGCCGGCCTGCGCTATGCCAACAGCAGCATCGACGGCCCGGACAGCGCCCACACCGGCGCCAGCCTGATCGCCCGCTTCGGCCTAAGCCTTTAGCACCAGCGCCAGCAATTCGTCGGACGACACGCCCGCCGACCGCAGGAAGCCCTGATAATAATCGCAGCCTTCATGGGCGAGCAGGTCCAGTTGCTGCTGCGTTTCCACGCCCTCCGCGATCACGCGCAGGCCAAGGGATTTCGCCATGTGGATCACCCCGCGCACGATGATCCGGTCCCGCGCCGTGCCCGAAATATCCTGCGCCAGTCCACTGTCGATCTTCAGATAATCGAGCGGCAGACTCTTGAGATAGGCCAGGCTGGAATAGCCGGTGCCGAAATCGTCGATCGCCACGGCCAGCCCCTCCGCCCGCAAGGCGGTGAGCAGCGCCGCGGCGGCGTCTACATCCTGAATGAGGCCGCTTTCGGTGATCTCCACCGTCAGGCGGGACCGGGGGAAACCCGCCCGGTCCACCAGATCGAGGAAATCCGACAGGAAACCGGGCTGGGAAATGTCCGCCGCCGTGACGTTGAGCGAAAGGCGCAGGTCCGACAGGGCGGGCGGCCATGCGGCGGCCTGCCGCAAAGCTTCCCCCTGAATATGCGCGGACAGCGGCAGCATATAGTCGGACCGCTCCGCCGTCGTGAACAGGATGCCCGCGCCCAGCGGCCCATATTGCGGGTGATTCCAGCGGGCGAGCGCTTCCACGCCGATGATCCGTTCTTCCGCCACCGGATATTGCGGCTGAAAGACGATGCCGATCTCTCCCCGGTCCAGCGCCAGGCGCAGATCGGTTTCCAACTGATCGGAATCGACCTGGCGGCTGCGCTTTTCGGCAGAGAGGATGCGTATCCCCTCCCCATCCGTGCGCCGCGCATCGGCCAGTGCCGTGCCCGCGCGCTTGAGCAACTGGGTCGCGTCATCCTCCAGCCGGGACTGGGCGATGCCGCAACGGGCGGTCAGCCGGATCAAATGATCGCCCGCGCTGAAGGGCCTGCCGATCGCGCCGATGATCTGCCGCGCCAGGAAGGTCGCCCGCTCGCATTCCGCCGCTTCGCCCGTCAGTCCGATCAGGAATTCCGTCCCCGCGATGCGCGCCACGGTGGCGCCATGCGCCACATCGTCCACCACGCGCTCGATCCGGCGCGCTATGCGGCCCAGCAAGGCGTCGCCGACCATTTGACCATAGGCCGCGTTCATCCGGTCGAACTGGCTGATCGAAAGCAGCAGCACCGTCGTCGCCAGCCCCGCCCGGCCCTCCAGCCAGTCCAGCGCGGCCTGCCGCGATCGCAAGCCCGTCAGATAATCGCGACCGACGCCATCCTGCTCCTGCCCGCCGTGCAGCCATTCGACATCCGCCACCGGGACGCCGTCGGCATAACGCAGATGATGGACCAGCCTGTCGCCCGCCCGCCCCGGCACGTCATGGGCGAAAGCAGCCGAGCGGCCGGACCGCCTCAGCTTCTGCAAGGCAGCCAGCGCCGCGCGCCGCTCCGGCCGCGCCAGACGACGCAGCAATCCGGAGGGCGCCATATGATCGCCGGGCAGATCCAGCTGCCGCGCCAGGTTCTCGCTCAGCCGCAATTCGCCGCGCTGGCGGTCCATCTCCCAGTAAAGCGCGTCGCCCCGCCTGATCCGCTGGGCGCGGCGGCTGTGCATCGCGCCGCCGCCGAGCCGCTCGACCAGACGGTCCGCAGACCATAAGGTCGCATCGAGCGCCGCCTGCGTGAACGGCCCGGTCAGGAAATGCGTGGCGCCGGCCGTCAGCAAGGCGGGTATCCTCGCCGTCTCGGCGGCATCCACCAGCACTACCAATGCTCCGCCGCCCGCCTCTATCGCGGGCACCAGCGTCGCCAGCAGTTTGCCGGCGTCCGGCCCATGGCGCATGTCGATCAGCGCGATTTGCGCGTCGCTCCGCAAATAGCGCTGGGATGCATCGGATGCGCGCCGCGCGCCGATGGCCTTCCATCCGGCCGCCTGCACGGCATGGCACAGCCTGTCCCGATCGCGCGGGGAAAGAATGAAAACGCTGCGCTGCCCCTCGGGCGCGGCTGTCCCGCTCACACAATCGACTCCTTGGGGATCGGCATCGCTCCCCCTTAACAGCCATCGGTTACCGACCTCTTGACCGTCCCGCAACCGGCAGTGCTTGCACCCGTCCGGTCCATCGCCTAGCTAGACGACATGGCCATGGTCGATCTTTCCCGCGCGCCCATGACCGACGGCCTTGGCCGCCGGATCGATTATCTGCGGATCTCCGTGACGGATCGCTGCGATCTGCGTTGCCGCTATTGCATGGCCGAGCGGATGCGCTTCCTGCCCAGGAACCAGGTGCTGACGCTGGAGGAAATCGCCCTGCTGGCCGATCTTTTCATCGCGCGCGGCGTCCGGAAGATCAGACTGACCGGGGGTGAGCCGCTGGTGCGCCGGGACATGCCCGATCTGGTGCGGCGGATCGGGCGGCATCTGGGCGATGGGCTGGACGAGCTGACGCTGACCACCAACGGCACCCGACTGGCCGAGCATGCCGAAGCCCTGCGCGACGCGGGCATGGGGCGGATCAACCTCAGCCTGGACAGCCTTTCGCCCGAACGCTTCGCCCATATCACGCGCGGCGGCGATATCGCCAGGGTGCTCCACGGCCTCGACGCGGCGCATGAGGCGGGTCTGGCCGTCAAGATCAACATGGTCGCGCTCAAGGGCGTGAACGAGGACGAAATCCTCCCCATGCTCCATTGGTGCGATGGCCGCGGCTTCGATCTGACGCTGATCGAAACCATGCCGCTCGGGGATACCGGCCAGGATCGCACCGATCATTATCTGCCGTTGACCCGGGTGGTCGAGCATATCCGGCGACATCGGGCTCTGACGCCCCTCGCCGATCGGACAGGCGGACCCGCGCGTTATCACGCTGTCGAGGGGATGGGTATCCGGCTGGGTCTCATCACGCCCCTCACCCGGAATTTCTGCGCCGACTGCAACCGGATGCGCATGACCTGCGAGGGCAAGATCTTCATGTGTCTGGGCCATGAGGATCATGTCGATTTCCGCGCCGCGCTACGCGAAGGCGGCCTCGCGGCAGTTCATCCCCTGATCGACCGTGCCCTGCGCCTGAAGCCCGCGCGGCATGATTTCCGCATCGGAATTGGCGCTCCCGCAGCCGCCATTCACCGTCATATGAGCGTTACGGGCGGATGAACGGCGAAGCCCGGCGCGCCCTCGTCGCCTCCCCCACTCCGGCAGCGAAGGCGGCGGAAGAAAGACTTCGCGCCGCCTATGATTTCGTGCCGTTGGAGGAAGCGAACATGATCGTCGCCCTGGGCGGGGACGGCTTCATGTTGCAAACGCTCCATTCCATGCTCGAAAGCCGTCGGATCCTGCCGATCTTCGGCATGAATCTGGGAACGGTGGGTTTCCTGATGAACGAATGGCGGCTGGAGCGGCTGGAGCAACGGATGCAATCCGCCAAGCCGTTCAAGGTCACGCCGCTGCGGATGACCGTGGACACGGTGGATGGCGAGAGCTTTTCCATTCCCGCCATCAACGAAGTGTCGCTGCTGCGCGAAACCCGCCAGACCGCCAGGCTGGAAGTGGAGGTCAACGATCGCACGGTGCTGCCCGAACTGGTATGCGACGGCGTTCTGGTCGCGACCCCGGCCGGATCGACCGCCTATAATCTGTCGGCGCACGGGCCGATCCTTCCTCTCGGTTCGGGCCTTGTCGCCCTGACGCCGATCAGCCCCTTTCGTCCCCGGCGCTGGCGGGGGGCGATCCTGCCGGAAAACACCGCGATCCGCTTCACCGTGCTCGATCCGGTCAAGCGCCCGGTCAGCGCCGTGGCCGACCAGCGCGAGGTCCGCGACGTGGCGCGCGTGGAGGTCGGCATCGATCGCGCGACCCCTTTGACGCTGCTTTTCGACCCGGAACATACGCTGGACGACCGCATCGCCGCAGAGCAGTTCATAGCCTGAAATTTTCCTCGGATTAGCGCTTGCCATTCCGCAAATCCCGCTGCTATAGGCGCGGCCTGCCCGGTGAAAGCCGGGCTGCTCCCCGATAGCTCAGCGGTAGAGCATTCGACTGTTAATCGAATGGCCGTAGGTTCGAATCCTACTCGGGGAGCCAACGCCTTTTCAGGTGGCTTTGTCGTGCTTTTTCAGCACCTTAGCGTTCGACACCTCCTTTTGTTCTTATCACCATAGCTCGTAAGTCGCTGATTTCCTTGACTATCTCATTGCTTACTTGGTTCGAATTCGACTTGGGTTCACCATGGGTGAGAAGAGGTCACGGGGTTGCCGAACAATGCTCCCACTTCTCGTGACATATTGACGGACCTGCACTCAGCATAGGTGCCACTTCCTTCGCTTTGGGCCAGTGCAAGTAGAGTATCGGGCTACAGCTTCTTGCTCCCCCACATATTTGCCTTGCACATTTCTATCCCGCAATAGGCAAGGCACCACAGATGCCGGTCGAGGCACTGGTGGCGCCGCTTGCGGCTCCACCAGTGCCGGTTAGATCGAGAAGTGTGTATTGAGAGCAATTCTCAAAGGCTTCCGCCGGGCGCAAACGCCCTTTGCCTGCCTCCAAAGCGAATCACAGAAACAGGTCTCACCAACCGTGCCTGAAAGGCAAAGGGGCTGTCAACGGGCACCGAAGATTCCGCAAAAGTGGGCATCTAAAATTCCCTAGTTTGGCGGGAGGGTTTGTGTCGGTGATCAGCCGTGATGGAGATCGGGCTTTTCCTTTGCTGGCGGGCGGCCGCGCCGTTTCGGCAAGGGCGGCGGGTTGATGGACGGTGCCATGCGCGCATGCTCGGGCAGGAGGTCGGCGTGCTGTCGCATGCGATAGCTGGAGCCCTCGATCTGGATGACCACAGCGTGGTGAAGAAGGCGGTCGAGCAGCGCGGTGGCCACCACCGGATCGCCAAAGACATCACCCCATTCGGCGAAGCCGCGGTTGGATGTCAGGATCATGGCACCCTTTTCGTATCGGGCGTTGACGAGCTGGAAGAAGAGATTGCCGCCGCCGGGCGTGACGGGAAGATACCCGATCTCGTCGACGACGAGCAGGGAGGATCGGCATAGGAAGCGGATCTTCTCGCGCAACGTGCCCTCGCGTTCAGCCTTGGTCAGTGAAGCGATCAGATCGGCGAGCGGGATGAAGTAGACGCTCTTGCCCGCCTTCACGGCCTCGACGGCAAGGGCCGTGGCGATATGGCTTTTCCCGGTACCGGGCGGGCCCAGCAGATGCACCACCTCGGCCCGGTTGATGAAGTCCAGGCCAGCGAGCGCCAGGATGCGGTTCCTGTCGAGCGATGGCTGGAAGGAGAAGTCATATCCGTCCAGCGTCTTGATGATCGGCAGCCTTGCCATGCGCAGGGCTGCCTTGATCCTGCGGTTCTCCCGGAGCGACAGTTCTTCGTTCAGCAATATGTCGATGGCCTCGATGCCATCGATTTTGCCCTGCTCTATGCCGCGCAGGGTGGCGTCGAGCATCTCCAGGGCGCGTGGCATTTTGAGATGGACGAGGCTGCGGCGGATATTATCGACGCGGGATGCGGCACCCCCATGGTTCATGGCCGGTCTCCCCGCGCCAGTTGGCTGCCGATCGCCTGATAGATGGCCAGGGAGCGCACGGCGACATGCTCGCCTACACGACCGATGGCGATTACCTCTTTGCCATGGATACGGCGCTTGGCGCCGCTGCTGCCTGTCCGATGCGCAGGATCGATCCTGTACTGCCGACGCCCCTCAAGAACCGGGTGCTCGGCAATGACCTGGCCCAGGTCTACGATCCGGATCTTGTCGGGTAACTGCTGGATTTCGACGACGCGCCGGGTGCGATCGGGAACGCTGTAGTAATTGCCGCCGACCGAGACCATCCCATCGTGGCTGACGCGGCGCTCCAGCTTCAGAACAGCGTCAAAGCGGCCCGCCGGGAGCAGCTGCAACTCAGGCTGCTCGGCGGCGAAGGCTTCAGCAATAATCCGCTGCGTCGTGCCGTGGACACGGACGTTGGCGACGGTATCGAGCCAGTCGATCAGCTGGACATTGAGATCGTCCAGATTGCGGAAGCTCCGGCCCAGGAAGAAGTCCTTGCGGATATAGCTGAATGGCCGCTCGACCTTTCCCTTGGTCTTGGCCCGATAGGGACGGCAGGCGCGCGGCACGAAGCGATAATGCCCGGCCAGAGCCAGCAATGATCGATTGTAGATGATGTGGCCCTGATCATCTTCCCCGGTCACAGCGGTTTTCATGCGATCGTAGAGGATCTCGATCGGGACGCCGCCGAGCGCTTCAAAGGCCTGCATATGACAGCGCAACAGGCTTTGGAGATCCTGATGCATGACGTAGCGCGCAAACAGGAAGCGCGAATGTCCCAGCACCAGGCTGAACAGCCAGACGATCCGGCTGACGCCGGGCTCATCGGTAAATTCGACGACGAACCGGGCAAAGTCGACCTGTGCCTGCACGCCAGGCGGCGTCTCGAACCGAACCTCAAAGGGCTTGGGGCCGTTTTCCGGCCGGATCGCTGCCAGGAACCGCTTTACCGCGGTATAGGCGCCCATATATCCCAGCTCACGGATTTCCCGCGTCAGGCGCGCCGCAGTCAGATCGGGAAAGGCCGTCACTCGCTCACGCAAAAATTCCAGATAGGGTGCCAGTTTGTTCGGTCGACCCAGCATGCGAGGGCCGTAAACCGGGGCCTCGATGCCCCGTTCGATATATTTTCGGATGGTCTTGGGATCGCGACCAGTGCGTCGGGCAATGGCGGATATCGATACGCCCTGCCGATGTAGTTCGAGGATCATCATCAATTCTCCAAGTCGGATCATCGGCCCCGTCTCCGCGTCTGCAAAGGAGATGAGGACAATGTCGGCTCATCTCATTCTGCCGGGGCTAGCCCCGGCAGAATGAGATGAAGGGGCCACCAACTAGGGAATTTTCAAAGCCCACTTTTGCGGAGAATTGCACGACCGATGACAGGGGCCATCATCTGTCGTCCGGGAGGTCCCGGAGGGTGCCTGCGGTTTAGCTGTCGTTCGTCAGTTCTCGACGCGGCCGACGACGATCCTTTGTCGCCGTTCAGCATAAATTTTTCGAGCCTTAGGTGCTGACGGTCCGCTTTTCGATTTGTGCCGATAGCGGTGGTACCGATAGTATGCCGGAGATGAGATCGAAGCAGCAAATCATTGCAACGTATGACACACTTCCCGCTGATCGCTCGCCGATGGACAGTGTGATGGCGGCCATCAATGGGTTGAGCGAAGGTCCGCCGCCGGTATTTGTCGCTGTAGATCTCTTGCGACCGTATCCGATCCGGGACTTAGGTCCTCCAGACTGGTTGATCGTTTCAGTGGGTTCGGAACAGTCCTCGTCCTTTCAGGCTAATTGGCGCGACGTGATAAGGGTGGCTCCGCAAGAGGCCTCAGTCGTGCTGCTGTCTCAAGGAAATATTTTGGATGTCCCACACGAGGTGGCTCAACACGTTGATCTCACCGGATGGCACGGCAACGGATTAGACCGTCGTATCGATTCGGTTGCGCGCCGGATTGCAGGGGGGACATCGATATGGCGCCAAGACGATGTGGAGGGCGATGCTTTACGAAGAGGTGCGCTGATCCACGTCGGCGATGGCACCACGATGCTCAACCCGAAGCTGCTTGTTAAGATCGTCGACCTTAGTCTGTCGAAGGGCGCGCAACGCGTGATACGACAACAGAACATTATCTATGTCGGCGACCTCGTTCAGATGACGGAGGCCGAGCTTCTAAGAATACCCGATTTTGGTCGTAAGAGGTTGGGAGAGATCAAAGCCGCACTCCAAAATCTCGGGCTTATGCTTGGTGCCATCATACCCAGCTGGCCACCCGAAAATTTCGAAGCACTGTTAGGTGATCGCGATGCGGCAGAGAAACTAGTTGTTCAGTCCCGGCATCTGGTGGATTGGGTTGACGATGAACCGTTCTGGCTCTGACGTCCAGATCTTGGCGATGTATTCGTAGGGTGTGAGCCCGCTGAGCGTTTTGAGCCTTCGGGCGAAGTTGTAGGCGGCCATGAAGTCAGCGAGGTGCGTCCGGAGTTGCTGATGGCTGTCGTAGTGGAAGCGTTTGACGGTCGCCTCCTTGATGGTCCGGTTCATCCGCTCGACCTGGCCGTTGGTCCACGGGTGGTTCGGTTTGGTGAGACGATGCTCGATGTCGTTTGCCTCGCAGATCATGTCGAAGCGCATCTGGCGTGACCATGCGGTGTTACGGTTGCGCGGCTGCTCGGCGAACTGGATGCCATTGTCCGTCAGGATCGTGTGGATGCGGTAGGGCACCGCTTTCAGCAGGTGTTCGAGGAACTCCCACGCCGTTCGGCGATCCGCCTTGTCGACGAGTTGCGTGACGGCGAACTTGCTGGTGCGGTCGATGCCGACGAACAGGTACAGCTTGCCTTCTGCAGTTTGCACTTCGGCAATATCGATGTGGAAGAAGCCGATCGGATAGCGTTTGAAGCGTTGTCGCTTTGGCTTGTCACCTTCGATGTCGGGCAGGCGAGAGATCGTAAAATTCTGGGAAGGCGAATATCCCGAGCTCGCCGCCAATGAGTATTTCTGCCTGCGAGCAGCCGAGCGCTGTGGCCTGGAACTGCCGCGCTTCCGATTGTCGGATGATGGCCGCGCTCTTGTGGTCGATCGGTTTGATCTGCGCGCCGACGGCCACTATCAGGGCTTCGAAGACTTTTGCGTTCTGAACGCGCGTTCGACCGCCGATAAATATCGCGGCTCCTACGAAACCGCGATCCTCAAGCGCTTCCGTGACTTTGCGTCGGCCGATACCGTCGCCGATGGCTCGGAACGGTTGTTCATGCTGATCGCACTCAATTGCATGGTGCGCAACGGCGACGCTCACCTGAAGAATTTCGGCATGCTCTATGATGACATCGATGGACCGGTGCGTTTGGCACCCGTCTATGATATCGTGACGACCACTGCCTATCTCCCGGCTGATGCCATGGCGCTTACGCTCAACGGATCGACACGCTGGCCGGCCCGATCCCAGCTCCAGGCTTTCGGTGAGACGCGGCAGATCGGCACGCCGGCAGCCATTCGCGCCATCCTCGAGCGCGTGGAAACCGCGATCGCGGAAACAATCCCTGAGATCGAGACCTATGGCGGCGACCATCCCAGCTTCGCCCAGATTGGCGCGCGCATGATCGCGGCCTGGCATGAAGGGCTGGCAAAGCACTGAGCTTATTTCTCACCTTCGTAGGTCATGACGACATCTGCCAATGTTTGCGGACGTGCCGCCGGAGAAGATCGGCGTGATCTGGGCGGCGCCTGAATCGACAAGCCCCGCGATCGCCTGAACGACGAACCAATCTTTTTCGACAAAGGCCTCGTCGACCGCAAGCGCGCCGGCAACACGACCGAGCGTCCATGCGTCAGATGCGCTCGAGAACGACATAATTGCCATCATAGCCGATGCGGCGGCTGATACGGTCCTTGACCGCCAAGGTTCGGCCGGTTGGCACCTGGGTGGAACGGCCGCTATTATAGGCACGATCGAAGCTCGATGGGTCGACCGATTTGCCGAGCCGCCCGAGCGCCTCAGCGGCAAGGCGCTTGATCCCTACGACCGGGACCGGCTTGCCGCTGAAAGGCGAAACCGCTGCCTTGGCATAGAGGCCGTAGTCGATCTGGATGAGTTTGCCGGTTCTGGTCGCCTGGCGTAGCGCGCGTCCGACCGCATCGTAGCTTCCAAACTCGCCAAAGTCGCGACGCAGGAACACGTTGCGCCTGGAACGACGCACACGATGCTCGACAAGGTCCGCGATCGATGCCGACGATTTCGTAGCGCCGCTCCGCGCCAATCGGTAACGCCCGCGGCCGACCCGCACGATCTTACGCGTCTTGACCAGATCGCCGAGTGCACGGCCGATCGAGTCATAGTTCGCGTCGAGCGGCAAATCGGTGCGCGCAACGGTGCCGCCATCGGCCATACGCTCCAGAATCTGATCGGTCAGGGTCGACATAGCGGCTACCAACATACGACGTTTCCGACATTCGGAAGCGTCGAAAGTTCCATAATTCAAGAGGCGCTTCGCCATATGCCGATCGCAGAACGCTGGTGGCGCACCATAACCTATTAGTATTCGCAGCATTGGTGAAGCCGCTGCGCCAGCACCCGAAGCAGCGGACCTTTTCCTCCTTTGGTTTCGACGCATCAAGCGCCGCTCGCAAGACGCGACGACCGCCCTCCAAAAAACTGCTTCCTTTGCGGGACAGCTCGAAGTTGGCTTCGACTGAGGCAGAACTCCGGCCGATGCTCGCATGTGAATGCGAGTCGCGAGCATAGTGCGGTCGCCCAAGCTGCAGACGCAGCTACGGCAGCTATCAGGAACCACCAAAAGCGGCACTGGAGTGCCGAAAGCGGAACCACCAGTGCCTCAACCGGCTCCGGGAATGCCCTACCTGTTGCGCGCCATCTCAATTCGAATCATCTTGAGCTTGATCGAACGCGGACCGAAGGCGCTACACACTTCAATGAGCGATGAACCCTTCGATCCGGTGCCACGATCAAAAGTTGATGAAGGAAGCTCCCGGCTCAGCGCCAGAGTGTTGGATGAACGAACCAGGAAGCAGGCGGTGCTACATGCCCGTCGGGGTCTTTGAACCCGCCTGCCAATGCGCCACGGAATTCCAATGCACCAGCCTGAGCCGGGAGCGACACATAAGCTCATGACCAAACGTCACGGGCGTTGGATGAACGAACCGGGAAGCACGCAGTGCTACATGCCCTTTCAGGGTCCTTGAACCTGCGCGCCAACGAGCCACGGAATTCCACTGTCTGAAAGCGCACGGCCGGAGCAAATGATGACAGGCGACCGCTCGCAATGGAGAGGCCGCCTGGAGGATACCCCATGCCCATGATGGGGACGGGATCAAAACTCTACGACCTCTGCATTCTTGAATGCGGAGCGATAGATCGCGACTAATTGTCTTGTCTTTACTGTGGGATTCTTGAAGAAGTTCGAAATGTGATCTATTTGGGGAGCCAAATCCTTGTTTCTGGCGGTATCAGCCAGTGCCCAAACCCTTGCAAATCCGTTCCTTTCCCCTCTAGCATAGTCTCATGCGGAATCATCGGGGATCATCTGAGCGCCCCCATTACGGAGGCACTACGGGGGGCATCGGGGCACGACATGTTGACAGATGTTCGATGCCGAAGGAGAAGCCTTACAAGCTCTCCGACGCGCACGGCCTCATCTCTATGTCATGCCATCTGGCACCCGCTCTTGGCGATTGAAATATCGCTTTGGCGGCAAGGAACATCGGCTGACATTCGGCACCTACCCCGACATGACCTTGGTCGAAGCGCGCGGGGCTCGCGAGGCGGCGCGCAAACTCCTGCGGGAAGGCACCAATCCCAAGGTCGACAAGAAGCAACGCCAGGCTGTTGCCGCTATAGAGAACGGCAACACGTCCGAAGCGATCGCGCGCCAATAGCATGCCCAACAGGAGAAAATCCGGGCGCAGCGCTATGCGGGACAGATTCTCGATCGACTGGAAGCAGACGCGTTCCCGGCGATCGGAGCGCTACCCATCAAAGCCATTACGCCCGCACTGCTATTGGCGCTTATCCGCGCCCATCTGGTTCAACAGCCTTTGCGCAACTGTCAGCTCATGCTGGCGCGGATCAGCGCGGTTAATCAAGGCGTTAGAAGGAAAATGGTGGAGCCGAGGGGGATCGAACCCCTGACCTCGTCATTGCGAACGACGCGCTCTCCCAGCTGAGCTACGGCCCCAAGAGGCGCTGCCTATAAGCGAGGCCTTCGTGCCATGCAACGATCTTTTTTCAGCGTGTATCCGCCGCCGTCCTGATCTCGATCAAGCCTGCGGAGCGCGCGGTTCGCCGCCGCTTCGACAGGGTGGTGGAAACAAGGGATATTACCCCCGCGTAACGCCCGGAACGAAGGACAGGGTCGCTCATTGGAAGAGGGACGAAGGCGGCGCACTGGTCGCCGACGCAACAGCAGACAAGGAGAAGGACCATGGGTTACCAGGGCGGACGCCGCTATGGTGATGATTTCTATGCCGGACAACCGCGCTACGGCGGTTCGGGCCACTGGCGCGAGGATCGCGGTTATCGCTATGGCACGCGAGGGCAGTTCGGCGGCGGACGGGCCTATCGATCGCCGCCGCCCGATTACGATCCGGACGAGCGCGGCTTTTTCGACCGCGCAGGCGATGAGGTGCGCAGCTGGTTCGGCGATGAAGAGGCCGAACGCCGCCGCGAATATGACGATTATTACAACCGCCCCTATGGCGATCCGCGCGACCAGAGCAGCCGGGTAGGCTATGCCTCCGCTTCGGGGAGCGAGCGCTATCTGCCGAACCGGGGATACGCGCCCTTCACCGGGGAACGTAGCGGTTATGGCGCCGAGGATCATGGCTATCGCACCCGCTCATATGGTCCGCAGCATGACTATGGCGAACATCATGACGCCAATTATCATGCGTGGCGCCAGCAGCGGATCAGCGAACTGGACCGCGACTATGCCGAATATCAGCGCGAAAATCGCGAGCGCTTCGACAATGAGTTCGCAAGCTGGCGAACCCGGCGCGGCGAACAGCGGCAGGCGCTGTCGCAGGTGCGCGAGCATATGGAAGTGGTCGGCAGCGACGGCGAGCATGTCGGCACCGTCGACAAGCTGCGTGGCGACCGCATCGTGCTGACCAGGAGTGACGAGGATGCAGGCGGGATGCATCATTCCGTCCCCTGCTCCTGGATCAAGGCGATAGACGCGCAAAGGGTGACGTTGGAAAAGACGGCCGACGAGGCGCAATCCGCCTGGCGCACGGAACGGGAGCGTTCGGTGTTGAGCGGCGATCTGGGCGACGATGCCTCTTCATGGAATGACGATGATGGATATGGCGGCGGGCGAAGCGGCGCCGCTGCGAAAAGCCGTTATCGCTGAACAGGCGACAGGGTCGCGAAGGGAAGGGTCCGGTCCTTGACCGGGCCCTTTTTCATGAGCGCACAAAAGCAGGGGCTTGCTTTTTCGGTTAAGGATGCCACGGGCGGTATCGAGCCCCTTTTCCATATAGGCCGCCCATGCCGACCGTCCTGCTGCTCCTCCTGTCCAATGTCTTCATGACCGTCGCCTGGTATTGGCATCTCAAGGGCGGGATGAACAAGCCGCTGCTGCTGGTGATCCTCATCAGCTGGGGGATCGCGCTGGTCGAATATTGCTTCGCGGTTCCCGCGAACCGCCTTGGCTATGCCCATGGCTGGAGCGCGGGGCAGCTCAAGATCACGCAGGAGGCGATCGCCCTGCTCATCTTCGGCGGGTTCATGGTGACGGTATTGGGCGAACCGCTGCACTGGCGGCATCTGGCCGCCTTCCTCTGCATCATGGCCGCGGTCGGTTTTCTGTTCGTGGGACGAAACTGAGCCGACGGCCCTGCGGGGATTTCCTTTCGGTTATTCGCCCGGCAGCAACAAGGACGAATCGCCATAGCTGTAGAACCGATAGCCCTGCGCTATGGCATGGGCATAGGCAGCCTGCATCCGATCCCGCCCCATCAGCGCGCTGACCAGCATGAACAGCGTCGATCGGGGCAAATGGAAATTGGTCATCAGGCCGTCCACCGCCCGGAACCGATAGCCCGGCGTGATGAAGATGCGCGTTTCATCCTCGAAGGGACGGATGACGCCATCTTCGCCGGACGCGCTTTCCAGCAGGCGCAGGCTGGTGGTGCCGACCGCTATCAGGCGACCGCCAGCCGCCCGCGCCGCGTTCAGGCGGTCAGCGGCGGCCGCATCGATCCGTCCCCATTCGGCATGCATCCGGTGGTCGTCCGTATCGTCCGCCTTCACCGGCAGGAAGGTGCCCGCGCCGACATGCAGGGTCAGCGTTTCCGTCACGATTCCGGCGGACGCCAGCCCGGCCATCAGGTCCGGCGTGAAATGGAGCGCGGCGGTGGGCGCGGCGACGGCGCCGTCCTCGCGGGCGAATATGGTTTGATAGTCTGACTTGTCGCGCTCGTCGGTGGAACGCTTGCTGGCGATATAGGGGGGAAGCGGCATCCGGCCCGCCCGCTCCAGCAGCAATTCGACCGGCTCCTCCCCCTCGAAGTGCAGCGTGACGCCGCCATCCTCGTCGCGCGGCCCGGCGATGGCGGTGACTCCTGCGCCAAAGTCGATCCGGTCGCCATCGCGCACGCGCTTCGCGTTGCGCAGGAACGCCTGCCATTGCCGCAGACCAAGCCGCTTGTGCAGGGTCGCGCCGATCTTCGCCGCGCCCCGCATCCCTTCAAGCTGGGCGGGGATCACGCGCGTGTCGTTGAACACCAACACATCCCCTGCACGCAGCAGACCGGGCAGGTCACGCACGATTCGATCCTCAATGGGCGCGTTGCCCGCCACCAGCATCAGCCGCGCCGAATCGCGCGGAGACGCAGGCCGCAGCGCGATGCGCTCCGCCGGCAGGTCGAAATCGAACAGGTCTACGCGCATGATGGTCCGTCGCGCAGCCCAGCGCTTATTGCCGGGGCTGGGCCGAGGTGGGCGACGGGTCGGCAGGCACGCTGGCCGAAGGCTGCGCCGGAGAGATCGGCGCGGTCACTGGCGCCCTGCCGTCGCTTTCGATCGACGCCTGAAGGATGGTCGAGGGATTGGCGGGCGGCTCGCCCGGCACGATGGCGTCCACATATTGCATCCCTTCGATCACGCGGCCGAAGACGGTATATTTCTTGTCGAGCTGAAGCCGGGGCAGCAGCACGATGAAGAACTGGCTGTTCGCGCTGTCCTCCGACTGGGCGCGCGCCATGGACACCGCGCCGCGCACATGGGGCAGCCAGTTGAACTCCTGTTTGAGGTCCGGCAGCGTCGAGCCGCCCGTCCCATCACCCTTGGGATCGCCCCCCTGCGCCATGAAGCCGGGAATCACGCGGTGGAATTTGAGACCGTTATAGAAGCCCTGCCGCGTCAGTTCCTTGATCCGCTCCACATGGTTAGGCGCAACGTCGGGACGGAGCTGGATGCGAACGCGCCCGCCGGTGGACAGGTCCAGATCCCACACATTCTGCGGATCGACCGGGATACTGGCGGCCGGAAGCTGCGGCGTGCCGGACTGTTCCAGCGCCTTGGCGTTCTTTTCCGCGACGGCGGACCTCTCCGCCTTCTTGAGTTCCTCGGCCTGTCCCTGTCCGCCGCCCTGGGCCAGGGCGGCACCGCTGGACGCATAGAGGGCGAAGCCGATCGCCACGGTCTTGAGCGCCGAAATGAAACGCATGGATGAGCTTTCCTGACTGACTGATGCCCCAATGGCGAAGTTGCCCCTGATAGCGCGCTCTTCGCGATTGGCAACTGAACGAAAGCTGAGTCGAGCCTTATCCGCCCTTGCGCCCCAGTCTGGCCACGCGTGCCTCCACGTCGTCGCGCACGGCGGGGCTGACGAATTTGTGGATCGGGCCGCCGTAAAGCGCGATTTCCTTGACCAGGCGCGAGGCGATGGGCTGCAAGGACACGTCCGCCATCAGGAAGACGGTTTCGACGCGCCCGTTGATCTGCTGGTTCATGCCCGCCATCTGATATTCATATTCGAAGTCCGCAACGGCCCGCAGGCCCCGGATGATGACGCTGGCCCCCTGCGATTCGGCGAAGTCCATCAGCAGCGAATTGAATCCGGTGACGACGATCTCCGTATCGATGTCCGCGCATTCGCGACGGACCATCTCCAGCCGCTCCTCGTCAGTGAACATGGGCGATTTGGAGATGTTGGTCGTGACGCCGATCACCAGCTTGTCGACCAGCTTCGCCCCCCGCCGGATGATGTCCATATGGCCCAGCGTGATCGGATCGAACGTGCCGGGATAGACCCCCACCCTCTGTTTCATGCTAACGGTCCCTCTCCACGATATAATCCGCGATGGCGCGCAGCAGGTCCGCGCGCGCGCCAAAGCCGTGCAGATGCGCCTTGGCCTGATCGACCAGCAGCCGTGCCTGCTCCCTCGCCCGCGGCGCGCCCAGCAGGGAAACGAAGGTTTCCTTGCCCGCCGCCGCATCCTTCCCCGTCGCCTTGCCCGCGGTGGCCGCGTCGCCTTCGACGTCGAGCAGGTCGTCCGCGATCTGGAAGGCGAGGCCGATGTCGCGCGCATAGCCGTGCAATCCCTTGCGCCCGTCCGGCGGGATGCGCGCCGCTATAGCTGCCGCCTCGACGGAGAAGCCGATCAGCGCCCCGGTCTTGAGGTTCTGGAGCCGCGTCACGGTGGCCAGGTCGAAGCGGCTCTTTTCCGCCTCCAGATCCATCATCTGGCCGCCCGCCATGCCCCCTGCCCCGCTCGCGACCGCCAGCGCCTTCATCAGTTCCACGCGGACGAAGGGATCGGGATGGGTCTGCTCGTCCGCCAATATCTCAAAGGCGAAACTCTGGAGGCAATCGCCCACGAGGATGGCGGTGGCTTCATCATACGCCTTGTGGACGGTCGGCTTGCCGCGCCGCATGTCGTCGTCGTCCATGGCGGGCAGATCGTCATGCACCAGCGAATAGACATGGATGCACTCGACCGCGAGTCCCACGCGCAGCGCCGTTTCGGGCGAGATGTTGAACAGGTCGCAGGCCGCGTGCACCAGGAGCGGACGCAGCCGCTTGCCCCCGCCGATGGCGGCATGGCGCATCGCTTCGTAAAGCCGCCGCCGCGCATCCTGCGGCACGGCGAGCAGCATGTCGAACGCACGGTCGATCGCCGCCGAAACCTGCGCGGCCCGTTCGACAACCAGCGCGGCCGATGCCGTCATGCCCCGTCAGTCCGCACCGAAGGATTGCGCGCCGGTCACCGCACCGCTCGCGTCGAGCGTCAGCTTGCGAATGCGCGCTTCGGCCGCCTGCAACCGTTCCATGCACTGCTTCCGCAGGGCTTCGCCCTCGCCATAGAGGGAAATCGACTCGTCCAGAGGCACATCCCCATTTTCCAGCCGCCGCACGATGGATTCGAGCGCACGGAGCGCCTCCTCGAACGAAAGCGCGTTGGGGTCGGTCGGCTGCGTCATGCTATCTTCGGCCATGTTTCTGCATTGGCCCCCGCCGCCCGCGCGGTCAAGTACGCATGGCATCCATGGCGCCATCGCCCGCCTGTCATGGTCCGGTCATGCTGCCGCGCAAGAACATAACAAGGAAGTTACCATTTTTGCGTTGACGCCGCTTGTTGCAAGTGCACATAGAAGGGCCGCTATGAAATATTATCTCCCCCTGACCGCCGTCGCTGCGCTGACCCTGCTGTCGGCTTGCAACAATAATGACGAACCCGAAGTCGTGGGCGGCCCCGCCGACCCGATGGCTTCGCAGCTTGCGAATGCCGCGCCGGTCGAGCTGCCGCCGTCGGTCAAGAACAGCTTCCAGTTCCGCTGCAAGGACAATAGCCTCGTCTTCGTCGACTTCCTGAGCGATGACAAGACCGCGAACCTGCGCACCGAAAAGGACGGCACGCCCACCAAGCTGACCGCCGCCGAAGCGGGCCAGCCCTTCGAAGCCGAAGGCGGCTACAAGGTCGAAGGCAATGGCAAGCAGGTCACCATCACCCTGCCGGGCAAGAGCGCGTTGAGCTGCAAGGCCTGATCCTTTCCAGTAACCCATGGCGACAGGCCGGGCTTCTTCACGGAAGTCCGGCCTTTTTCATGGGTGGTGCCGCCATTCGTCCTCCCCGCCGCGCCGCAAGGATTGTCTATCCCGCCCCACGCGGCTAAAGGCGCGCTCATGTCCAGCACCGCCGCATCCATCACGCCCCAGATCGTCGCCGAACATGGTCTGTCCCCCGAAGAATATGACCGCGTTCTGAACGCGCTCGGCCGGGAGCCGAATCTCACCGAACTGGGGATTTTCTCGGTCATGTGGTCGGAGCATTGCTCCTACAAGTCGAGCCGTATCCACCTGAAGAAGCTCCCCACGCAAGGCCCGCAGGTCATCTGCGGCCCCGGCGAGAATGCGGGCGTGGTCGACATCGGCGACGGGCAGGCGGCGATCTTCAAGATGGAGAGCCACAACCATCCCTCCTACATCGAACCCTATCAGGGCGCGGCGACAGGCGTGGGCGGCATTTTGCGCGACGTGTTCACCATGGGGGCGCGGCCAGTGGCGAACATGAACGCGCTGCGCTTCGGGCGGCCGGATCATCCGAAGATGAAGCATCTCATTTCCGGCGTGGTGCATGGCATCGGCGGCTACGGCAATTGCGTGGGCGTGCCGACCGTGGGCGGGGAAGTCAATTTCCACCCGGCCTATGACGGTAACATCCTGGTCAACGCCATGACCGTGGGCGTCGCGGACACGGACAAGATTTTCTATTCGGCGGCTTCAGGCGTCGGCAATCCGATCGTCTATGTAGGGTCCAAGACCGGCAGGGACGGCATCCATGGCGCGACCATGGCTTCGGCGGATTTCGGCGAGGACAGCGAGGAAAAGCGTCCCACGGTGCAGGTCGGCGACCCCTTTACCGAGAAGCTGCTGATCGAAGCCTGCCTGGAACTCATGGCGTCGGACGCCATCGTCGCGATTCAGGACATGGGCGCTGCGGGCCTTACCTCTTCCAGCGTGGAGATGGCGTCCAAGGGCGGCGTCGGCATCCGGCTGGACATGGACAAGGTTCCGCAGCGCGAAACCGGCATGACGGCTTATGAAATGATGCTGTCGGAGAGCCAGGAGCGGATGCTGATGGTGCTCCAGCCGGGCAAGGAAGCCTTTGCCGAAGCGATCTTCCGCAAATGGGAACTGGACTTTGCCGTCATCGGCGAAGTCACCGACACGGGCCGCATGGTGCTTGTCCACCATGGCGAGACGGTATGCGACATTCCGCTCGCCCCGCTGGCGGACGACGCGCCGCTCTACGATCGCCCGGCGATGCCGAAAGAAGAATATAAGCGCTGGTCCGGCGTCCAGCCGACCGGCGACATCCCGGCGTCCGACATCGGCGCGGACCTGGTGAAACTGATGGGCAGCCCCGACATCGCCAGCCGCCGCTGGATCTGGGAGCAGTATGACCATGTGGTCGGCGCGGACACGGTGCAGCGTCCCGGCGGCGACGCGGCGGTGGTGCGCGTCCACGGATCGCAAAAGGGCATCGCGATCAGCACCGATTGCACGCCGCGCTATTGCTATGCCGATCCCTATGAGGGCGGGAAGCAGGCCATTGCGGAATGTTATCGCAATATCAGCGCGGTCGGCGCGACGCCGCTCGCCGTCACCAATTGCCTCAACTTCGCCAATCCGCAGCGGCCGGAGATCATGGCTCAGTTCACCGGCTGCCTCGAAGGCATGGGCGACGCCTGCCGCGCGCTCGACTTCCCGATCGTGAGCGGCAATGTCTCGCTCTATAACGAATCCAAGGCGACAGGCGGCGGCTCCGCCATCCTGCCCACGCCCGCCATCGGCGGCATCGGGCTGCTCCAGGACATCGACGTGATGGCGACCGTCGCTTTCAAGGCGGAAGGCGAAGCCATCTGGTTGATCGGTGGCGAGGGGTCGCATCTGGGCCAGTCCATCTGGCTGCGCGAGATCGCGGGCCGCGAGGCGGGTGAAGCGCCGAAGGTTGATCTGGCCGCCGAGCGCGCCCATGCCGAAACCGTCCGCGCGCTGATCGCGGAGGGCCAAGTCACGGCGGTCCACGATATTTCCGACGGGGGCCTGCTGGTCGCGGTGGCGGAAATGGCGCTGGCTGGCGGGATCGGCGCGGAACTGAACAGGACGCTCACCACCGCCAGCGCGTTCGGCGAGGATCAGGGGCGCTATCTGGTTTCCGCGCCCGAAGGCATTGCCATCCCCGGCGCGACCCGTATCGGCACGACCGGCGGCGGCAAGGTCGCGGGCGTGGCGCTCGATGCGTTGCGCTCGGCCCATGAAGGCTTCTTCCCGAACCTCATGGATGCGGAGTTGTAAATCCGGCCTTTAACATAAGCCGTGCTCCTGCACAGGCAGGAGCACGGCGCCGCTTGAAATGAACGGGTTTCACCTTTCCTCACCGGAAAATAGCGAGCAGGCTTTCATATTGTTCCAGCTCCGGCGCGCCGGGCACCACCGCGCCTTCCCGCAGAAGATAGGCGTGGCGCACGATTTCGGCCTGTTGCTCCAGCCCATATTGCGGCAGGCGCAGGCCGGGTTTCAGGCTGTAGCTGTATCGGCAGAAGGGATGCCGCCTGATCGGCAGGAAAATGCCGCTCTGGCTTTGCCAGACATGACAGAGTTCATGCAGGAACAGGCCCCGCAACATCAGGTCGGCGCGACTGAAATCCTCGCACCAGAAGGGGCAGGCGGGATGGAAATGGATGTGCCCGGTCGGCGCCATGACCGTCCTGCGCGGCTGGAAGGGGAACCATTTCCGCCGCCGGACCTCGACGACCGACAGGTCGATGCTGTCATGATAGATCGACCGCGCCAACGCGATTTCACCACGGGTCAGGAGTCTGGCCGTCATCGGTAGAATCTAGGCGCTCCCCCCGCCGGGGACAAGCGCCGCACTCGTCCCCGCACCGTCCGGATCAATGCTGCCGATGCGCGTCCGTTTTCGCTGCCGCCGTCGCCGCTTCGGGTTTGCGGATCACCGCGTCCGCCAGCAGGCGGTCGCCGTTCGAAAGCAGGAAGGTAAGCTGCATCTTGCCCCGGCTGATCGCGGTGTCGTTGACGCCCCACAGCATCAGATGCTTGCCGCCCGGCGCGAAGGCGACCTTGCCCTTGGCCGGAATATCGACGCTGGAGATCGGCTTCATCGACATCATGCCGTTCTCGCTGACGCTTTCATGCATCTCCACCTTCAGCGCATAGTCGGTCAGCACGCCGCGCAACTGCACGTCGCTCGCCCCGCCATGGGCCACGAAATATCCGGCCGACGGCGTGTCCTTGTTGGGGCTGAGACGCACCCATGCCTGGTCGATATAGGTCGGCGCGGGGTCGCCGCACGCGCCGAGGGTCAAAGGCGCTGCAAGGGCCAGGAGGGGAAGGATCGCGCGCATTGGAAGGCCCTTTCGAACTGTCTCGTTTCCGGTCGCCCGCATAGGTAATCGCCGCAGCTTCTTGTGCCAAGAAAAAGCGCGCCTATATCCGACACGCAAACGGCCTTGCCTTGGCGCTTTCGTGAGGTATGGGGCCGTCAACCGCTGAATATGATTTGGGGTTCAAAGAGGAAAAGATGACAAAAGTAATCGGTATCGATCTGGGCACCACCAACAGCTGCGTGGCTGTAATGGACGGCGGCAAGCCTAAGGTGATTGAAAATGCGGAAGGTGCGCGCACCACGCCCTCCATCGTCGCCTTCGCCAAGGACGGCGAGCGACTGATCGGCCAGCCCGCGAAGCGGCAGGCCGTCACCAATCCGGACAACACGGTTTTCGCGGTGAAGCGCCTGATCGGCCGCCGGTTCGACGATCCCACGACGAAGAAGGACATGGAACTGGTCCCCTATTCGATCGTGAAGGGCCCCAATGGCGACGCATGGGTCAATGCGGGCGGCAAGGATTACAGCCCGTCGCAGATCTCCGCCTTCACGCTCCAGAAGATGAAGGAAACCGCCGAAGCCTATCTGGGCGAGACGGTGACGCAGGCCGTCATCACGGTTCCCGCCTACTTCAACGACGCCCAGCGTCAGGCGACCAAGGACGCGGGCCAGATCGCGGGCCTCGAAGTTCTGCGCATCATCAACGAACCGACCGCGGCCGCGCTCGCCTACGGGCTTGAGAAGCAGGACGGCAAGACCATCGCGGTCTACGACCTGGGCGGCGGCACCTTCGATATTTCCATCCTCGAAATCGGCGACGGCGTGTTCGAAGTGAAGTCGACCAACGGCGACACGTTCCTGGGCGGCGAGGATTTCGACTCGAAGCTGGTCGAATATCTGGCCGAGGATTTCAAGAAGGCGGAAGGCATCGACCTCACCAAGGACAAGCTGGCGCTTCAGCGTCTGAAGGAAGCCGCCGAAAAGGCGAAGATCGAGCTGTCCTCGGCCCAGTCGACCGAAGTCAACCTGCCCTTCATCACGGCCGACCAGAACGGTCCCAAGCATCTGGTGAAGACCATCACCCGCGCCGATCTGGAGCGCCTGGTGGCCGACCTCATCAAGCGGACGATGGAGCCATGCAAGAAGGCGCTGGCCGACGCCGGCATTTCGGCGAGCGAGATCAGCGAAGTGGTGCTGGTGGGCGGCATGACCCGCATGCCCAAGGTGCGCGAGGCCGTGAAGGACTTCTTCGGCAAGGAACCCCACACCGGCGTCAACCCAGACGAAGTCGTCGCCATGGGCGCGGCGATCCAGGCGGGCGTGCTACAGGGCGACGTCAAGGATGTGCTGCTGCTCGACGTGACCCCGCTGTCGCTGGGCATCGAGACGCTGGGCGGCGTGTTCACCCGCATGATCGACCGCAACACGACGATCCCCGCCAAGAAGTCGCAGGTCTATTCGACCGCCGACGACAATCAGCAGGCGGTGACGATCCGCGTGTTCCAGGGCGAGCGTGAGATGGCGGCGGACAACAAGCTGCTGGGCCAGTTCGACCTGGTCGGCATCCCGCCCGCGCCGCGCGGCGTGCCGCAGATCGAGGTGACGTTCGACATCGACGCCAACGGCCTCGTCAACGTCTCCGCGAAGGACAAGGGCACCGGCAAGGAGCAGCAGATCCGCATCCAGGCTTCGGGCGGCCTGTCCGACGCCGACATCGACCAGATGGTGAAGGACGCCGAACGCTTCGCCGAAGAAGACAAGAAGCGCCGTGAGGCGGCCGAGGCGAAGAACAACGCCGAAAGCCTGATCCACACCACCGAACAGCAGCTTGCCGAGCATGGCGACAAGGTGGACGCAGCCCTCAAGTCCGAGATCGAAACCGCCATCGCGGCTGCCAAATCGGCGGTCGAGGGCGGCGACGCCGAAGCCATGCAGTCCAAGGCGCAGGAACTCGCCACGGTCGCCATGAAGCTGGGCCAGGCGATCTACGAGAAGGAGCAGGCCGCTGCGGCTTCTCCGGACGCCGAAGCGCCGAAGGCCGACGACGACGTGGTCGACGCCGAATTTTCGGAAGTGGACGAGAACAACAAGGCGTAAGCCCGATGAAACGCTTCTCGACTTCGCCCTGCGCGGACGGCATGGTGCCTGACCAGCGCGACCGTTCGGGGCGAAGCCGGGGAACGTGCGCGCCGGGGGCGAGATGACTACCGAAATCGACTATTATTCCCTGCTCGAAGTGGAACGCACGGCGGACGCCACCACCATCAAGAGCGCCTATCGCAAGCTGGCGATGAAATATCACCCCGACAAGACCGGGGGATGCAGCGACGGCGAGGCGAAATTCAAGGCCGTCTCCGAAGCCTATGAGTGCCTGAAGGACCCGCAGAAGCGCGCGGCCTATGACCGCTACGGCCATGCGGCCTATACCAATGCCCAAAATGGCGGCGGCGGTTTCAGCGGTGGGCGCGGCGCGGGCGGCTTTTCCGATCTGGGCGATATTTTCGAAACGATCTTCGGCCAGGCCGGGTTCGGCGGAGGCGGCGGGCGTCAGGCCCAGCGGCGCGGCGCCGACCTGCGCTACGACATGGAGATCACGCTCGACGAAGCCTATCACGGCAAGCAGAGCGAGATCGAGATCGAAGTCTCCGCCCCCTGCGACGCCTGCGAGGGATCGGGCGCGCAGCCGGGCACCGGTGTCAAGACATGCCACACCTGCGGCGGCCATGGACAGGTCCGGGCGCAGCAGGGTTTCTTCGTGGTCGAACGGACCTGTCCGTCCTGCCATGGCGCGGGGCAGGTGATCGAAAGCCCCTGTCGCTCCTGCCGGGGCGAAGGGCGCGTGGACAAGCCCAAGACACTTTCCGTCAATATCCCGGCGGGCGTCGACGAAGGCACCCGCATCCGCCTGTCGGGCGAAGGCGAATGCGGCGCGCGGGGCGCGCCATGCGGCGACCTCTACATCTTCCTGCACGTGAAGCGGCATCCGATCTTCGAACGTGACGGCACGACGCTGTTCTGCCGCGCGCCGGTGAGTTTCACCACGGCTGCGCTGGGCGGCGTCATCGAAGTGCCGGGTCTCGACGGCAACCGGCATGAAATCAGGATTCCAAGCGGCATCCAGTCCGGCAAGCAAATCCGACAGCGCGGCGCGGGCATGCCCGTGCTGAACGGACGCGGGCAAGGCGACCTGGTGATACAGGTCGATGTGGAGACCCCCACCAAACTATCCGCCCGCCAGCGCGATCTGCTCGAAGCCTTTCGGGAAACGGAAACGGGAGAGGAATGCCCTCAATCCACGGGGTTCTTTAGCAAACTCAAGGAATTGTGGGGCGATTGAGGTTTTGCATTATGGTCGGTTTCGGCCAATTGCGGACACTCCTTCATCCGTCCGGGCTGAGCGAACCCTTCGACTGCCTGCCAAGGCAGGCGCTCAGGACAGGCTTCGACAAGTTCAGGGCGAACGAGAGGAAGTGTCTGGAATCACTCAAATTGAAGTGTTCCGTGCTCCTGAAGGCCGGAGCCCAGATCAGATGGCAGAACTGGGCTCCTGCCTTCGCAGGAGCACGGTGCATGTTAGAAGCAGGCATGTCCGCTCCCCACCCAATCCGAACCCCACAGAAGCTTCGTTTCAACGGCAGGCCCGCCAGCCCATTTCTCCCCGCTCCGCCTGATCGAGATGGAGATGATCGCGGTGGGCGGCGTTATAATCGGGTGACAGCACAGTGGAGAACAGGTCACAGGCCCCGTCCCGCACGGCACGCAGGAAAACCGCGTCCTTATCGTCCCCCTCCCAGTCGTCCACCACACTGATGCGCCGGCCATCCTCCAGTATGAAACCCGATATGTCGATCGCATCGGCGGTGGCATGTTCGCTGAAATCGCCGCTGTCCCGTCCGTACATGCGACGGCAGCTATGGGCGCCGAAATGGGTGATCTTCCGCACCGCTTGCCCCAGCAGGCGCTGCGCGGCAGGCTGGACCACTTGCCATTCCCACAGCTTGAGCGCCGCCGCGACGGGACAGGAAGTGGCGACCGATTGGGGCGACAACGCCACGGCTTCGCCATCAGACTTCAACTTCACCCCGTCGCGAAAGGCGCAGCGCCCCTCCCCGCGCGGCGGCATGGCGTCATAGGCGATCCCCGCCTTGTCCAGCAGCGCCCGGCAGGCCAGCGGATCGCCGGTCAACCCCGCCAGCTTGCGCCCGGTGAACAGTCCGACAGACTGGGCAAGGTCCAGCTTCGTCCATGGCAGATCCTGCGGTCGTTGCCGCAGGAGGGCCCAACCGACCAGCAGGAGCGCCAGCAGCGCGGCCAACAGGATCGACCATCGCAAAAGACGGAAGAAGGAGCGCATCCTATCGCCGGATGGCGGTCGCGACCGGCTCCGAGGTAATCGGATAGCCCAGATGGGTGGGAATGCAGATATGAGGCACGCCGTCGCGATCCTCGATCCATGGCGTCACCTTTTCCGGCGGCGTGGCGGCGGCGTGGGCAGCGAGCGCTTCGAAACTGTCGAATTGCGCCAACCGCTCCAGATTGCGGCGAGTGGGGAAGATGATAAAGCCCTCCCCCGATGCACACCGAGCCAGCGTTTCGCGAGCACTGCTCCAGAACAGGCGGGTGTTTTCAGTGCCATCCACGCTAGCCTCCTGCCCGCCAGGCGCCTTCGCCAGATAGAAGCGGGCATCGAATATCCGCGATGTCGGGCGACTGGGCAGCCAGCGGGTGAAGGGCAGCAGGGCGTCGAGCGCCAGTTCCAGTCGATGCGCCTCGACCAGCGCGGACAATTCCGCCCCTTCCGCGAGCGCGCGGCGCATCTTCGCCAGCAGGGCCGGCTCGGGCGGCGCGGCAAAGCCGATGCCGATCCCGCTTTCCTCCAGCGTTTCGCGAATAGCGGCGACCCGCGCCGCCGCGTCGTCGGGCTCCAGCCGCGGCGCGAAAGCCGCTGCCAGCGCCCGGTCCCCCTCGTCCACCGCGCCGCCCGGGAAAACCAGCGCGCCCCCGGCAAAGGCCATGCTGCGCGCGCGCTCCATCATCAATATGTCTGCCGGGCCATGGGGCTTGTCCCGTACGATCACGACCGTCGCCGCCGGTCGGACCAGATTATCGGTATCGGTCATGCCATCTGCTCTACGCCCCTGGGCCAACGGCAGTAAAGACCCGCCCCCATGGGAACTTCCCGCGCCTTCGCACGCTGATAGGCGCGAAAGGTTCGTCCATGGCTGCGCGCGCATATTGGCAGGGCCAGATCAGGCTGGCGCTGGTGTCCATTCCGGTCGAAATCTATCCGGCCACGCGGTCGGGCGCGGCGGTGTCCTTCCGCCAGATCCACGAGCCTTCGGGCAAGCCCATCCGCTATGAGAAGGTCGTGACCGGCATCGGGCCGGTGGACCGCGACGAGATATTGAAGGGCTATGAGGTTTCGAAGGGCAATTATGTCCTGCTCGACGATGAGGAGATCGAGGCGGTCAGGATCGAGAGCCGCAAGACGCTGGACCTGGTGCAATTCGTCGATGCAGACGCCATCGACGTGCTCTATTATGAAAAGCCCTATTTCGTGCTGCCCGCCGACGATCTGGCGGAGGAAGCCTATGCGGTGCTGCGCGATGCGCTGCGGCAGACGAAGAAGGTGGGGCTGGGCCAATTGTCGGTGCGGGGACGGGAACAGCTCGTGTCGCTCAAGCCTTGCGGGCGCGGACTGGTGCTGGAACTGTTGCGCTATGCCGATGAGGTGACGAAGGCGCAAAGCTATTTTCGAGGACTGCCCGATGAAAAGGCCGATCCCGACATGCTCGACCTTGCCACGACGATCATCGAGAAGAAGACCGCGCCCTTCAAGCCGGAGGAATTTCACGACCGCTATGTCGATGCGCTACGCGCGCTGATCGAGAAGAAGAAAAAGGCCAAGGGCAAGCGCATCATCGAGGATGTGGAGGAACCGGGCACGCAGCGGGGCGGCAATGTGATCGACCTGATGGCCGCGCTCAAGAAATCGGTGGAAGGCGGCAAGCGCACGCCCGCGGCGCGTAAGGCCGCGGCTGCGCCCAAGGCGAAGGCGAAAGCACCGGCCAAACGGGCGGCCCCGGCGAAACGCAAGAAGGCGTGATGGAACTCAATCCCGCCATCCCGCTCCATGTCATCGACTGGCCGGTCCTCACGCGGCTGGGTGTGGCGGCCCTGCTGGGTCTGCTGCTGGGCCTGGACCGGGAACTCAGGGGCCATGCCGCCGGGATGCGGACGCATGGCATCATCTGCTTCACCTGCGCGCTGATGACGATCAGCGCCATCGCCCTGCACAAGCAGCTTCATGGCGAGGGCAATATCGACCCGCTGCGCGTGTTCGAGGCGTCCGCCGCCTTCACCGGCATCATTGCGGCGGGCCTCATCATGTTCAACAAGGGAGAGATCAGGAACCTCGCCACCGCCGCCCACATCTGGCTGGCGGGCATGATCGGCATCGCCAGCGGTGCGGGGCAATGGCCGCTGGTGGCGAGCGCGGCCATCGTCGCGGTGGTCATGCTGACGCTGCTGCGGGTGGCCGAGGACCGCTGGCTCGATGCGGAGAAACGGAACGACTGATGGCCCGCAAGAACGCCCTCGCCCCCTATAACGCCAAGCGCGATTTCGCCCGCACGCATGAGCCCAAGGGCGTGATGGCGAAGAAGGGAGGCAACAGCTTCGTGGTGCAGAAGCATGAGGCGACGCGGCTTCACTGGGATTTCCGGCTGGAGGTGGACGGCGTGCTCAAAAGCTGGGCCGTGACCAAGGGACCGAGCCTGAATCCCGCTGACCGACGGCTGGCGGTTCGAACGGAGGACCATCCGCTGAGCTATGGCGATTTCGAAGGGACCATTCCCAAGGGCGAATATGGCGGCGGCACGGTGATGCTGTGGGACCGGGGCAGATGGGAGCCGGTCGAGGGCAAGAGCGCGGCCGACATCGACAAGGGGCATCTGCATTTCATCCTGCATGGCGAGCGGATGAAGGGCGAATGGCTGCTGGTGAGGATGAAGGGACGGCCGGGCGAGAAGCGCGAGAACTGGCTGCTCCGCAAGATCGAGGATGGCGAGGCGGACACGGATCGCGTTCTAGTCGACCGGGCGCTGACCAGCGTGCTGACCGGGCGTTCGATGGCGGAGATCGCCGCCGACAGGGAGGGGACACAATCGCTGGCCGGGGCCAAAGGCCAGGCCTTCGCGCAGAAGATGCAGGCGGCGCGGGAACATAATGCGGCGCTGAAGCCTGAGGGACGCAAGGGCACGCGACCGAAAACAGGGGCGCTGCCGCGCTTCGTCAAGCCGCAGCTTGCGACGCTGGTGGACGCGGTGCCGGAGGGCCATGACTGGCTGCATGAGATCAAGTTCGACGGCTATCGCGCGCTGATCGCCGTGGCGGGGGTGAGGATCAGCGTGCAATAGGCACCCCCTTCGTGGGGTGATCGGCGTGCAAAAAGGACCCCTTCATCCCGGGGATTTAGTCGGCCGACTGGTTTTGATCAGTTGGCGAGAACGGGATGTTGATCGTGGAGACAGTGGTTCGGATTCGGCGTGAGCATGCAGGGGGGAAGGCGATCAAGGCGATCGCGCGCGACCTTCGTTTGTCGCGGAAGGTAGTCCGCAAGGCGATCCGGTCGCCGGAGGCGGCGTTCAACTATCAGCGCAAAGTCCAGCCGCTGCCGCGGATCGGTCCTTATCAGGATCGTCTCGATGCGCTGCTTGAGGAGAACGAGGGGCGCGGCCGCCGCGATCGGCTACGGATGACGCGTATCCATGACCTGCTGGTGCGCGAGGGGTTCGATGGATCCTATGATGCGGTGCGCCGCTATGCGGCGCGCTGGCGTGCTGCGCGGCGGAAGGATGCTGGCGAAGGCGCACCGGCGTTCATCCCGATGACCTTCCAGCCGGGTGAGGCCTACCAGTTCGACTGGAGCCACGAGGATGTGGAGATCGCCGGCAAGCCGATGCGGGTGAAGGTGGCGCATATGCGTCTCTGCGACTCGCGCGCACCCTATGTCCGGGCCTATCCGCGCGAGGGCCAGGAGATGCTGTTCGATGCCCATGCCCGGGCGTTCGCGTTCTTCGGCGGTGTGCCGCGACGCGGTATCTACGATAATATGAAGACGGCGGTGACGGCCGTGTTCACCGGCAAGGAGCGTGTGTTCAACCGCCGCTTCCTGATCATGACCGATCATTACATGGTCGAGCCGACCGCCTGCTCGCCGGCGGCGGGATGGGAGAAGGGCCAGGTCGAGCAGCAGGTCCAGACGATCCGAGGCCGCTTCTTCCAGCCGCGACTCCGGTTCGCCAGCCTGGCCGAGCTCAACGGGTGGCTGGAGGCCGAGTGCCGGCGCTGGGCCGAGCATCATGCCCATCCCGAACGCGGGGATATTACCGTCGCCGAGGCGCTGGATATGGAGCGACCGGCCCTGCAGCCGATCCTGGCACCGTTCGACGGCTTCCATGAGAGCGAGCATGCCGTCACCGGCACCTGCCTCATCAGCTTCGATCGCAACCGCTACTCGGTCATGTCGACGGCCGCACGCCGGACCGTTCAGGTGCGCTCCTATGCCGATCGCATCGTCATACGCTGCGGCGATGCGATCGTCGGGGAGCATGAGCGCCACTTCGGTCGGAACCGCACGATATACGATCCCTGGCATTATCTGCCGGTCCTCGCGCACAAGCCCGGCGCGCTGCGTAACGGCGCACCGTTCCAGGACTGGGATCTGCCGCCCGCCCTGCACCGATTACGGCGAAGGCTCGGCACCGGGGACGAGGCCGATCGCAGGTTCGTGCGGGTCCTCTCGGCGGTGCTCACCGATGGCCTGGAGCCGGTAGAGGCTGCCGTGCGCGAAGCGTTGGCGAACGGAACGGCCAGCGACGAGCTGATCCTCAACATCCTCTCCCGGCGCCGCGAGCCGGCGACACCCCACAGCATCGTCACTTCGGAAGACCGGATGCTGCAGCATCCTCCGCTCGCCGACTGTGCCCGCTATGATCTGCTGCGAGGCTATGATGCAGCGGCATGATATGATCGACACGATGCGCGGCCTCGGACTCAAGGGCATGGCGGCGGCGTTCGACGAGGCGGTCACCACCGGCCTCCAGCGCAAGCGCACCACCATGGAGATACTGACCGACCTGCTCCGTGCTGAGGCGACCCACCGGGATGCAGCCTCCATCCGCTATCGGATGACGGCTGCGAGGCTGCCCGTGGTGAAGGACCTGGAGCGGTTCAGCTTCGAGGGCACACCGATCAATGAGGAGATGATCCGCTCCCTTCACGATGGCTCCTTCCTCCCGCCTCGCCGCAATATCGTGCTGGTCGGCGGCACGGGGACAGGCAAGACCCACCTCGCCATCGCGATCACCGCCAATGTCGTGCGAAGGGGCGCTCGCGCCCGCTACTTCAACACCGTCGATCTGGTGACACGCCTCGAAGAGGAGACCCGGATCGGCAAAGGCGGGACCCTGGCGGCGCAGCTGTCGCGGCTCGATCTGATCGTGCTCGACGAGCTTGGATATCTGCCGTTCGCACGCTCGGGAGGGCAGTTGCTGTTCCACCTCATCAGCAAGCTTTATGAGCGCACCAGCGTCATCATCACCACCAACCTTGCCTTCGGCGAGTGGCCTACCGTCTTCGGGGATCCCAAGATGACTACGGCGCTGCTCGACCGCGTCACCCACCACTGCGATATCATCGAGACGGGCAACGACAGCTGGCGCTTCAAAAACCGCAGCTGACCGCTACCTTCGGCGCCTTCAAAAATCTATCTTGCGCTGCGCGCGCCTCCGGTCGGGCTACGCCCGCCCTCCGCCGCACGCAGCGCAAGGCCATCTTCAACAAACCAACATCATATCCGAAAAAGGGGGTCCCTCTTCGACGCCGATCGGGGGTCCCTTTTGAACGCCGTTTGACACGAAGTGACGAGCGCGCCGATCGTACCGCCGCCGACATTCCGCGCCGATCACCCGTTCATCATCCTGATCCGCGATCACAGGACTGGCGTCATCCTGTTCCTCGGCCGGGTGGAGAATCCCGAACTGCGATGAACAGGCGCATCTGGCGCCCCGATTAGCCGCCTGACTGCTTCTATCCGCTATCCTGAAGCAGCGCCCTCGCGGTCAAGCCAGACTTGAACGCAGCATCCAGGCCGTCTCCTCGTGCACGCCGATGCGTGCGACGAGCATGTCATGGCTGAACAGGTCGCCCGCCTCATCGGCCCACTCCGCGAACTCGCTCATGCAGCGCGCGATGGTCTCGTTGTCGCGAGCATCTTGGAGGCGGCGGGCTTCACCGACATCGCCTTTATGTCCTTTGACCATCCGTTGCCCTTCGGCATGGGTGATACGCGCGAGGCCGCGGTCGAGGATGCGCTGGAGATGGCATTCGAGGTCGGCCCGCTGTCGCGCGTGCTGGCGGATCAGTCGGAGGACATCCGCGCCCGCGCCGCCGATGCGGTGCGCGCCGCCTTTGCCGCCAGCCCGGGCGAACGATCGGTCACGATAGACGGTGCGGCCTGGATCGTCACCGCTTGCAATCCGGCCTGAGCGGAGCGGGCGTCACTATGCCGGCGTTCCCAGCCATGCCGCTCGACGCCGCAAGCGGCGCGCGGGCCTTGGGCTTGCGCGCCTTGCGCCTGCGCCACCACAGCAGCAGCCCGGTCGCGGACATCCCCGCGACCAGTATTCCGAATGCGGACACCGCAACCTGCCAGGGGCGGCCGCCGATCGCCGTCACATGCAGCGCCATCAGCCAGCTCGTTACCGTGTTCGCCGCGCGCTGCCCGGTCGGCAGTTGCAGCCCCAGGAAGCGCCCGTCGCGGGCATCGATGGCAATCGTCGCAGCTGTCGCAGGGGAATCCGTCTCCGTCGGAGTGCCCTGACGGTCCAGCAGATCGCGGGAAGTATGCATCAGGAAGAAATAGATGCCGAGGTCGCGCCGATATTCGATAGCAGCGGGTTTCCCCAGGGTGAAACCTTCCTTCTCCGCTTCTTGTGCAAAGTAGCGCTGGCCCAGTGCCGCCGCCTCGAACCAATCGACAGGCGGATTGATGAGCGGTTGCTTCAACGGCGGACGGGGCGGCTGTTCCTGGAAATGCGCATAGTCGGCAAAAATATGGACGACGCCTGCGTAGATTCCGCCCAGATTGAGGGCGAAACCCGTCACCGCGAAGATGAGCAGCAGCGGCCAGAGCCATAGGCCGGACGCGCGATGCAGGTCAAGCAGCCGCCGCGCCGGGGGGGCCCCGCGACTGATCTTCCAGGATGTCGACCAGCGCTGCATGAAGGAACGCTGCTTCGCGCCGGTTTTGCTTGGCTTCAGCTTCAGGGGCAGCGTCAGATAGAGGCCGATGATGCTCTCTATCGCCCAGAACAGGGCAAGAAACCCCATCAGCAGAATACCGATCCCCAGCGGGAACAGCAGCGCATAGTGAAGATAATAGATAAAGGAAAAGAAGCCCGATCCCTTGAGGGAAGGCTGGCCGATCATGCGCTGGCCCAGCCGCTCGCCCGTGTAGGGATCGGCGAACACCTCGTCATAACCGATCGCATGGGGCTGGCCCGATACGGGATCGATCGCGGGCATCACCCGCGAGAACAGCGACTGGTCGGGTTGCTGGGGTAATTGCAGGGAAAAAAGATGGGAATGGGGGTCTTGCGCTTCCAGCCGCGCGCGGATCACGAGCGCGTCGTGCAGCGTCCAGCCCTGCGGCTGAGGCGTAACGACACGCATCGGAGCGTTGAAGGCCCGTTCCAGGTCGTCATACCAGGCGATGATGCTGCCGGTGCCGGCGATGAGGATCATGAAGAGGGCCAGCGCGATTCCCAGATAGCGGTGCACCTTCACATGAAATTCGTGAAACCGCGTCGGCTTGCTCAACGTCCATCTCCACGACGCACCGCCCGATCCGCGTGGATCTAGGCCGCGCCTCTCCGCCTGGCTGCGGGGCTTGATGCGGCAAGGCTCGCCCCATTGATCCATCTGTCATTGACCAAGCGAGGGCCGAACAGAATTGCTCCGCCGCCAGGATATTGTGCAATTTCGGCCAGTGCAGGCCATGCCCCGACAGCCGAAAAGAGCCGCTATCCCGGCTTCCCGCGCATCAGATCAAACCGCTCGCTCTCGAATTTCGCGAGCAACAAAGTGCGAGCCATCGGCCGTTGCGGGTTCGGATTGGCGCTCCGCCGCATCAACCCTGGGGGTGCAAGACGGAAATCGCTATGCCATTTGCGCGATCACTCAGCCCAATGAGCGCTCCTGAAGAGCGGCCTTGTCAGCCATTTGTTGCTGGCGATCCGTCTCGCTCTTCAAAACCCGGTCGGCCATCGCCTGCCAGGCCGCTTTCGCCCGCAGGCAGCGCTCGCGCACATTGACCAGATCGGCCGCTTCCGCCTCGAGGCCGCATTGGGCGGCACGTGCCAGATAGAAACTGCTGGTAGCGGACATGGCGATCTCCGATCGGGTGGCAAGTGGGCTTCAGCCCAGCATTTCGGCAACGATGCGACGTAGGTCCTGGGTGGACAGGATACCCGTCAGCGCGGGTAGTTCCCGGGGCCGGGAAAGCCGCCGAAGCAAAGATTTCGGATTGGAATGGGTGGTCGTGGTGAATGTCTTGAAATTCATTATTGTCCTGGCGTGTTCGAAACGCTCGAATGGTTGGGGGGAAGTGAGCCGCACTCATATGGGCGGCCGCATGCAGTCCGATCGGGAACAGGATGGATTATCCGTTCACCCGCGCCCTTGTGGAGAAGACATCTCCCATGGCGCCGGACATGGTTCCTGAAAGCCGCCCCACATCCTTGTCCGCCGTGCGGACATGAATGCGGGGAACAACTCGTCCAGTGAAGCGCTGGCTTCATCCGGATAATCCTGCCCTAGGGAGATCATACCCCCGCGGGCGCTGGGCCTCAGGCCGCTTCGAGGCTGACGGCGGACTGTTTGCCACGACGATCGGTTTCGATCTCGTAGCTCAGCCGCTGGTCCTTGTGCAGCGTCGCCATACCAGCGCGCTCGACGGCGGAGATATGGACGAAGCTGTCATTGCCGCCATCTTCGGGCGCAATGAAGCCATAGCCTTTGTCGGAATTGAAAAATTTGACGGTGCCGATGGGCATGGATGTTTCCTTTCACGAAAACAGGTTATCCGCCCGCAAAAGCACGGGCGAAGCTGGTAGCGCGAGAAAGGAAGGAGGCCCCGAAGGGATCAAGTTCCGTCGCTGGCGACGTTAGCCAGCACGATATGGGCCATAAGCGACAAAAAGTCAAATCCGGACCTTTTCCCGCTCTGCCCCGCGCATCACCCGGTTTCCAATTTCCCGGAGAAGATGCACCGATGAAGACGGCCATCTGCAAGACCGGAAGCACCCGGCAGGCCCCTATCTTGCCGACAAAATCCGTCGCGGTTCCAGTTGCTTCACCCAGCGGTCGTTGAGAAAGGTACCGAATGGCACCAATGCAGCGGCAAATGTCCTGAGCCAGCCGAAGACGCCGGTTCGCCGGCCAGGCAACGCCAGCATCATCGTCACAACATAGGCGATGAAGGCAAGGCCGTGCATCCACCCGACCGGCGGCACGAGCAAAGGTTGCCCGGCGAGATATTTGAGCGGCATCGCCACAAGGAACAGCAGAACGGTGGTGATGCCTTCGATCAGCGCAACTATGCGGAACAGGCCCAAGAGCATTTCCGTCATCCTCCTTTCAATCTCCGTACGCCGCAACGCCAACCGCGCCACATGCCTATGTTTCCCGAAAACCCGGCTGGCAACCGGCATGTTTTTGGGTCCAGGCCATTACTGCTGCAACCCCCATCCATCCCGGGCGGGTGGCCTCCGATTTTCGATTTCCAATACTGCCCCTCAGCTTTCACGTCGCGACGAAGACCCCGTGCCGAGCAGCGGGAAGGATATTCCTCTCCTTATATCGATCTATTGCGCTTCCCGACCCAGATCCGGTCAGGTCGCAAAAGCCTCTTTTGCCCACGCAATCAGCCGCGCGCGATCCATCGCTCCGGCCTGCCGGGCGATCTCGCGGCCGCCCCTGAACATAATCAGCGTCGGGATGGACCGTATGCCGTAGCGCCCGGCAATGCCCTGCTCCGCTTCCGTGTCGACCTTCAGAAGCCGGACCTGCGGCTCCAGTTCGGAGGCGGCGGCCTTGAACGCAGGCGCCATCGCCCGGCAGGGGCCGCACCAGCTTGCCCAGAAATCGACGAGGACCGGAAGGCTTCCGCGGCCCACATGGCGATCGAATGCGGCCTGATCGACATCGACGGGCCGCCCCTGGAACAACGGTGCCCCGCACCGCCCGCAATGGGGAACCGAGCCGATCTTCGCGGCGGGCACACGATTGATGCTCGCGCAGTCGGGGCAGACTATCAGCAGGGAATCGGACATGGCAGCTTCTCTTCCGTGAAACGCGACCCCGCTTAATCGTTTACCCGTATGATGTAACCGTGTAAAAGAGAAGTTCAACCCTTGTCCCTTTTTCAGGAGTAGGAAATTTGGATTCGAGCGCGGACGACACCGCCATCTGTTCCCCTGTCCATCTCGGCGATGCCGCGCCCAATTTTCAGGCGCGCACGACGATGGGCGACATGAGCCTGTCCGACTATCGCGGCCGCTGGGTAGTGCTGTTCTCGCATCCCGCGGATTTCACGCCGGTCTGCACCAGCGAATTCGTCGCGCTGTCGCGCGCCCATGATCGCTTCAAAGCCCTCGACTGCGATCTGGTCGCGATCTCGGTCGACAGCCTTTATGCCCATCTGGGCTGGATACGCGCGATCCATGAGCATTTCGGCGTGGCCGTCACCTTCCCGATCGTCGAAGATCCCTCGATGGTCATCGGCCGCGCCTACGGGATGCTCGCGGACAATGCGCCCGATGCCGCCACGGTGCGCGCGACCTTCTTCATCGATCCCGAAGGCATCGTGCGTGCCAAGCTCTGCTATCCCGCGACCATCGGGCGATCGGTGGAGGAACTGTTGCGCGTCGTGGCCGCGCTGCAACGGGTCGACAGCGACAATGTGGTGACGCCCGAAGGCTGGCATCCCGGCGACGACGTGCTTCTTCCGCCCCATCAGGATCAGGTCGGCGCGCTCGACGCGACGCAGGATGGCTGCTGGTTCCACCGCACGCGCCCCGACAAGCAAAGCGAGGCGGGCAAATGACGACCTTCACCGATGCCCAGCTCGATGAGATCACCGATATCCTCAAGGCGATAGCCCATGACGTTCGCCTGAAGCTGCTGCGCACCTTGCTTGAGAATGGCGAAAAGTCGGTGGGCGAACTCGAAGCGCTGACGGGGGTCGGCCAACCGGGCCTGTCGCAGCAACTCGCGATCTTGCGCAAGGCGGAACTGGTGCAGACGCGCCGCGATGCGAAGCTGGTCTTCTACAGACTCGTGCCGGAATCGCTGGAAAATGCAGGCAAGCTGCTCGGCGCCCTGTCGGGCCTTTCCTCGAAGGAAGCGCGTCCGGCACCAAAAAGCACCGACAGGCGCATCCGGGGATCGGCAGCGACATTCGCAAGGATATTGTGACCCGTGGCAGCAAGCACCGCGGCCATTTGGTGCCGGAAAACGAAAGCCGGTCAGTCCCCGAGCCCGACCGTCCGGTCTTCGCCGGCGAGCGCCAGCGAAGCCTTGCGATGACTGACGACGACCAGCCCGGTCCCCGTTTCGCGCAGCCAGGCATCGATCCGACGCACGAGCCGCGCTTCCGTCGCCATGTCCAGCCCTTCGCTCGGCTCATCGAGCAACAGCCATGGTCTGGCCGCAAGGATGGCGCGCGCGATCGACAGGCGCTTGCGCTGTCCGCCCGACAGGCGCGCGCCGCCGTCGCCGACCCACTGGTCCAGCCCGCCCGGCATCGCGCGGACATCGGCTGCCAAACAGGCGACCTCCAGCGCGGTCCAAAGCTGCCCGTCGCTGAGGCCCGCGCGCGCGAGACGCAGATTGTCGCGGACCGTTCCCGACAATAGCTGGGCGTCCTGCGGCGACAGGGCGAATGCCCCGCGCACGATCTCGGGCGGCAACATGTCAAGAGGCTGGCCATCAAGACGGATGCCGCACTGCCTGTCGGCGGAACGGATGCCGGCGAGCGTTTCGAGAAGGCTGGTCTTGCCGCTGCCGGACCGTCCCGCAATGCCGAGGCGCTCTCCCGCCCCAAGCCGGAGATGCAGTCCGTCTCGATCAAGGACGATCGTCCGTGCGACGGGGTGGGATAGCTGCCCTGGCCGGTCTGGGATGGAAGGCCGGCCCGCCACATCCTCCAGGCGTAACCAGGCGGCCGCAACCGACGCGCCGCGCGATACGCCGCGCACATAGCCTGAAAGCGCTTCGATCGCACCTGCCGCCGCCAGCACGGCGAGGACCGTCATCGGCAGGGCCGCATGAGAGAGGAACAGCATCGCGCCCATGGCGACGGCCCCGCCCAGGACGAAGCCGGCGTCGATGGTCGCTTCGCCTCGCGCGAACCGCCGCCGTGCGCTGTCCAGTTTGGCCGTCTCCACCGCAAGGCTCCGCCCGATCGCCGGTGCGAGGCCGTAGGCAAGGATTTCGGGCGAAGCGGAAGCATAGTCCACCATGTTCTTTTTCAGCCTCGCCAGCGCCGCCGCCATGCCGGTCGCGGGCGTTACGAGCAGCCGGGGAGTCGCCAGATGCGCCCAGAGAACAAGTCCGGCGAGCAGCAGCAGCAACGCGAGGCTCGCAAGCGGATTGACGAGCCACGCAAGGCCGAGGCCGATGGCGGCGCCGGCGAGCGCGGCTGGCCATGCGGGCTTGCGAACCAGATTGTCTTCGAGCGCGCCGATGTCCTGCACGAGCCGGGTCACGGCGTCGCCCGCTGATAGCTCGCGCACGTCGCGCGCGGCCAGGATACGGTCGAACAGGCGCGCCCGGACCATGGCCAGCGCCATCAGGGCCGCACGGTGCCCATAAAGCCGTTCGCCATAGCGCGCGCCCGTCCGCACGATAGCCAGCACCCGGATCATCGCGCTCGGCACGAGATAGTTGAAGCCCTGCACCGCCAGCGCGCCGCCCAGCCCCGCAAGCGCGGTGGCGGTGATGAACCATCCCGACAGGCCCAGCAACAGGACCGCCGCGACCGTCGCCGCCGCGGCAAGCAGGCCCGCGATGCGAAAGGCGCGCCGTTCCGGGCCGATGGCGTCGGCCAATAATCGCTCCATGTCCGCGCGGCTCATGCCAGCACCATTTCGCGGTCGGCGATCGCGGCCAGTTCGGCGCTGTGCGTCGCCATGATGACCGTGCGGCCTTTGGCGGCCGACGCCAATATGCTGGCGATGCCGGCCGCCGATCCCGCATCGAGATCGGCCGTGGGTTCGTCGAGCAGCCAGAGCGGCGCGTCCTTCAGCAGCACGCGCGCTATTCCCACCCTGCGTCGCTCGCCCCCCGAAAGCCCCGACCCTTGATGGTCGAGCGGCAAGGCCAGTCCTTGTCCCCGAGCCTCGATCATCGGTCCCAGGCCGGCGCGCAGGGCTGCGGCTTCGACCGCCGCGTCATCGGCATCGGGGCGCGCGAGACGGATATTGTCGGCCAGCGTGCCCGGCACGAACGCGACCGATTGGCCCGCCCAGCCGATATGGCCGGGGAGCGCCACGTCAGCCACGTCCCGGCCATCGACCAGAATGCGACCCTTGCCGATGGGAGCCAGCCCCAGCACCGCATGGAGCAGGCTCGACTTGCCGATGCCGGTGCTCCCGCGCAGGGCGAGGCTGGTGCCTGCGGCCACGTCCAATGTGAAGGGTCCGATGGCCGTCTCGCCATAATCGATGACCACGCCGTCGAAGCGCAGCGCGGGCGGTCCTGCGATCGGGCTTCGGGATACGGACGGCGAAGGGCGCGCAAGCGCTGCAAGACGTTCCACCGCCGCCTCCCCGACCTGCTTGTCATGATAGGCGGCGGCGAGACGGCGCATGGGGAGGTAGAATTCGGGCGCGAGGACGAGGACGAACAGGGCCTCGCCCAAACCCAGCCTTTCGGGCGCAGGAAAGGGCAGGATGCCGAGCAGGTTGAATCCGCAATAGAGCGCGACCAGCGCCACCGACAGCGCCGCGAAGAATTCGATGATCGCACTCGATACGAACGCGATCTTCAGCACGTCGATCGTGCGCGAAGCGACGTCTCGCGTCGCGTCGGCCAGATGACGGCCTATGCGGTCTTGCGCGCCGAAGCTCACGATCACGGGAAGCGCGCGCACGCGATCGACGAACAGACCCGACAGCCGGCTGAGCGCGTCGAGCTGGCGCGCGGCGGCGCGGGCAGCGGCCGTTCCGGCCAGCGCCATGCCCAGGGCGAAAGGGACCAGCGTCGCGAGCATGATCGCGCCCGCCATCCCACTTCCGAAGCTGGCCGCAATCGCGATGATCAGAGGAGACAGGATCGCGGCGCGGCTTAGCGGCAAATAACGGGCATGGAAGCCGCCCAGATCCTCGATCCGATCGACGGCATCGGCTACCGCCTCGCCCAGCATCCTGCGATCTCCCGGCGCAGCGACCAGGACATGCGGGAACACCTGCTGGCGCCAGCCCCCTTTCGCGCGCACGGCTGCGGCCTCGCCTGCATCGGTCGCGCCGATCTGAATTCCCGCGCGAAGCAAGGCTGCGCCTATCAATCCGCCGACGGCGAGCAGAAGATCGCGATCATCGCCCTGCCCGGCCGACGCCACCGCACCGGCGAGCGCCGTCGCCATGAGGATCGCCGCGCCGCTATCGCCGATCCAGAAAAGGGCCGGGGCATGCCTGTCTATTGGCTTGATCATATACTCAGTTACGCGTAATGGCTAAACATCATCTTTTCAACCGACTCATGGGCTGGAACAGGCCGGGCCGGAATGCAAGGAGTCCAAGCCATGGACATGGCCGTGATCGAGCTCTCACGCCTCCAGTTCGCCCTGACCGCGCTCTACCATTTCCTGTTCGTGCCCCTGACCCTCGGCCTCTCCTTCATTCTCGTCATCATGGAGAGCATCTATGTGATGACGGGGCGCGAAATCTGGCGGACGGTCACGCGCTTTTGGGGCAAGCTGTTCGGCATCAACTTCGTACTGGGCGTCGCCACCGGCATCACCATGGAATTCCAGTTCGGCACGAACTGGTCCTATTTTTCACATTATGTCGGCGACATCTTTGGCGCGCCGCTCGCCATCGAAGGGTTGATGGCCTTTTTCCTCGAGGCGACCTTCGTCGGGCTGATGTTCTTCGGGTGGGACAAATTGTCGAAGATCGGGCACCTGTTCACCACGTTCATGGTCGCGCTCGGCTCCAATCTCTCGGCGCTGTGGATTCTGGTCGCCAATGGCTGGATGCAGCATCCGGTCGGGTCGCGCTTCAACCCTGAAACGATGCGCATGGAAGTCTCGGACTTCATGGCCGTGCTGTTCAATCCTGTCGCGCAGGCCAAGTTCGTCCACACGGTGAGCGCGGGTTACGTCTGCGCCTCGGTCTTCGTGCTGGGTGTCTCGGCCTGGTATCTGCTCAAGGGCAAATGGGTCGCCGTGGCAAAGCGGAGCTTTACTGTCGCGGCCGCCTTCGGCCTCGCTTCGTCGCTATCGGTCGTCGTGCTGGGCGACGAGAGCGGCTATGCGCTGACCGACAACCAGAAGATGAAGCTCGCCGCACTCGAAGCGATGTGGCACACCGAACCTGCGCCTGCGGGGATCGCGGTCTTCGGCATCCCGAGCCTGAAAGGCCGCGACACCCGATATGAAGTGAAGATTCCCTATGTTCTGGGCCTCATTTCCACACGCAGCCTGACCGGCGAAGTCTCCGGCATCTTCGAACTGGTCGCCAAGGCACAGGACCGCATCGAGAACGGCATCAAGGCCTATGACGCGGTCGAGAAGCTGAAGGTGGACCAAAAGGACATGGCCGCTCGTGAGGCTTTCGAGCGCAGCAAGGCCGATCTCGGCTATGCGCTTCTCCTCAAGCGTTTCGTGGCCGATCCTCGGGCGGCCACGCCTCAGGATATCGAGAAGGCCGCATGGTCGACCGTGCCGAATGTCCCGGTCATGTTCTGGGTCTTCCGCGTGATGGCGGGCCTTGGCTTCTTCTTCATCGCCTTCTTCGGCGCCGCTTTCTGGATGGCGTCGGTCCGCGGGTTCGATTGTGACAATGGCTTTTGCCGTGTCTTGCTGCGCGCGGCCGTCTGGATCATTCCGCTGCCGTGGATCGCGATCGAATTCGGCTGGCTGCTCGCGGAGATCGGACGACAGCCCTGGGCGATCGAAGGCGTGCTGCCGACCTTCCTCGCCGCATCGAGCCTGACCGTCGCGCAGCTCTGGACGACGATCATCGGCTTCACCCTCATCTACGGCGCGCTGGCGGTCATCGAAGTACGCCTGATGCTGGCCGCGATCCGCAAGGGCCCCGACGAGCATCACGCGCCAGCGCCGGCACCGGCGGGCCCGAGCGGCTACGCGCCCATTCCCGCGGAATAAGGAGAACAGGTCATGGCCCCTCCCATCGACTATGAAACGCTCCGGCTCATCTGGTGGCTGCTGATGGGCGTCCTCCTGATCGGCTTCACCCTGACCGACGGCTTTGACCTCGGCACCGCCGCGCTCCTGCCCTTCGTCGCGAAGACCGATGCCGAACGGCGGCTCGTCATCAACTCGATCGGCGCGACGTGGGAAGGCAACCAGGTCTGGTTCATCCTTGGCGGCGGCGCGATCTTCGCGGCCTGGCCGTTCGTCTATGCGGTCAGCTTCTCCGGCTTCTACCTCGCGATGTTCCTTGTCCTCGCCGCGCTCATCCTGCGGCCCGTCGGCTTCAAATATCGCTCCAAGAAACCCGATGCGGCCTGGCGCGCGCGCTGGGACTGGGCGCTGTTCGTCGGCGGGTTCGTGCCCGCTCTGGTGTTCGGCGTCGCGGTCGGCAACGTACTGACCGGCATCCCCTTCCGCCTCGATAGCGACCTGCGTTCCTTCTACGAGGGGAGCCTGCTCGGCCTGTTCCATCCTTTCTCGCTGGTCGCGGGCCTGCTCTCGGTCGCGATGGTCGTGCTGCACGGGGCGAGCTGGCTCGCGATCAAGATCGAGCACGGCGTGGTGCATGATCGCGCCCGCGCCTTCGGTCAGGTCGCGGCGGTTGCATCGATCCTGTTGTTCGCGCTGGGCGGCGTGATGGTTACGACCATGGGCTATGGTTTCCGCCTGACGCACGCCGCCGATCCGCTTGGCCCCTCCAATCCGCTGCTCTCCGGCACGGTTGCGGCGCCGGGAGCATGGCTCGACAATTATGGCGCGCATCCCTGGATGCTGATCGCGCCCGTCCTCGGCTTCGCCGGACCGCTGCTGGCATGGCTCGGCATTCGTACGGGCCGCGAGCTTCTGGCCTTCGGCGGTTCGTCGCTCGGCGCGATCGGCATCATTGCGACCGTGGGCCTGTCGATGTTCCCGTTCATCCTGCCCAGCTCGATCGACCCGGCTTCGAGCCTGACGGTCTGGAATGCCTCGTCCAGCCATGTGACCTTGTTCATCATGCTGGCCGTGACGGTGCTGCTGCTGCCGATCGTGCTGCTCTACACCGCCTGGGTCTATAAAGTGCTGTTCGGCCGCATAACCCTGCGCGATGTCGACACCAATCCCGACTATTACTGAAGGAGGACACCGATGTGGTATTTCAGTTGGGTGCTGGGCGTGGGCCTCGCCGTTGGCTTCGGCATCATCAACGGCATGTGGCACGAATTTCATGCCGATCCCGATGACGACGCGGTGGTCTGAACGCCGCTTGCCCTGATCGGCATCGGCAATGGTCAGCTATCGCGGAGCCTCTTTCCGCGATCTCCTTTGCGCCTCGCCTTCACGGCATGTTCGTCAGGACTGCTCGACAGCCGGCCCGAAGCGGTCGCAGAGCATGTCGATCAGCTTGCGAACATCTTCGTCGGCGAGGCTGTAATAAATCGTCGTGCCGTCGCGGCGGGTCTTGAGGAGCCCTCCTTCGCGCAACCGCCCTAGATGCTGGGAGACGCTAGATTGCGATTGCCCGCACAGTTCCACCATCTGCCCGACGGAAAACTCTCCCTGGGTCAGTCGGCACAGGATCAGCAGGCGTTGCTCATTGGCGAGCAGCTTCAGCACGCTTGCCGCATGGGCGGCGTGCCGGGCGAGTTGCGCAAGGGGCGTATCGAGCGGTATCATCTGGTTGCGGGTTTCCCATCATCGCGAAGCAGGATGTAGATAGCCGGAATAACCAGCACGGTCAGCAGCGTCGAGGAGGCGAGGCCGAACAGCAGCGAAATGGCAAGCCCCTGAAAGATCGGGTCCGTGAGGATCACCGCCGCGCCGATCATGGCTGCGGCGGCCGTGAGGACGATCGGCTTGAACCGGATCGTCCCGGCTTCCAGCAGCACGTCGCGCAGCGATTTGTCCGGCGTCGTCGAATGGCGGATAAAATCGACCAGCAGGATGGAATTGCGCACGATGATGCCGGCAAGGGCGATGAAGCCGATCATCGATGTCGCCGTGAAGGGCGCGCCGAACAGCATGTGGCCGATGACGATCCCGACCAGCGTCAGCGGCACGGGGGTCAGGATGACCAGCGGCAGGCGGAAGCTCCTGAACTGCGCGACGACGAGGATATAGATGCCCAGCAGCGCGACCATGAACGCGCCGCCCATGTCGCGGAAGGTGACCCAGGTGATCTCCCATTCGCCGTCCCAGAGCAGGGACGACAGGCTCTCGTCCTCCGGTTGGCCGTTGAGGCGGATTTTCGGCTTTTGCAGGCCCTTGCCCGCCCAGTCATAATCTTCCACCGCGCGATCGACCGCCAGCATGCCGTAGATCGGCGCTTCATAGGCGCCCGCCAGTTCGGCTGTCACCATGTCGGCATAGCGGCCGTCGCGGCGGAAGATCATGGGGCTCCCCGTCTCGGTGCGGGCATCGACCACGGCGCCGAGATCGATAAGCTGGCCGCCCGGAGCCTGCGCGACCGGAGTGCTCGACAAGGCCTGCGTCCAGCTTCGGTCCTTCTGGGCGAGCGCGATGGTGATCGGCAGCGGCGCGCGCCCGTCTCCGCGCGGGGCGTAGCCGACCGTCTGGCTGCCCATCAGCATGCCGATGCTGTCCGCGACCTCGCGCTGCGACAGGCCGTAATAGTCGATGCGGTCGCGCTGGAGGACGAGGCGCAGCTTCGGGCGCGGCGTCCCGACACTGGTGTCGACATCGACGATGAAGGGGACGGACCGGAAGATTTTTTCCAATTCGCCCGCCATCTTCTGGCGCGTGGCGGCATCCGGCCCATAGACCTCGGCCAGCAGCGTCGCCAGCACCGGCGGCCCCGGCGGCGTCTCTACCACCTTGATCGACGCGCTATCCGGCAGCTTCAGCGTCTTCAGCCGCTGGCGCAGGTCCAGCGCGATCTGGTGGCTCGACCGGCTGCGGTCGCCCTTGGGCAGCAGCGTCACCATCACGTCGCCCTGCTCGGGCTGCGAGCGCAGGAAATAATGGCGGACGAGGCCGTTGAAGTTGAACGGCGCGGATGTGCCGACATAGACCTCCATCGCCATCGCTTCGGGCAGGCCGCGCACGACGCCCGCGACATCCTCCAGTACGCGGCCCGTCCCTTCGAGCGCGGTGCCTTCGGGCATGTCCACCACCACCTGCATCTCCGACTTGTTGTCGAACGGCAGCAGCTTCACGGTGACGGCCTTGAAGTAGAACATCGAACAGGCGAGCAGCGTCGCCACCCCGACAGCGATCAGGAAGTTGCGCGCGGACTGGCGCGTGCCGATGACGCGATGCGCGACGCGGGCATAAAGCTGGCCCAGCCTGCCGCCGCTTTCGTCATGGCCATGGGCAAGCGTCTTGCGCGCGAAACGGATCATCAGCCACGGCGCGATCACCACGGCGACGAAAAAGGAGAAGATCATCGCCGCCGATGCATTGACCGGGATCGGCGCCATATAAGGGCCCATAAGACCGGAGACGAACAGCATCGGCAGCAACGCGGCAACCACGGTGAGGGTCGCGACCACGGTCGGGTTGCCGACCTCGGCCACCGCCTCGATCGCGGCCTGCGTGCGGCTGCGGCCATCGTCCATCGCCCAATGACGGGCGATATTCTCGATCATGACGATGGCATCGTCGACAAGGATGCCGATGGAGAAGATCAGCGCGAACAGGCTGACCCGGTTGATCGTGTAGCCCATGAGGTTAGACGCGAACAGGGTGAGCAGGATCGTCGTCGGGATGACCACGGCGGTGACGCCCGCCTCGCGCCACCCGATCGCGAAGCCGATCAGCACGACGATGGAGACGGTCGCCAGCGCGAGATGAAACAGCAGTTCATTCGCCTTCTCGTTCGCCGTTTCGCCATAGTTGCGGGTGACGGCGACCGTCACATCATCGGGGATCAGCTGGCCTTTCAGGCTCTCGACGCGCTGGAGAATGGCGTCGGACACCAGCACGGCATTGGCCCCGGCGCGCTTGGCGAAGGCGATGCTGACGGCGGGAGCCGAATCCCACTTGCCATTCTCCGCCTTCGCCCAGCGCCACGCGCGCGCCTGATCCTCGCGCGGCCCCTGCGTAACGCTCGCGACATCGCGCAGATAAACGGGCGAGCCGGAAGCGGAGCGCACGGTCAAAAGCCCGACCTCCTGCGCCGAAAACAGCGTGCGACCCGCGGTCACCGCGACCGCCTTGCCGTCCTCACGAATATTGCCGAGCGGAAAACTGCGGTTGGCCTGGCCCGCCGCCTCGATCACGCTGCCGAGCGGCACGCCATATTGGCGCAGCCTGGCGGGATCGGGGGCGACGCGGATTTCCTCCGGCCGCCCGCCGACGAGGAAGCTGAGGCCCACATTGTCGACCTTAGCGATCTCCGTGCGCAATTTCGAGGCCAGTTCATAGAGGCTGGCGTCGTTCCACTGGTCCCCCCCCCCCGGCCTGGGCGTCAGGGTCAGGACGACGGCAGGCACGTCGTTGATGCCGCGCACCGTCACCTTGGGATCGGGAATGCCGACCGGCTTCCTGTCCCAATTGGCGCGCAGCTTTTCCTCTATGCGGATCGCCGCATCCTCGGGGTTCGATCCCACCAGGAAACGCGCCGTCACCATCACGCCGTCATCCTGCGCCTGGGTATAGACATGCTCCACCCCGTCGACGCTCTTGACGATGGTTTCGAGCGGTATGCCCACCAGCTCGGTCGCGTCGGCGGCGGAGAGGCCGGGCGCCATCAGCTGAATATCCACCATCGGCACGCTGATCTGCGGTTCCTCCTCCCGGGGGATGGAAAGCAGGGCCAGCAGACCGACGGCGATCGCCGCGAGCAGGAACAGCGGCGTCAGAGGCGAGGCAATGGTGGCCCTGGTCAGGCGACCGGAAATGCCGAGGTTCATTGGCCGGTGGCCTTGGCGGGATTGCCGGGGACGAACAGGGTGTCGCCGGCGGAAACGCCGCTCAATATCTCGACCATGCCGGGATCGGCCGTCGGCGCGATCTGAACCGGCACCATGCCGAGGCGCTTGCCTTCGGTCACGATCTGAACCTGGTCCATGCCGTAGCGGGTGGTGACGAACCGGCGCGGCACGACCAGCGCCTTGCGCGTGCCGATCTCGACCGATGCGCTCACGCGGCGGCCGACGAATTGGGTTGAGAGGCCAGGCAGCGTCGCATCGACGCGAACCTGGCCTCCGGTGATCGCAGGATAGACCTGCGTCACGCTGCCCTGGTGCGACCCGGCAGGCACCCCTGTATCAGTGAAGATTGTGTCATCGACGATCACGCGAGCACCGGGGCGGACCTGTCCGGCGACGGATTCGGGAAGCATCAGGCGCAGAACGGGCGGCCCCGCCGTCACGGTCGCGATCGACATGCCCGGCGCGACGGGAGAGCCCGCGGGAATATCGGCGCGAAGCACGCGGCCGCTTGCCGGAGCGATCACCGCGCCCTGCCCCGCGACGCTGGCACTGGCGCCCTGCTGCGCACGCGCGGCGGCAACCTGCGCGTCGGCCGCATGGGCGGCGGCAACCGCCTGATCGAGCCGCGCTTTTGCGTAGACGCCATTATTGTAGAGATCGCGGATGCGTGCGAGATCGGCACTGGCGCGCGCGGCTTCAGCCTGCGCAGCGGCAGCTTGCGCGCCATAGGCGCTCGCCTCGTAGCCGAGCCGGGAATCGACGATCAAGCCAATCCGCTGGCCCTTCTGCACAGAATCGCCGGGGCGGACGGAAAGCGCCGTCAGGATGCCGGGAATACGGGCCAGCACTTCGGCCTGGTCGCGGGTGGCGATCTCCGCGCCGACCGCCTTCATGTCGGCAATCTCCTTGGGGACAAGCCGCACCATGTCACCGGCAGGCAATGGTGCCAACGCCTGTTCTTGCCCCACCTCGCTACCGCACGCCGATAGCGCCAGCATAACGCCAGCCAACCAGAGCCACTTGCCCATGCCGCCTACACCCCCTCCCTTTCGCGCTTAGCCGCCAACCACCGGCAAGCCGGCGTCCTTCCAGGCGCCTATGCCTCCGGCCAGATGCGTATCGACCGCCGCTCGCGCCGCCGCGCACTGGTCAAGCGCCTGGCCCGATCGTCGTCCGCCCGCGCATTGCAGCACGACGGTCCGGCCTTCGGGATCAGGAATGTCATGCGGTGAAAATCCCGACAGCGGCATGTTTATGGCGCCGGAAATGTGGCCGGTGGCGAACTCGCCCGCTTCGCGCACGTCAATCAGAAGCGCTTTTCCGTCCTTCAACATCGCGTCCAACTCGGCGGGATCGATCTCACGGTGGGGATCACGTTTGTTGAATCCGAACATGGCAGCCTCCATAAGTTTATAGATTGCATATAACGTGTAATAGTTATATTAGTCAATGTCCTTGAAACAGGAGGGGTCGCAGATGGGCAAGCCATTGATCGTGGTGTTAGGAGCGGGTCTGGGAGGCACGATTGCCTCCTATGAGATCAAGGCGGCCGTGAAAGGCCGTGCCGACGTAATGACAGTGTCGGACACTGATACCTACAGCTTCGTCCCTTCCAATCCCTGGGTGGCGGTGCGCTGGCGTGAGCCCGAAGCCATCCAGATCGACCTCCCACCGGTGTTCGCGAAGAAGAAGATCGGCTTCACGTCGATCGGCGCAAGGCGCGTCCATGCCAGCAAAAAATGCCTCGAACTCAATGACGGTTCGTCTATCAATTACGATTATCTTGTAATTTCAACGGGTCCCGATCTGGCGTTCGACGAGATCGAAGGCTTGGGTCCGCATGGCGGCCATACCGTCTCCGTCTGCCAGACCGCGCACGCCGCTGCCGCCGCCGACAAGTTCGATGCGTTCGTGGAAAATCCCGGCCCGATCGTCATCGGTGCCGTCCAGGGCGCATCCTGCTACGGCCCGGCCTATGAGTTCGCGCTGATCCTCGATACCGAGCTGCGCAAGCGCAAGATCCGCGACAAGGTGCCGATGACCTTCGTCACCGCCGAACCCTATATCGGGCATCTCGGTCTCGACGGCGTGGGCGATACCAAGTCGCTGCTCGAAAGCGAACTGCGCGACCGGCATATCAAATGGATCACCAACGCGCGCGTGACCAGGGTCGAGCACGACGTCATGCATGTTGATGAAGTCGGCGAGGATGGCGCGGTCAGGAAGGCGCATGATCTGCCCTTCGGCTTCTCAATGATGCTTCCGGCGTTCCGCGGCGTCCCTGCGGTGAGCAATATCGAAGGGCTGACCAACCCGCGCGGCTTCGTCATCGTCGACAGGCACCAGCGCAATCCCGCCTTCCCGGAGATCTTCGCGCTCGGCGTCTGCGTCGCCATCCCGCCGACCGGGCCGACGCCGGTGCCGGTGGGCGTGCCCAAGACCGGCTTCATGATCGAATCCATGGCGACGGCGATCGCCGCCAACCTGTCGCTGATCCTCGACGGCAAGGAGCCGACGGCCGAGGCCACGTGGAACGCGGTCTGCGCACGCGATGGGCATCCGCAAGTTGCGTTTCTGATCCTCAAGGAAAGGAGTGAGACTGATGACTCTCGATCGTGCCGTGATGGCGTTTGCCGGCTGCGTGGTGCTGCTCGGCATCGTCCTGTCGCTGACCATGCATCCCTGGTGGATCGCGCTCACCGCCTTTGCAGGCCTCAACATGCTGCAGGCGAGCTTCACCGGCTTCTGCCCCGCCGCCATGCTGTTCAGGGCATTCGGCATCCGTCCGGGGACAGCCTTCAAATGACGCTCAAGCGAGCGATCCCCTTCCCTCTGCTCGCCTGCCTGCTGGCGGGCGCCTCCCTGCCCGCGCGGGCGACGACCCTCCAAGAGGCGATCGCGGCGGCCATGAGCCATGCGCCGGAGATCGAAGCGGCGCGCGCCGATACCGACGCGGCCGACGCCCGGATCAGGGAAGCGCGTGGCCAGGGCCTGCCCAGCGCGACGTTGAGCGGCACGATCGGCCATGGCCGCCTCGATCCGCAAGGTTTCTTCGGCTTGCCGGCCGCGAACGTCACGCCTCGCGCAGCGCAGCTCACTATCGAGCAACCGCTGTTCCTGGGGGGCCGGGTCAGCGCCGGGATCGCGCAGGCGAAAGCGGGCAGCGAAGCGGCACGCGCCGGCGAAACCATGACGCGCAGCCAGATCGTCGTCGCGACGGTCCAGGCCTATGGCAATGTGCTGACCACGCGTCGCATGGTGGCGCTCTATGGGCAGATGGTCGCCCAGATGGAGGAGATCGAGCGCCAGGCCCGACTCCGCTTCAAAGCCGGTGAAAGCCCCAGCACAGATGTCGCACAGGCAACTGCCCGGCTTGCCGAAGCGCAGGCCGCCCTTGAAAACGCGCGCGGCCTCGCCGTTTCGGCCGATGCACGGTTCACCAACCTGACGGGCCTTGCCCCACGGGCTCTCCAGCCCATTCCGGCAAGTCCCGCCCTGCCCGCCTCGCTCGATGAAGCGCTCGACAGCGCGCGAGCGAACAATCCGGCGCTGGCGCAAGCGGAAGCTGCACTGGACGCCGCCCAGGCCGGCACGCGGGGCGCGCGAGCCGAACGCCTGCCCATGATCGGTGCCTTTGCCGAAGGGGCAAGCGTGCGCGATCAGTTCTTCCCCGATTATCGCTCCGACGGGGCCACGATCGGCGTGCGGGCGCGCTGGCAGATATTCGCGGGCGGGCGTGTTTCGGCCAAGATCACCGAATCGGACAGTGCGGCAAGAGCGGCCGATGCGCGTGTGCGTGCCGCTCGATCGGCTGTCGACGAACAGACGATCAGCGCCTTTTCAGCCGCGCGCGCGGCGTCGCTGGTCGAAGCCGCCGCAACTGCCCAAGCGCTCGCCGCCGCCCAGGCGCGCGACAGCGTTCGCCATGAGGTCCGCGTGGGCATGAAACCCCAACTCGATCTTCTCGATGCCGAACGCGAGGCGACCGCCGCCGCCGTCAACGAGACCCGTTCGCAAAGCGATCGCATCGTTGCCGCTTACCGGCTGCTCGCCCTTATGGGACGCTGAACTTCACAGGAGACGACATGCATAAAGACTGGCCGAAAATGGCTGCCGAACTGAACGGCGCAATCAAGGAAGTGCGGCTGGGTACGCCCGAGGTCATGCAGGCATTTTCCGCCATGGCGGCGGCCGCGACCAAGGCAGGCGCCCTCGACGCCAAAACGAAGGAACTGATCGCGCTGGCCATTGCGGTGGCGATCCGTTGCGACGGCTGCGTGGCGTTCCATGCCAAGGCGGCCGTGCAGAAGGGGGCGACCCGCGACGAGGTGATGGAGACGATGGGCATGGCTCTGTACATGGGCGCCGGCCCCAGCCTCATGTATGCCGCGCAGGCGGTCGAGGCGTTCGATCAATTCTCCGACTAGGAGAAACGATACATGCCCATGCCGGCAAATCGGCGGTATGACCGGTCGCCGATCCGCCCGCAGGTCCATGGGGAGACCCGCGGGCGAAACCAGTGCGGGAAGATGCTGTCCCAGCTAACGCATCTTCCCTCTCATATCAGCGGCGGACGCTCAGCGTGACGCCGAAGGTACGCGGACGGAAGGTACCCGAGCGATACCAGGTCGAACCGGGCAACTCGTGATACAGGCTGACCAGAGGCAGGCTGTTGGTCACATTGTTGATGAAGAAGCTGAGATCAACATTGCTGTTTCCACCCGCATCGATGCGCGCGCCGAAGCGCAGGTCGAGCTGCGAGGTCGCCGGTGGCCGCGGCAGTTCCGGATCGACCAGGATCGAGTCGAGGTCGAGCGGCTTGGTGATGCGGCTGCTATAGCTGAAGTCCGCGCGCGCATAGGCTTCGGAATCGCCCACCGGCTGGGTGAATTCGCCGTTCAACTGGATCGTCCACGGCGCCACGCGCGGGAAGGGCTCGCCTGCCTTGCGGACAGTGGTCCCGTCCAGGCCCGGAATCGCCGTGGTGTACCGCGCATGGGTATAGGCCACCGAGCCGCCCAAGGTGAGTTGGCGGATCGGCTGGACGGTCACGGAAAGATCGAAGCCGTCGATCTTCGCGTCGCCCAGGTTCAGCGCGGCGTAAACCGTGCAGAGCGGCAGGTTGAACATCGTCTGCACATTCTTCCAGTCGATGCGATAGGCCGAAGCGTCTATCACCACCTTGCCGCCGAACAGGCGGCTCTTGGCGCCGACTTCATAGCTCCAGATGGAGTCCGGCTTGAGGCGGAGCGTCGCATAGGGATCGAAGCCGATCGCCTGGGCTTCAGGCTCGCAGCGCGCGCCCACCGGCGGCGATATGCCCGGACCGCGAATGCCCTTCGATGCCGATGCATAGAGCATGGTGTCGCGGTCGGCCTGGAACGACAGGCCTAACTTGGGCGTCAGATTGCGAACCGTCACGTCGCCTGTGTCGACGCGCCCGTTGGTCGCATAGAGCGGACCGGCGGTGAAGCCGGTGAACTTGTAGTTGGCGATCGTATAACGCGCGCCGGCGGTCAGCTTCACACGAGGAACGATTTCATAATCCGCCTGCGCATAGACAGCGAACTGCTTGTCGCGATGCTCGTTGCGCTGGAACACGAAATATTCGTCCTGGTACAATTCGACTTCATAAAGGTCGCTCAGCGTTTCGGTAAGCGGTTCGCCCCTCTGCGCTTCACCATAATTGATGAGCTCGAGAACGCGCGGGTCGCTGCCTGCATATTGATCGCGTACATAGGATTTCTGGAAAAACGCGCCGACGATCCAGTTTAAGCGATCGGTCGAATTATTGTCCTGCAAACGCAGTTCCTGCGTGAAGGCGGTCTGCTTCGTGCGGCTGGCGGTGCCGGGCACATAATCCTCGAAACCGGGAAGGAATTCCCCGGAAAACCCGGTGTTGAGCGCCGTAGAAAGAGAAGCATCGTCGCTCTGGCTGCGGGTCTTGCGATAGAAATAGGACGTGTCCGACACCAGCGTCGCGGCGCCGAGGTCCAGCTCCATCTTCAAGGCGGGCAGGTAGAACCGATCGTGCAGCGGTTCGGGGATCTTGTTCAGGCTGAGCTTCAGATCGCCGGTATGGCGATTGGAGGTCGCCAGTTCGAAACGCGAACCATCGGCGATCTTCTGCTTCTGGTAGAAGAACGACGGCGTGATCGTCAGATTCTCGCCAAGCTTCGCACCCAGTGCGAGACGGGCGGAAAAGGTGTCGGAATTGTTGATGTCGCTGTCCAGCGGCTTGTGGGTATAGCGATCCAGCCGATCGATATAGCCGCCGTCATGACGATACCAGACGCTGGCGCGGAAACCGACCTTGTCCTCGACCAGAGGCGCGCCGCCCGCAAGACCGGCCTCATAGCTGGTCGCGCCATGCTGGGTCGTGGCGATTTCCGTACGGCCGTACACGCTGACGTCGTTATATTCGGGCTTGGGCAGGATGAAGCGGATCGCGCCGCCCACCGAACCGCTGCCGAACAGCGTGCCCTGCGGGCCGCGCAGCACTTCGAGGCGCTCAAGGTCGAACACCTGCGGATAGGGGTTGCTGAGCGACGGGCTCACGCCGATACGGGTCTGCACCGGGGTGTCGTCGATATAGACGCCGGTGGTGGGGATGCCCGAGGCGGAGTCGACGCCGCGAATGGCGATCGAGGTCTGGCCCGTGCCGTACAGCACCGCGCTCTGACCGAAGGTGACGCCCGGTGTGATCTGCGCGATGTCCGCGATCGAACGGACGCCCTGCTTGTCGAGTTCAAGCTGCCCCTTCGCGACGATGCTCGCGGGAACGCGGCTGAGGCTTTCCTCACGACGGTTCGCGGTCACGACGATTTCACCGATGCCGGTGTCCGCGGCCTGGGCGCCCTGCGCGGCATGCTGCGCATAGGCGGGCGCTGTGCCCACCGACAAACACCCAAGCGCGAACAGCGCATGTTTGAATTTTGCTGATTTCATATGAAAGACCTCCCTGAAATTTCTTTATAGCTAAACTATCGCAATAAATTTTATGATTAAACTATTTTGATAGGGATGTGCAGATTTTTGGCTGCTGCGTTATGCGTTGACGAACGAAACTGCGTGGGTGAGGCTTGAAGCCTGGCCGATGACGAAAACGCCTATGACCACGCCCGATCTCGAACCATTATCGATGCGCGTGGTCATAATCTTCCCCTAGGACTGAGACATTCTCTCTGTCGGCCTGCCAGCTTTGCCTGGCATGTTGTTGTCGCACTGACCGTGCGACGTAACGAATGCGCATTTTACCCGTCGCGCCGCGTGAGCTTGATTGCATAACAGGCCATAATATCTGCAAAACTGGCCAATTGCGGCACTGCCTTTCAGCCGGGCCCTCAGGAGAAATCGCGTCAGGACGCGGTATCGGAACATGGCTTCTCAAACATCGACGATCCGACGCCTGCCCCATTTGCACCGGCCCCTTGTCAAACAGCGGCAAATCGACGAGCTTCGCCTTGACCAAAAGACAGGCAAGAGGATTATCGTGGCCAAGAAGAAACTGCACCCCGAAACGCTGGCCATCCATGCGGGATGGCGCGCCGATCCGGCTACGGGCGCAGTGGCTCCGCCCATTTATCAGACCACATCCTATCAGTTCCAGAGCGCCGACCATGCCGCGCGCCTCTTCGCCTTGCAGGAGTTCGGCGGCCTCTACACGCGGCTGGCCAATCCCACGACCGGCATTCTCGAAGAACGCATCGCCGCCCTTGAAGGAGGGGCTGCGGCCGTGGCGACGGCCTCGGGGCAGGCCGCGTCGGCTTATTCAATCCAGAACCTCGCGCGGGCGGGCGACAATATCGTCAGTTCCACGGACCTTTATGGCGACACGTGGAACCTGTTCGCCAACACGCTCAAGGATATGGGGATCGAGGCGCGGTTCGTTGATCCGTCCGATCCCGAAGCCTTCGTCCGCGCCAGCGACGATCGGACCCGCGCCTGGTATGTGGAAACGCTCCCCAATCCCAAGCTGGTCGTCTGCCCCATCGCGGAGATCGCGGCGCTGGGCCGGCCGCTGGGCATACCGCTGATCGTCGACAACACCGCCGCGCCGATGATCGCGCGTCCGCTCGATCATGGCGCGGCGATCGTGGTCTATTCGACCACGAAATTCATCGGCGGGCACGGCACGTCGCTGGGCGGCATGATCGTCGACGGCGGCAATTTCGACTGGAGCGCCCATGCCGCCCGCCAGCCCCTGCTGAACCAGCCCGATCCAAGCTATCACGGCCTTGTCTGGACGGAGGCCGCACAATCCATCGGGCCCATTGCCTATGCCTTCCGCGTTCGCGCGGTGCTGCTGCGCGACCTGGGCGCCTGCATGTCGCCCTTCAATGCCTTCCAGCTTTTGCAAGGCCTGGAAACGCTGCCGCTCCGCATGGCGCGCCATAGCGAGAACACGGTCAGGGTCGTGGACTTCCTGCGCGGCCGCTCCGATGTGACGAAGGTCATTCACCCCTCCTGCCAGACCGGCGTGCAGGCCGAACGCGCGGCCAAATATCTGGTGGGCGGCCAGGGCGGTCTGCTCGGCTTCGAACTTGCTGGCGGCCGGGAGGCGGGACGGCGCTTCATCGACGCTCTGGAGCTGTTCTACCATGTCGCCAATATCGGCGATGCCCGCAGCCTGGCGATTCATCCGGCATCCACCACCCATTCGCAGCTGACCGCCGAGGAGCAGGGCGCGGCAGGCGTTTCGGAAGGCTATGTACGCCTTTCGATCGGGCTGGAACATATCGGCGATATATTGGACGATCTGACCCAGGCGCTCGACCGGGCGGCAGGTTGATGGCTGGTTCCAGTAAAAATCCCCGCATGCACTCTTGAAAGCGGAGGCAAAGCCGTCCAATCACGCGCTCGGCAATGACAGAGGATGAGCGCGGATGAGCTATTATGACGTTCTGATCGTGGGGGCGGGCCATGCCGGGGCGCAAGCGGCGATTTCCCTGCGTCAGCTTGGGTTCGAAGGATCGATCGGCATGATCGGCGATGAAAAGGACCTGCCTTATGAACGCCCGCCTCTGTCCAAGGAATATTTCGCGGGCGACAAGGGTTTCGAGCGCATCCTGATCAGGCCCGCCGCCTTCTGGGAAGAGCGCAAGGTCGACATGCTGCTGGGCAAGCGCGTGAAGCATGTCGATCCCGCCACCAAAATCGTCACGGCGGGCGGCGAGGAAATCGGTTATGACAAGCTGATCTGGGCGACGGGCGGCAGTCCGCGCATGCTGACCTGCAACGGCGCGGACGCTTCCAACGTCCATGCGGTCCGCCGCCGGGACGATGTCGACGCCATGATGGCGAAGATGGACCAGATCGGTCATGTGACCGTGATCGGCGGAGGTTATATCGGACTGGAGGCTGCGGCCGTCCTCACCAAATTCGGCAAGAAGGTGGTGCTGCTGGAGGCACTCGACCGGGTGCTGGCCCGTGTGGCGGGGGAAGAGCTTTCGCGCTTTTACGAGGCCGAGCATCGGGCCCATGGCGTGGACCTGCGGACCGGCGCGAAGATGGACTGCATCGAGGTCAGGGACGGCAAGGCGACCGCCGTGCTGATGCAGGACGGCGAGCGGATCGAGACGGACATGGTGATCGTCGGCATCGGCATCGTGCCGGAAACCGGTCCCCTGATCGCGGCGGGCGCGGTCGGCGGGAACGGTGTCGACGTGGACGAATATTGCCGCACCAGCCTGCCCGATGTCTATGCCGTGGGCGATTGCGCGGCGCATGCCAACCGCTTTGCGCGAGGCGCGCAGCTTCGCCTGGAATCCGTGCAGAATGCCAATGACCAGGCGAAAACGGCGGTGGCGCACATCATGGGCAAGGAAGAAGCCTATGATGCGGTGCCGTGGTTCTGGTCGAACCAATATGATCTGAAATTGCAGACGGTGGGGCTGTCGACCGGGCATGACCAGGCCATCCTGCGCGGCGATCCCGCAACGCGCAGCTTTTCCGTGCTTTACCTGAAGGGCGGCAAGCTGATCGCGCTGGATTGCGTCAATGCCGTGAAGGATTATGTGCAGGGACGCGCCCATGTGTTGTCCGGCGCGGCGCTGGATCAGGCGCAACTGGCGGATTCATCCGTCCCGCTCAAGGAAGTGGGTCTGGCGTAGATTTCCCTAACCCCGAAAGCAGGATCTGGCGGCCAGTTCCCACGGGCCGCCACGATAATGCCAGACCGCCAATCCCGTGATGGCGAGCGGACGCGGACGGAACCCGGCTTTCAACCGCCCCGCAAGCGCCCTCGCCTCCTTTGCCGTGACCTTGTTCTGCACGGTGACGTGCAGGCGCGGGCGGGCGAGGTCCTGCGGTACCAGCAGACTGGAAAAGGCATCGGCCAGTTCCAACCATATATCCATGAGCGCAGGGCTTTCGACGCGATACGCGACGCCGTGCTCCAGGAGGAGGACGCCCGCCAGCGACGCCTTGGGCGGCGGCGAGGCGCAGAGAGTTTTGATCCGCACCGCCACTTCACCAAGCGTGGACGGCGGCAAATGGCGAAACAGGGTCAGATGCGCAGGCAGGACGTTGCGGTCCGGCGGATAATAAGCCCGCCTCTGCCGGTCGAGCCAGGCAAAGTCCTCGCCACCCATGAGCCCGGTGACGACGATCGGCGCAAGGAGGCGGCCGGTCATGGATCAGCGCCGCCGGAAAAGCCGCACGCTACAGGTCAAAGTTCCCCGCGCGCGCGCCGGATTTCGAACCATTTGCGGACATTTTCATTATGTTCCTGATAGGTGTCGGCGAAGATATGCCCGCCCTTCCCATCCGCCACGAAATAGAGAGCCTTCGTTTCCGCCGGGTGCAGCACCGCCAGCAGGGACAGCCGCCCCGGATTGGCGATCGGCCCCTTAGGCAGGCCCACCATGGCATAGGTGTTATAATCGTTGACCGCCGCGATTTCGGACTTCCGGATGCGGCGGCCCAGCGGTTTCCCCTTGGTGATGGGATAGATGATGGTCGGATCGGCCTGAAGCATCATCTTCGCCCGCAGCCGGTTGGCATAGACGCCCGCGACCATCGGCCTTTCCTCCGGGATCGCCGTTTCCTTCTCCACGATGCTGGCGAGGGTGACCGCCTCCTGCGGCGTCTTGACGACGAGGTTCGCCGCACGCTCCGCCCATAGTTTCGCGAGCCGGCGGTCCATCGCACCCTGCATCCGTTTCAGCACCGCCTCGCGGCTCTCCCCCTTCTGATAGGCATAGCTGTCCGGGAGGACGCTGCCTTCCTTGGGCACCTTGATTTCGCCAGTCAGTTCCTCATTCGCCATCAGCCGTTCGTAGACGAGGATCGAGGGCATGCCTTCGGGGATGGTGATCAGGCGGGTGAGCGTCTTTCCGCCCTGAAGGATCGTCAATATCTGCGAATTGCTCGCGCCCTTGGGGATGACGAATTCCCCGGCCTTGATCGGCGTCCCGCGCCCGAAAACCTTGGCGCGCGTCAGGAAAGCATCGGCGGAGCGCACCGCCCCCGCCTGTTTCAACAGCACCGCCGCGTCGGAAAGGGTCGCCCCCTCCGGCACCATCAGCGTGATATTCTGCGCCGCAGGTCCCGCCTCCGTCCATCCATAGACGAAGCGGAAAGCGATGAAGGCCGCGACGGCAAGGCCGATCAGCAATATGCCACAGCCAAGCCGCCGCATGCTATGTTCCTCAGATCGCCTTCATGATGAGCGATGCATTGGTGCCACCGAAACCGAAGCTGTTGTTCAGCACAGCGCGCACCTTACGTTCCTTGGCGACATGCGGGACCAGGTCCACGCCCGCGCAGCTTTCGCTCGGCTCGTCGAGGTTCAGCGTCGGCGGCACGATCTGATCGCGCAAGGCGAGGATGCAGAAGATGCTCTCCACCGCGCCCGCGCCGCCCAGCAGGTGACCGATGGCGGATTTGGTCGAGCTCATCGACATGGTGGCGATATGGTCGCCGAACAGCCGCTTGACCGCACCCAGTTCCAGCTCGTCGCCCAACGGGGTCGAAGTGCCGTGCGCGTTCACATAGTCGATGTCCGCGAGCGACAGGCCGGACTTCCTGAGCGCCATCTCCATGGAGCGATAACCGCCGCTGCCTTCCGGGTGCGGGGCCGTGACGTGGTAGGCGTCGCCCGACAGCCCGTAACCCACGACCTCGGCATAGATTTTCGCGCCGCGCGCCTTGGCCCGCTCATATTCCTCCAGCACGACCACGCCCGCGCCTTCGCCCATGACAAAGCCGTCGCGGTTGACGTCATAGGGCCGCGAAGCCTTTTCCGGCGTGTCGTTGAAGCCGGTGCTGAGCGCCCGCGCCTGCGCGAAGCCAGCGATCCCGATCGGGCAGATCGCGCTTTCCGCGCCACCCGCCAGCATCACGTCGGCATCGTCCATCGCGATCATGCGCGCGGCGTCGCCGATGGAGTGCGCGCCGGTCGAGCAGGCGGTGACGACGGCATGGTTCGGACCCATCAGGCCATATTTGATCGACACCTGCCCAGAGATCAGGTTGATGAGGCGGCCATGGACGAAGTGCGGCGACACACGGCCAGGCCCCTTGTTCGCCAGCACCAGCGATTCGCTTTCGATGCCCGGCAGGCCGCCGATGCCCGAACCGATGGAGCAGCCCGCGCGCAGGCGCTCTTCCTCGGTCATGTCGAGAAGGCCGGCATCCTTCAGCGCCTCACTCGCCGCCGCGATGCCGAAGACGATGAAGGGATCGACCTGACGCTGAATCTTGTGGTCGACCTCCAGATTCGCGTCGAAGCCATATTCGTGGTCGGCCGGCTTCACCTCACAGGCGATGCGGCATTTATAGTCGGTGGGGTCGAAGCGCGTGATCGTGGCCGCGCCCGATTTCGACGCAAGGATGTTCTTCCATGTGGTTTCGACATCTCCACCCAGCGGGCTGACCATGCCAAGACCGGTTACGACGACACGACGCATATGTTGCTCCGAATTCCTTTGGCTTCACGCCGCTCCTTAGCCGCTCGCGATCCGATTGTCGAAAGCCGAGGCAAGGGAATCAGCGCGCCAGATACGAAAAGGCTCCCCAGACCCGGAGCGACCGGACAGGAGGAGCCGTTCCTTCAAGCGATGCGGCCGACCGGACGGACCAGCCGCGAAACGCCCTTACTGCTTGCTGTCGATATAATCGATCGCATCCTTGACGGTGGCGATCTTTTCAGCCGCATCGTCGGGGATTTCGACGCCGAATTCTTCCTCGAAGGCCATGACCAGCTCAACGATGTCCAGGCTGTCTGCGCCCAGATCGTCGATGAAGCTGGCGTCTTCGGTCACCTTCTCGGCTTCGACGCCCAGATGCTCGACGACGATTTTCTTTACGCGATCCGCGGTCTCACTCATGAGTGGTCCTTTTTACTGGGTATCGTTGGTGGGTATGAATATCCGTTAAGGGATGCCCTAAAGCCAAGCCCGGATAGAGGCAAGAGGCAAGAGAGCCAAGCCCCTACATGCAGCGCGGGCATATGGCCGCATGCCTCGCGATACCCCGGCTCGTTGGATAAGCGTCCGTTTACCAAAAGTTCAATCGAATTTGCGACATCTTGCCAATGATCGAACGCCTTTGTCCCGACCGCTTCATTTCACGCGAGCGCATCCGGATAACGGCGGTCTTGATGCTCGCGATGACGGTCGGCGCCATCGCGATTCTTTTGCTGACGGCGCATGGGACCGTGGATTCGCTGGGGCGGCCGATCGGCACGGATTTTTCGAACGTCTGGACCGCCGGATGGATGGCCGATCATGGCCGCGCCGCGCAGGTCTGGGACTGGCGCGCCCATCATGCGGTCCAGCAGGCGCTGCATCATGACGCGGCGATCCCCTTCTATGGCTGGCACTATCCCCCGCCCTTCCTTCTGCTGGCCATCCTGCTCGCGCAGCTTCCCTATGTCACGGCGCTGATACTCTGGCAGGGAACAACGCTGACGCTCGCTTTCCTTCTGGTGCGCCGGATTCTTCCTCAGGCGCGCGATGCGTGGCTGGTAGCGCTCGGTGCGCCGGTAGTGCTGATCTGCCTTGGCCATGGGCAGAACGCCTTTCTGACGGCCAGCCTGCTGGGCGGCGGGATGCTGCTGCTCGACCGGCGGCCATGGGTCGCAGGGATACTGCTGGGTACGCTCGTCTACAAACCGCAATTCGCCGTGCTGATTCCAGTCCTGATCGCGGTGCGAGGGAACTGGCGAGCCTTTGTCGCGGCCGCGCTTGCCAGCATCGGCCTTTGTCTGCTGACCTTCGCAATCTGGGGATGGCCGGTGTGGCAGGCATTCCTCGATTCCCTGCCCCTGACGCGGCATATCGTCATCGAAAGCGGCGATACGGGGTGGGAGAAAATCCCCAGCCCCTTTTCCGCGATACGGCAATGGGGCGGGTCGATCCCGGCGGCCTATGCAATACAGGGGATGGTAGCCTTCGCGGCGATTGCAGTGGCCGCGCTGATCGCAAGGCGAGGATCGATGGAAACGTGCGGAGGCGCCGCGCTGTCCGCCGCGCTGCTCTGCACTCCTTATGTGCTGGACTATGATTTCGTATTGCTGGGGTTAGCCATCGCGTTTCTGGCGGCGGATATGCGGAAACGCGGCGAATTGCCGTGGGAGCGCACGGTGCTGGCCTATGGCTGGGCCGCGCCGCTTTTCGGCCGGTGGATGACCGCGATGACCGGCATTCCGGTCGTCATGATCGCGGCCATCGCGGTGCTTTTCATGGCGCTGCGGCGCGCCGCCCGGTTCGACGGCGCGCTGAGCGGGATCAGATCATCGCCATGCCGCCATTCACATGCAGCGTCTGGCCGGTGACATAGCCTGCTTCCCGGCTCGCCAGATATACGACCGCCGCGCCGATATCCTCGCCCGTGCCCAGGTCGCCCGCCGGAATCTTCTGGAGGATCGCGCCCTTCTGCACCTCGCTCAGCGCGTCGGTCATGGCCGATCGGATGAATCCCGGCGCGACGCAATTGACGGTGACGCCCCGGCTCGCCAGTTCTTGCCCCAGCGACTTGGACATGCCGATGATGCCCGCCTTGGACGCGGCATAATTGGCCTGCCCCGGATTGCCGGTGACGCCCACCACCGAAGTGATCGAGATGATGCGGCCGAAGCGCGCCTTCATCATCGGCTTGGCGGCGGCGCGGGCAAGGCGGAATGCAGCCTCAAGGTTCACCGCGATCACATCGGCCCATTCATCGTCCTTCATGCGGAGGATCAGATTGTCGCGCGTGATGCCCGCATTGTTGACGAGGATGTCGATCTTGCCGCCCAGCGCCTCGACTGCCTGCGGCACCAGCGCGTCGACGGACGCAGCATCAGACAGGTTGCAGACCAACGTCTTGTGATCGCCCCCCAGTTCCGCCGCGAAAGCCTTCAGCTTTTCCTCATTGCTCCCCGAAAGCGCCAGCGTCGCCCCCTGCGCGGCAAGCGACTTCGCGATGGCGGAGCCGATGCCGCCCGATGCGCCCGTCACCAGCGCGGTCATGCCTGTCAGATCGAACATGTTCAGTCTCCTTGTTCCTGTCGGTTCACGCGGAGGCGCGGAGACGCGGAGGGGCGATAGTCGTTGACGATTCGCTTCACCCCCTCCTTAAGCGTCGCGCCGCCGAAATTGACGAGCAGGCCGACGGGCTGCCCGGTAAGGCGCAGATAGGTCAATAATTGCTTGGCATGTGCGGCATTCAGTCTTTCCGTCGACTTGATTTCCACCAGCAATCGCCTTTCGACCAGCAAATCAATCCTGAATGCGCTGTCGAAACGAAGCCCGTCATATTCGACATCAACCGGGCGCTGGCGCTCGACGGCATAACCCATGGCGGCCAGCTTGGCCGCCAGGATCATTTCATAGACGCTTTCCAGCAGTCCCGGCCCCAATTCGCGATGAATCCGCAGCGCGACGTCCAGAACGTCGCCGCTGATCCGGTCAATATCGGTCAAATCCCCTCCGCGCCTCCGCGTCTCCGCGCGAATGCAAATCAAAATTCGGCCAGAGCCGCTTCGATATCGTCCATCGTCACGATGCTGCGGACGGTGGCGTCGGGCGCGATGCGCTTGACCATGGGGCCGAGCACCTTGCCGCCCAGCTCCACGAATTCCGTTACGCCCGCATCCCACATCGCCGCCACGGATTCGCGCCAACGCACGCGGCCAGTCACCTGCTCCACCAGCCGCGCCACGATCTCGGCCGGGTCGGCGATGGGAGCGGCCAGCACATTGGCATAGACTGGCAGCAGCGGCGCATTGATCGCCGCCTTGCCCAGCGCCTCGTCCATCGCTTCTGCGGCGGGCTGCATCAGCGGGCAGTGGAAGGGGGCGGAAACGGGAAGCAATACGCCGCGCTTGATGCCATGGTCCTTGACCAGCGCCACCGCCCGCTCGATCGCGCCGCGATGGCCGGAAATCACCACTTGCGTCGGGTCATTGTCATTGGCGACGGTGCAGACTTCTCCCTCCGCCGCCGCGTCGGCCAGAGCCTGCGCCTTTTCGATGTCCGCGCCCAGCAGGGCCGCCATCGCGCCCTCGCCCACCGGCACGGCGGCCTGCATCACCTGCCCGCGCAGCTTCAACAGCTTCGCCGTGGTACCGATATCGAAAGCCTCCGCCGCGCAAAGGGCGCTATATTCACCCAGGCTGTGCCCGGCGACATAATCGCCCTTGTCGGCCAGCGAGAAACCGCCTTCCTTCTGCATCACCCGCAGCGTTGCCAGCGCGTTCGCCATGATCGCGGGCTGGGCATTCTCCGTCAGCGTCAGGTCGCTTTCCGGCCCTTCCACCATGATGCGGAACAAATGCTGCGACAGGGCGTCGTCGACTTCCTGAAACAGTTCCTTCGCGGCCGGGCTGGCTTCGGCCAGCGCCTTGCCCATGCCCACCGACTGGCTGCCCTGACCCGGAAATAGAAATGCCCTCATGCTTCACCCTCTGAACCCGGCGGCGCGAAAAGCGCCATTTTCCAAGACCGTTACACTTTACGACAACATTGCCATTGAGACACCGCCGCGATTTCGGCAGTTATTTCAACGAGCGCCTCGACATCGCCCCTGGGCGGCTGTCTGCGGTGCCTTTAACGATGACGGAGTGCAAGGAAAAGGTGCGATATCGCATTGCATGGATCAGCGGAACGGCGCTCCTGTTGACGGCCTGTGCCGCCGGTCCCGATTACCGCCCGCCCCAAACGACGGCGCTGGGAGTTCCGCCTGCCTATAGCCAAGGCGCTTCCGTCCCGCTCAGCGAGGCCGATCTGGCCAATTGGTGGACACGGCTCAACGATCCCGCGCTCAGCCATCTGATCGATCAGGCCATCGCCAGCAATCTGGACATCGTGCAGGCGCAGGCGCGGCTGCGGCAGGCGCGGGAATCGCTGCGGCAGGCCAATGCCTCCTTCCTGCCGCAGGTGAACGCGTCGGGCAGCGGGGGACGCAATTACAGCAGCCAGGATGCGGGCGGGCGGCTCGACAGCAGCGGCAATCCCATCGGCGGCGCCGGAGGCAACTGGTCAAGCAGCTATTCCCTGCGCGCCAATGCAAGCTGGCAGATCGACCTGTTCGGCGAGCTTTCCCGCTCCGCCGAAGCGGCCCGCGCCGACCTCGCCGCATCGGGCTATGACCTCGCCAATGTGCGGATGACCATCATTTCCGAACTGGTCACCAACTATGTGCAGGCGCGGCTGGCGCAGGCCCAGCTTCAGGTGGCGCGCGAAACGCAGACGGTCCAGCAGGACAATTACGACATCGCCAACTGGCGCTTGCAGGCGGGCCTCGTCTCCTCGCTGGACGAGCAGCAGGCCAAGGCGCAACTGGCGCAGACCAGAGCGTCCATCCCGCAACTGGAGACCAGCCTGAAAGGCAGCCTCAACCGGATCGCGGTGCTGACCGGGCAGGCTCCGGGAGAAGCCACCCGCACCCTCGAAACCCCGGTCCCCATTCCCGCAGCCGCGACGCAGATCGCCACCGGCATTCCCGCCGACACGCTGCGCCAGCGCCCGGACGTGCGCTCGGCGGAGCGCGCCCTCGCCGCCGCGACGGCGCGGATCGGCGTGGCGCAGGCGCAGCTTTATCCGTCGCTGGGGATCAGCGGGAATATCGGCACCACCTCCAATGCTTTCAAAGACCTGTTCGACCTGGTGACGGGCGGCGTGTTCGCCAATGTCGCGCAGGTGATCTTCGACGGCGGGCGGCTCTCCTCGCAGGTCCGCTCGCAGAAAGCCGCCGCGGACGGGGCCTTCGCCTTCTATAAGCAAAGCGTGCTGACCGCGCTGGAAGATGTCGAAAATGCGATGGCCGCGCTCGCCAGCGCGCAGGCGCGAAAGGCGGAGTTCCAGACCGCCTTCGAAGCGTCCAACAACGCCGCGACCATGGCCCGCAGCCAGTATCAGTCGGGCCTGATCGACTTCCAAACGCTCTCCAACAGCGAATCCACGCTTTTGAACGCCCGCAACAGCCTCGCCTCCGCTCAGGCCGACGAAATCCTTGCCATCGCCCAGCTTTACAATGCGCTGGGCGGCGGCTGGCAGAACATGGAAAACCGCCCCAATGAGCAATGATGTGACGACGGATCAGGATCTGAACGACTTCCTTGGCGCGAAGCCCGCAAAGCCGTGGCGCAAATGGATCATCCGGGGGGGTATCGGCGTGGCGCTGCTGATCGCCATCCTGCTGCTGGCTTATTGCTTCGGCGGCGATGACAAGCCCGACTATGCGACGCGCGAGGTGCGCAAGGGCGACCTGACCGTCACCGTCTCCGCGACCGGCAATCTGAAGCCCATCAATCAGGTGGATGTGGGCTCCGAACAGTCGGGCAAGATCACGGCGGTCTATGTCGACGTGAACGACCGGGTGACGAAGGGGCAGAGGCTGGCCGAACTCGACACCCGCCGTCTGGTCGACACCATCAACCAGAACCGGGCGCAGGTTTCCTCCTCGCAGGCCAGCGTGTCGCAGGCGCAGGCGCAGCTTGCCCTCGCCAAGGCGACGCTGGACCGGCAGCTCAACGTGTTCAACCTGTCGGGCGGGCGCGTCCCCGCCAAGACGGAACTGGACGCGGCCCGCGCCGATTATCAGTCGGCCCTCGCCAACCTCAATTCCGCGCAGGCGCAGGTCCGCGTGTCGCAGGCCCAGCTTTCGACCGCGCAGACCAATCTTTCCATCGCCCAGATCGTGTCGCCGGTGACCGGCGTCGTCCTCTCCCGCGACATAGAGCCGGGGCAGACGGTGGCGGCGTCCCTCAACGCGCCGGTCCTCTTCACCATCGCCGAGGACTTGACCAAGATGGAGGTCGAAGTCTCCGTCGACGAGGCCGATGTCGGGCAGGTGAAGGAAGGCCAGAGCGCCAATTTCTCCGTGGACGCCTTCCCCGGCCGGACCTTCCCGGCCAAGGTCACGCGGGTGAATGTGGGGTCGAACAGCTCCAGCAGTTCCTCATCCTCCTCCTCGTCCAGCAGCACGTCCAGCAGCACGGCAGGCACCGTGGTGGCCTATACCGCCGTGCTTTCGGTCGACAATCAGGACGAAACCCTGCGCCCCGGCATGACGGCGACGGCGGACATCGTGACGCAGGAACTGCGTGACGTGCTGCTCGTCCCCAACGCCGCGCTGCGCTTCAAGCCCATCACGGATGCCGGCCAGGGCGGCGGCATCACCAGCCAGATCGTGCCCGGCCCCCGCCGCTTCCGCCGCGGCAACGCCCGGCAGGTCAGCTTCGGCGCGGGCAGCAGCCAGACCGTCTATGTGCAGGACGAAAATGGCGAGCCCAAAGCCGTGCAGGTCACGGTGGGCGCGAGCGACGGCGCGCGCACGGCCATCATCGGCGGCGACCTGAAAGCCGGAATGCGGGTCATCACCGGCCAGCTGGCCGCCGGGCAGCAACAGCCCGCCGAGGACCAGAAGGCCGACCAAAATGGCGGCGGCCGCAAGGCGGGCCCGCGCAACAAGGCGGCGGACGGCAGCCCCGCCACTGTCGGCAAGCTCGGCAATTCGGGCGACTCGCCGCCGGAAACCGCGCCGGTCGCTCCCACCCCCGCGCCGCAGGGCCAACGCAACGAACCGCGCGGCACGGGCCGGACGAACGGAACCTGACGCCATGGCTTCCCCGCCCCCCTCCGCGCCGATCATATCGCTGCGCGGCATCACCAAGACGTTCGGCTCCGGCCCGACCGCGTTTCAGGCGCTCAAGGGCATCGACCTCGACATAAAGGAAGGCGATTTCGTCGCCGTCATGGGCCCGTCCGGCTCCGGCAAGTCGACGACGATGAACATATTGGGCTGCCTCGACGTGCCGACGGCGGGCGAGTTCCTGTTCAAGGGCCGCCATGTGGAGCAACTGGACCGCGACCAGCGCGCCCTGCTGCGCCGCCGGTATCTGGGCTTCGTGTTCCAGGGCTTCAACCTGCTCGCCCGCACCAGCGCGCTGGAGAATGTGGAACTGCCCCTGCTCTACCGGGGCGAGGACAAGAAGATGCGCTATGACGCGGGCATGGCCGCGCTGGAGAAGGTGGGCCTCAAGGAATGGTGGGATCACACGCCCGCAGAGCTTTCCGGCGGCCAGCAGCAGCGCGTCGCCATCGCCCGTGCCATCGTGACGCAGCCCGCCGTGCTGCTGGCGGACGAGCCGACCGGCAATCTCGATTCGGAACGGTCGGTGGAGATCATGGAACTGCTGACCGACCTCAACCGCAACAGCGGCATCACCGTCATCATGGTCACGCATGAGCCGGACATGGCCGCCTTCGCCCACACCATCGTCCATTTCAAGGACGGGCTTGTCGAACGGATCGAGGAAGGGGCGAGGGTTTGACGATGTTCCCGACCACCGTTCGCCCTGAGCGAAGTCGAAGGGCAAGTCTGAGCGAAGCGAAGGCACGGCCAAGGCCCCTTCAACGCCGTCCGCGGCGGCACTCAGGACAGGCTTCGACAAGCTCAGCCCGAACGGATTTGAGGTTTGCATATCCATGCTAGGCACCACCGTCATCCTCGCCTTCCGCGCGATCAACCGGCACAAGCTGCGCTCGTTTCTGACGACGCTGGGCATCATCATCGGCGTCGCGGCGGTCGTGACCATGGTGACGCTGGGCAACGGCGCCACCGCCGCCGTGCGGGAACAGATCAGTTCGCTGGGCGCCAATGTGCTGCAACTGCGCCCCGGACAAGGCTTCGGGCGCGGCGGCGGTGGTCCCCGTCCGCCCGATTTCAAGCCGCAGGACCTGACGGCCATCGAAAACCAGCTCACCGGCGTTCGCGCGGTCGCTCCGCTGGTGCAATCGAGCGGCAGCACGGCCATTTACGAAGGCAGCAACTGGTCCACCACCGTCTATGGCACCACCGCCGCCTATTTCGAGGTGCAGAACTGGAAAGCCGAAACGGGCCGCCTGTTCATGACGGAGGAGGAGGAGGCCGGAAAACCCGTCTGCATCATTGGCAACACCGTCCGCACCAACCTCTTCCAGGGCAACGACCCCATCGGCAAGCGGATGCGGATCAAGGGCGTGTCCTGTCAGGTGATCGGCGTCCTCACCACGCGCGGGCAAGGCGGCTTCGGCGATCAGGACGACGTGGTCGTCATGCCGATCAAGTTCGTGCAGCGCCGCTTCACCGGCGACCGCGACATCAGCCAGATCATGGTCGCGGTGGACGACGCCTATGACACCTCCGCCGTGCAGAGCAGCCTTGAGGAACTGATGCGCGAACGGCGCAAGGTGAAGGCGGGCGATCAGGACAATTTCAACGTATTCGACACCAAGCAGATTTCCGACACGCTGACCGGCACCACCACCATATTGACTCAGATCGTGGCCGCGGTGGCGGCGATTTCCCTGCTGGTCGGCGGGATCGGCATCATGAACATCATGCTGGTGTCCGTGACGGAGCGGACGCGGGAAATCGGCATCCGCCTCGCCATCGGGGCGGTGGCGCGGGAAGTTCTCATGCAGTTTCTGGTGGAGGCCATCGTGCTGTCCTGCCTGGGCGGGCTGATCGGCCTGTTCCTGGCGCTCATCGCGTCCGTCGCCATCGCGCCGCTGATGCAGGTGCCCTTCATCTTCGACGTGAAGGTGAACCTCATCGCCTTCCTGTTCTCGGCCGCGATCGGGGTGGTGTTCGGCTATTTCCCGGCGCGGCGGGCCGCGGCGCTCAATCCCATCGACGCGCTGCGGCACGAATAGGGGAGCATGGACCGGCTCCGCGCCTCTTCCGAACACCGCTCCTCGAATCGTTCCATGAACAGCCGTTCAGATTAAACCGCGCACCGATACAATTTCCGACACAATTCTCTCTACCCGGCACATCCTTGCGACAATCGCCTCCTAATTCTGTGTTCGACGCCCCGGAAGGCGCCAGAGATCGAAGAAGGAGCAATAACGATGATGAAGAAGTTCCTGATGGCCCTTGCCGCCACCACGATGATCGCCAGCCCGATGGTCGCCGCGCAGGCGCAGGCTGCTCCCCATCGCGAAACCGTTCGCGTGGTGAAGCAGGGCCCGCACGGACGCACCATGGTCCGGCAGAAGACGGTCGTCCGCAAGCAGGCCTATCGCAACAATTATCGTCACTGGACGAAAGGCCAGCGGTTCGACCGTCGCCACGCAGCCCATTATCGGGTCGTGAACAACTATCGCGACTATCGCCTTTCGGCCCCGCCGCGCGGTTATCAGTGGGTGCGGTCCGGCAATGACGCCGTGCTGATCGCGATCACCAGCGGCATCATCGGCGCGGTGATCGGCGGCGCCCTGCGCTAAGCAACTCGCCCGAGCGGTGGGCGGCGCCCCGGCAGGTGACCTTGCCGGGGCGTTTCGCGTTTATACGAGGCCGGTCAGATAATAGACGGCGATCACGATGAAGACCGTGAGCGTCTTGATGATCGTCAACGCGAAGATATCCTTGTAAGCCTGCCGATGCGTCAATCCCGTCACCGCCAGCAAGGTGATGATCGCCCCATTATGCGGCAGGCTGTCCATCCCGCCCGAAGCCATGGAAGCGACGCGATGCAGCACCTCCCTGGGGATGCCGGCCGCATCGCCCGCCGCGATGAACTGATCCGCCATGGCCGCCAGCGCGATCGACAGCCCGCCCGAAGCCGATCCGGTGATCCCGGCCAGCGACGTGACGGTGATCGCTTCGTTGATGAGCGGATTCGGCACGGATTTCAGCGCCTCCTTCACGATCAGGAAGCCCGGCAAGGCCGCGATCACCGCGCCGAAGCCATATTCGACCGCCGTATTCATTCCCGCCAGCAAAGCGCCGCCCACCGCCGCTTTCGATCCATCGGCGAAACGCTTCGCCACGGTTCGGAAAGCAAAGAGCAGGATGGTCGCGATGCCCAGCAGCAAGGCGCCCTCCACCGCCCAGAGCGCGGCCATCTGCGCGACCTTGACCGACACCGGCTCGGCGAGGCCAGCCATGGACAGGCTGACCTCCTCTTCGGTCCAGATCCGGGGGATCAAGACGGTCAGCGCCAGATTGCCGAAACCCACGACCAGCAGGGGCAGGATGGCGATGATGGCGGGCGTGCGCTCTTCATCCGCGACCGGCTCGGGCTCGTTGACCAGCGTTTCGGGCGCGCCATAGCCCTCTCCCGCCGCCATCAGCACGCGCCGCCGCCAACCCAGATAGGCCAGCCCCATCCCCATGATGCAGGCCGATCCGATCAGCCCCAGCACCGGCGCGGCCCATGTCGTCGTGCCGAAGAAGCTGGTGGGAATGATATTCTGGATCTGCGGCGTGCCCGGCATGGCGTCCATGGTGAAGGTGATCGCGCCCAGGCCGATCGTCGCGGGCACCAGCCGCTTGGGGATGCCGGCGCGCCGGAACATCTCCGCCGCGAAGGGATAGACGGCGAACACCGCGACGAAGACCGACACGCCGCCATAGGTCAGCAGCGCCGTCACCAGCATGATCGCGGGGATCGCCCTTTCCGCGCCCACGAAGCCGATCACCGCCGTCACGATGGAGCGGGAGAAGCCGGAAATCTCGATCAGCTTGCCGAACAGCGCGCCCAGCAGGAAAACCGGGAAATAAAGCTTCAGGAAACTTGCCACCTTCTCCATGAACAGCCCGGAAAAGGCGGCGGGGACGGCGGACGGATCGGTCAGGAACACCGCCAGCATCGCCAGCAGCGGCGCCATCAATATGACGCTCATCCCGCGATAGGCCGCCAGCATCAGCAAGATGAGCGATAATGCCGCAATGCCGACCGCCATATTTCTCCCCCTTCCCGCTGCGTTCGACGAAGAACTACGCGGAGACAGGCCGCAAGCCAACTGTCCCTTGCCTTTCACCGGCATTTCCGTCATAGGCGCGCCTTCGCACGGGACCGGGGTGACTCGGCCCCACGCGTTTCAATGCTTAAGACGACAGCCGGAGGGGCGTTCCACATGGGGTGGACGTCAGCGATCGGCCAACAGATGAGGCAATACCCATGGCTCTTTACGAGCATGTGTTCCTTGCGCGCCAGGACCTGGCACAGGCGCAGGTGGACGCGCTGGCGGAAACCGCCACCAAGATCGTCGAGGATATGCAGGGCAAGGTGACCAAGGTCGAAACCTGGGGCCTGCGTTCGCTCGCGTACAAGATCGCCAAGAACCGCAAGGCGCACTATGTGATGCTCAACATCGACGCCCCCGCCGGCGTCGTCGCGGAACTGGAGCGCCAGACCCAGATCAACGAAGACGTGATCCGCTACATGACCATCAAGGTCGACGAGCTGGAAACCGGCCCGTCCGTGATGATGCGCAAGCAGGAACGCTCCGAGCGTGGCGATCGCGGCCCGCGCGGCGATCGTGGCGATCGCGGTCCCCGCGAAGATCGTGGCCCGCGCCGCGACCGCGAAGAAACCGCTGGCGAATAAGGAGATCTGAAACATGGCACGCCCGTTTTTCCGCCGCCGCAAGAGCTGCCCTTTCGCCGCCAAGGATGCGCCGAAGATCGATTACAAGGACGTCCGTCTGCTGCAGGGCTTTGTGTCCGAGCGCGGCAAGATCGTCCCCAGCCGCATCACCGCGGTGTCCGCCAAGAAGCAGCGCGAGCTGGCCCAGGCCATCAAGCGCGCCCGTCATCTGGGCCTGCTGCCCTACATCGTGAAGTGAGGGAGTAATCTCCATGGAAATCATTCTCCTCGAACGGATCGAGAAGCTGGGCGCCATCGGCGACGTGGTCACCGTGAAGGACGGCTATGCCCGTAACTTCCTGCTGCCCAACAAGAAGGCTCTGCGTTCCAACGCCGCCAACAAAAAGGTCTTCGAAGCCAACCGCGCGAAGATCGAAGCCGACAATGCGGCCCGCCGCTCGGATGCCGAAAAAGCCGCCGAAGGCGTCAACGGCAAGCAGATCGTCCTGATCCGCCAGTCGTCCAACGCCGGCCACCTCTACGGTTCGGTCGCCGTCCGCGACATCGTGGACGCGCTGCATGCCGATGGCGTCACCAACGTGAGCAAGGCGATGGTGGTTCTGGAGCGCCCGATCAAGACGCTGGGCGTGTTCGACGTCAAGGTCGCGCTGCACCCCGAAGTCGCCGTCGCCATTTCGGTGAACGTCGCCCGCTCGCCGGAAGAGGCCGAATTGCAGGCGCAGGGCGTCGACGTGATGGCCGACCTGTTCGAAAAGGACGAGAGCGGCTTCACCGAAGATTACGATCCGAACGCCGAACCGGGCGAAATCGCCACAGAAACGGAAGAGACGGAAGAGGCTCCGGCCGCAGAAGCCTGAGCCCTCAGACAGGATCGAAAAGAAAGCCGCCCTTCACCGGGCGGCTTTTTTTGTTTGCGCGCGGCTCATCCATGCGCCCGCTTGCGTCGTGTCTCCCATCCCTTCTTCGCCGCGGCCGAGCGGTCAGCGGCAGAACGTTGCGACGACGCGGCTCCGCCCTTGCGGCCGCCCTTACGGGATGAGGCATGGCTTTCGGGCTTTCCGCGTCCCGATCCGGATTTCTTGCCGCCGCCCGATTCCTTGTTCACCGTGGCCCAGGCGCGCCGTTCCGCTTCCTTGTGGGATACGCCGCGATCCTCATATCCTTCCTCGATATGCTCGGCCTTGCGCTTCTGCTTGTCCGTGTAGCTGCTCTTGTCGCCTTGAGGCATCGTCTTTCTCCTGCCAGCCCCGACCCCATGGGAACCGATCAGGACCGCGTCGGTTGCCATCGCTGCAGGGGCGTTATGAAATAGCCGGAACAGGAGCCGGGCAGGGGCGTTCCCCTTGCCATGGAGCAATGCGCCCTCATCGAACGCCTGGCTCGCCACCTTTCCGCCGATCGGCCCGATGAATGGGCCAGCCGGCTGGAGGAGGCGACGAGCATCCTCGCCATCCTGAAGGATCCGGACGAGGTCATGACGCAGGCAGGCCGTGGCGACATATGGCGTTCCATGATCGACGCGGCCCTGCGTCAGCGCTGGCAGGTTGTCCCTGCCCAAGCGAAGGCGCAGGAGGAATTGCCCGTCGGAGCCGATGAGGAAGGCGAGTTTACCCTGCCGGAAAAGGCTGTCGGCGGCGATCCGGCAGACTGGATACATCTTCAGGAATCGCGGGAGAAGAAATGATGAAGACATTGTTGAAACTGGCGTTCCTGACTGGCCTGGGCACCGTGGCCTGGAAAAGCTGGCACGACTGGAGAGCGAAGGACGGCGATGACGACCGGGGCGCCGCAGGATCTTCGGGCGTCATCCGCGATGCCGGCCCCGCCGAACAGCATGTGGATGAGAAGGATTGGGATCTGGTGGACGAACAGTCGGACGAATCCTTCCCCGCGAGCGATCCGCCCGCCAATTTCCGCGGCGTGGCCTGAATCCGTCTTGCCGCATTGCCCGGCGCGCGCGACCCTTCTATGACCCGAAAGGCAGGAAAGCCGGCAACCGGCTTTCCAACAGGGGAAAGCTGAAAAATCCATGCCTTCGGGTCTGATCGCGCTGCTGGATGATGTGGCGGGCATAGCCAAGCTGACGGCCACATCGCTGGACGATGTGGCGGCGGCGGCGGGCAAGGCCGGGAGCAAGGCCGCTGGCGTCGTGATCGACGACACGGCGGTTACGCCACGCTATGTCATGGGCCTTACCCCCGACCGCGAGCTTCCGATCATCTGGAAGATCGCCAAGGGCTCGCTCCGCAACAAGCTGCTGTTCCTTCTTCCCGCCGCGCTCGTCCTGAGCGCGCTCGCCCCGTGGCTGCTGCCGCCGCTCCTGATGGCAGGCGGCGCGTTCCTCTGTTTCGAGGCAGCGGAGAAGCTGCTGGAAGCGATCGGCAACGGTCATGACGTCGCGGACGAAGCGCTCGCCACGCACAGTTCGGCGGAGTTGGAGAACCAGAAGGTTTCGGGCGCGATCCGAACCGACTTCATCCTTTCCGGCGAGATCATGGCGATCGCGCTCGGCACGGTCGCCAGCGAGCCGCTGTGGGAACAGGCCATCATCCTCGTGATCGTGGCGATCCTGATCACCGCAGGCGTCTATGGCGTGGTGGGCCTTATCGTGAAGATGGACGATATCGGCCTTCACCTGGCGAAGCGATCCTCCGCCCTCGCGCGCGGCGTGGGACGCGGACTGGTCCACGCCATGCCGGTGCTGATGAAGATATTGAGCGTCGTGGGCACCGCCGCGATGCTCTGGGTCGGCGGCGGCCTGATCGTGCATGGACTGCACGAATTTCACTGGGACATGATCCCTGACGCCATCCATCATATGGCCAAGAGCGCGGCCCACGCCCTGCCCGCCATGGGATCGGTCGTCGAATGGGTGGTGAGCGCCATCGGCTCCGGCATACTGGGGCTGGCGATCGGAGCGATCATCGTCGGCGTGCTGCACCTCATCCCCCGGAAACATTGAAGCGCGGAGCATGGGCCATCCATGGCGTTCCGAGGCGCGCGCCCTGCTGACGCTCGCCCTGCCCATGATAGCGGGCAATATCGCATGGTCGGCGATTGCGGCCACCGACCTGCTGCTGCTCGGCTGGCTGGGGACCGATGCGGTGGCGGCCGGCGCGCTGGCGATCAACCTGTTCGCGGCCATGCTGATCTTCGGCATGGGACTGGTCACCGCCGCCGCTCCGCTAATCGCGGAGGAACGGGGACGCCGCCGCCATTCAGTGCGGGACGTGCGGCGCACGGTGCATCAGACGCTGCGCGCCGCCCTGATCTTCGCCATCCCGGCCTGGCTCGTCCTGTGGCAATGCGAAGCGATCCTGCTCGCCATGGGACAGGATGCCCATCTGGCCCGCAAGGCCGGTGAGTTGATGCATGGACTGCAATGGGCGCTTCTGCCCTTTCTGGGCTTTTCCACGCTCCGCAATTTCATTTCGGCGCTTGAGCGGCCGTCATGGGCGGTCATCGTCATGCTCTGCGCGATCCCGTTCAACGTGCTGGTCGGATGGGTGTTGATCTTCGGCCATCTGGGTTTGCCCGCGCTGGGCATAGCGGGCGCGGGGCTGGCGAGCACCCTCTCCTCCTCCTTCCTGTTCTTCACCCTGTTGTTCGTCATTATGTATGACCGGGGATTCCGCCGATACCGGCTGCTCGGCCGCTTCTGGCGAAGGGACAGCGAAAGACTGCGCGCCATATGGCGGCTGGGCTTGCCGATCGCGGTCATGCTGGGGCTGGAAAGCGCGGTGTTCAATGCCTCGGCGCTGCTCATGGGCCTGATCGGCAAGGAGCCGCTGGCGGCCCATGCCGTCTCCATCCAGATCATATCGCTGCTGTTCATGGTGCCCTTGGGCATTGGGCAGGCGGCCACGGTGCGGGTGGGCCTTGCCCATGGGCGCGGGGACAAAGACGGCGTCGGGCGTTCAGGCTGGCTTTCGCTGATGATCGGCATCGCATTCGCCTGTGCCGCCGCCGCGTCCCTGATCCTCTTTCCGCGATGGCTGATCGCGATCTTCCTCGATACGCAAGACCCGGCCAATGCCCGGACCGTCGCGCTGGCCATCGTCTTCCTGGGGGTGGCGGCGCTGTTCCAGCTGGTGGACGCGACGCAGGCGGTGGGCGCGGGCGTGCTGCGCGGTATCCGCGACACGAAGATCCCGATGATCTTCGCGCTGGTGGGCTACTGGATCATCGGCATCGGCGTCGGCACCTTCCTGGCCTTTCCGATGCATATGGGCGGCCTTGGCATCTGGATCGGCCTTGCCAGCGGCCTCAGCGTCGTGGCCGCGTTGCTGGTCGCGCGCTGGGCCATGCGGAAGAAACTGGGCTTGCTTTCGCGCTAGCGAAGGGCACGCCCTCTTTTCCTTCCATCATGTCCCCCGTCAGAATGACGCGGTGCACAAAACAATTGAAGAGAGCCTGCGAATCGGTAATGATCGCGGATTATGCAAGCGCCGACCGAAATCCTCCAAGCCATCGCCCAGCAGAAATGCCTGATCGTGACCTATAACAAGATGGTCGTGAAGCTGGCGCCTCACATCCTCTATACCCGTCATGACGAGATGTTCATCGACGCCGTGACGGTGGACCGGGACGGCCGCCCCCCGCGCGAACTGAAGCTGGGCACCTTCAAGCTGACCGGCCTCAGCAACATGGCGGTGGTGGATGAACCGTTCGAGGCCATGCATGGCCTTTATGACGAAACGGACGGCAAATATAAGGGCGTGACCCTGTTCGCCGTCCAGTCCGAGAGCGCGACGGCCTGACCCATTCCGGAACGAAGCGACGGCCCGCTCCTATTTCTTGAGCCGGTAGCCCGTTCGGAAAACCCATCCAACGATGGCGAGACACAGCGCCAGCATGGCCCCGATGAAGGCGATGCTGAATTCGATCCCGACATCGCCCCTGCCGAAGAAGGTCCAGCGGAAGCCGGAGATCAGATAGACGATCGGATTGAACAGGGTGATCGTCCGCCACGGCTCCGCCAGCATGTGGATCGAATAGAAAGCGCCGCCCAGGAATGTCATCGGCATGATGAGCAGCAGCGGGATCACCTGCAACTGTTCGAAACTCTGCGCCCATATGCCCAGGATGAAGCCGAACAGGCAGAAACTGATCGCGATCAGCGCCATGAAAGCGATCATGGCGATGGGATGGGCGACGGAAATATCGACGAACAGATGCGCGGTCACGAAGATGACGATGCCGACGAGGAACGCCTTGGTCGCCGCCGCCCCGACATAGGCCGTGACCGTTTCCGCGGCTGAAACCGGGGCCGACAGCAGTTCATAGATGGTGCCGTTGAATTTCGGCATGTAGATGCCGAAACTGGCGTTGAAGATGCTTTCCGTGAACATCGACATCATGATGAGGCCCGGCACGATGAAGGCGGCATAGGGAATGCCGTCGATCTCCGTCATGCGCGAACCTATCGCTCCGCCGAAGACCACGAAATAGAGGGAGGTCGTGATGACCGGCACCAGCAGTCCGGTCATGAGCGTGCGGCGGAAGCGATGCAGCTCGAATTTGTAGATCGCCCAGATGGCGCGCAGATTGGGGCCGCTCATGCCGCCTGCTCCTGGTGCACGAGGCTGACGAAAATATCCTCCAGGCTGCTTTGCTGGGTGTTGAGGTCCTTGTAGCCGATGCCCAGATCGCCCAGCTTGCGCAGCAGGGAAGACACGCCCGTGCGCTCGGCGCGCGTGTCGAACAGATATTCCATCTCATTCCCTTCGGCCTTCAGCGTCACGCCCCATTCCGCCAACTCGCCGGGCACCGTGGGAAGCGGCTCCGTCAGGGCGATCGTCAGCGTCTTCTGGCCGAGTTTGCGCATGAGGACATCCTTGTCCTCCACGAGCATCAGCTCGCCCTTGTTGATGACGCCCACGCGGTCCGCCATCTCTTCCGCTTCCTCGATATAGTGGGTGGTGAGGATGATCGTGACGCCGGTCTGGCGCAGTTCGCCGATCAGCTTCCACATGTCGCGCCGCAATTCCACGTCCACGCCCGCCGTCGGCTCGTCCAGGAACAGGACGCGCGGTTCGTGGCTGAGCGCCTTGGCGATCATGACGCGGCGCTTCATGCCGCCCGACAGCTCCAATATCTTGTTGTTGCGCTTGTCCCACAGCGACAGGTCGCGCAATATCTTCTCGACATAGGCATCGTTGCGAGGCTTGCCGAAGAGGCCGCGGGAAAATGCCACGGTGTCGATCACCCGCTCGAACTGGTCGGTGGACAGTTCCTGCGGGACGAGGCCGATAGTCGAGCGCGCGCCGCGATAGTCGCGGATGATGTCGTGGCCTGCCACCGTCACCGTCCCGCCGCTCGGCCGCACATTGCCGCAGACAATGGAAATGAGGGTCGTCTTGCCCGCGCCGTTCGGGCCGAGCAGAGCGAAAATTTCCCCCTCTTCAATCGAAAGGTCGATGCCCTTCAAAGCCTGAAAACCGGAAGCATAGCTTTTGGTCAGGCCGGAAATAGTGATGATCGATGCCATATGCGGCAAGGCCCTTTCTGCTTCGCCGGGAACATAGGCGCCCGGTCCCGCCAGGCAAGCCCGCCCTCATTCTCCCCGGCGGAAAAAGCGGAACACCGTTGCTGGCGGAAAATTCCTGACCGTCTGGCCCACCCGGACGACATCCAGGTCGAGCAGGTCCAGAATGTCGCGATTGACCGGCGGGCGCATGGAGTAGGTGAACTGGATGAAGGCGCCCCCCGGCCGCAGCATGCGGAAGGCTTCCGTCAATATGTCCACATGCAGGGTGCGGTCCATCGCGAGCAGCGGCAGGCCGCTGATGACCGTCTGATATTCGCCGGGCCCTCCGGCGGCGGCGGTCGACACGATCTGGGCGGGCGTTTCCAGAATCGTCACATGGGGGAAGTGCCGCCGCAATCCTCTGGCGAAGGCCGGATTGATTTCCACCACTTCCAGCTTTGCCGCAGGGAGGCCGGTTTCCAATATGGCGCGCGTGAAGACGCCCGTGCCGCCGCCCAATTCCAGCACGCGTCCGTCCGCCGGATCGATATGCGACACCATGAGCCGCGCCAGATAGCGGCTGCTGGGAACGACGGACGCGGTCTGGCGGGGCTTTTTCAGCCAGGCGCCGAGAAAGTCCAGATATTCGGAGGCCCGGGCGCGAAATTCATTCCGGGGCATGGCGATCGCCCGGCTGCGCTTCGACTTATGCTGCATGGGCGAAATACGACCGCTCCGTTACCGTTGTGAGTCCTCTTAGCCATGACACAGGGCCACGTCGATTATGTTTCCGCACAACACCCGCCCGGTGACCGGTCCATGGGACAAAATGACAGGCCCCGCACGATCGCCCTTCGATGGCCGATCGTGCGGGCCGAATGGCTGTCAGCGCCCTTTCCACACGCCGGGCCGCTTTTCAATGAAGGCGGCCATGCCTTCCTTCCTGTCGTCCGTCGCGGACAGGATCTGAAACAGGCGGCGTTCGGTCAGCAATCCCTGCGCCAGCCCCGTTTCGAAGGCGATGTTGACCATTTCCTTGTTCACCATCGCCGCCATCGGCGGCATGGACGCGATTGCGGCGGCCGTTTTCAGGGCGTCGTCCAGCAGGTCCGCCGCCGGAACGATCCGCGCGACCAACCCGGAACGCTCCGCTTCCTGCGCGTCCATCATCCGTCCCGTCAGGCACATGTCCATCGCCTTGGCCTTGCCGACCGCGCGGGTCAGACGCTGCGACCCCCCCATGCCCGGCGCCACAGCCAGCTTGATTTCGGGCTGGCCGAATCTGGCGGTGTCCGCCGCGATGATGAAATCGGCCATCATCGCAAGCTCGCACCCGCCGCCCAAAGCGAAACCCGCTACGGCGGCGATCCACGGCTTGCGTGTCGCGACCACCTTCGACTGCCAGCCGGAGAAGAAATCCTCCAGGAAGAAGTCGGCGGCGAGCTTGTCGGCCATTTCCTTGATGTCGGCGCCCGCCGCAAAGGCCTTTTCACTGCCGGTCAGGACGGCGCAATGCTGTGACGGGTCGGCATCGAAGGCGGCGAAGGCGGCGCCCAGATCAACAAGCACCTGGCTGTTGAGCGCATTGAGCGCCTGTGGCCGGTTGAGCGTGATGAGTGTCACCGCGTCGCGTTGTTCCACCAAAATCGTTTCATAAGCCATGGCTGTCTCCTTCGATCCCTGAGCCATTAACGGCACAGATGCATGAAATCCCGGTCGTAGCCGCGCATATGCGCGCCCGCGTCGATATAGAGGGTCTGGCCCGTCACCGCGGTCGCCTGCGCCAGATAGAGGACGGCCTGGGCAATCTGTTCGGGCTGCGGCAGACGGTCGAGCGGCATGAGCTTTTCCAGCCGCTCGATCTGCGCCTCGTCATAATCGGCCGTGGGAATGGTGAGGCCAGGGGCCACCGCATTCACCCTGATCCGGGGCGCCAGATTGCTGGCGCTCAACCGGGTCAGGCCCGCCAGCGCCAGCTTGGAAAGCGTGTAGGCCAGTTGGTCCTCATGCGGATGGTCGATCCGCTGGTCCAGGATATTGACGATGCACCGGTCGACCACGCCGGCGGGCACCATCGCGAAGGCCTTGGTCAGCAGGGCGGGCGCGGCGCAGTTGACGGCATAATGCCGCATCAGATCGTCGGCGGTCACGTCGCCCAGCCGGTCCTGACCGAACAGGGCCGCGCCGTTCACCAGCACGTCCGGCGGACGGCCGAAGCGTTCGGCCACCTGGCCGATCAGTTCTTCCGCGCTTTCGGGGTCGGAAAAATCGGCGACGAAGCCTTCCCACTCGGTGCCATTCTGCTCCAGCGCCAGCGCCAGATGGGAATCGAGCCGCGTGTCGTGGCTGCCATGGATGGCGAGCGAGAATCCCTCCCCCGCGAAGGCGGCGGCGATATGCGCGCCCAGCCGCCGGTGCCCGCCGGTGACCAGCGCCAGCCGCTTGCCCGCCAGGGGAGCGGCGCGCCCCTCTCCTTCCGGCCGCGCGCGTCCCAGCGGACGGTAGATCGGATCGCTCCCGCTCACGATTCGATGAGTTTCAGCACTTCCTCGCGACTCTTCACATCGTCGCGGAAGACGCCCAGCATGCGGCTGGTCTTCATGATGACGTCGGGCGTCCGCACGCCACGGCCGGTCATGCAGCCATGCGTCGCCTCGACCACCACGGCGACGCCCTGGGGCTTCAGATGCTCCCAGATGCAGTTGGCGACCTGCGAAGTAAGCCGCTCCTGCACCTGCAGGCGATGGGCAAAGGCATGAAGGACACGGGCCAGCTTCGATATACCCACGACATAATCCCCCGGCAGATAGGCGATATGGGCATGGCCGACGATCGGCGCCATATGATGTTCGCAATGCGACTGGAACGGAATGTCCTTGAGCAGCACGACATCGTCATAACCGCCCACCTCATGAAAGATGCGGGACAAATGATAAGCCGGATCGTCGCCATAGCCGCGGCAATATTCCCGCCAGGCCCTGGCTACGCGCTCGGGCGTCTCCATCAACCCTTCCCGGCGCGGATCGTCGCCCGACCATTTGATGAGCGTGCGGATGGCATCGGCTACCTCGGCCGGAACCGATTCCTTGACGGATTCTCTCACCGTTTCCGCATCGGGATCATAGATCATGAAAAGACCGCTCCTTGCTTCCGGCCCTGCATATGGCGTCTCGTCCCGGCGAAGGCCAGCCCTTTCCGGCATGCTGGACACAAGAGCCCGCCCATGGCAAATCCACCCCCCAGGGAGCCTTATCAAGCACATGCCCTCCTTTCCGGCCTTTCATGCGCACTGAACAGATCGCGGCGGTCTTGCTGGCGGCCGGTCCGTCGTCCCGCTTCGGCGAGGCGGATAAGCTGATGGCCCCGCTGCGCGGCAAGCCCGTCATCCAGCATACGATGGAGACGGTCGCTTCGATGGCCTTTGCGGAACTGGTCGCCGTGGTCCGTCCCGCCGCGCAAGCCCCGGTCATCCACCGGAAGCTGGAACGACGCGGCTACGCCATCATCGTCAACGAACAGCCCGAAGAGGGGATTGCCGGCAGCATCGTGCGCGCGGTAGGGCATGTCATGCCGATCCGGCGGGTTCGCGGTATCCTCCTATGCCTGGCCGACATGCCCGACGTGCCGCAGACCCATTATAATCGCCTCTGCATGGCCGCGACGGACATCCGGTCCGTGATCGCCAGCACCGACGGCTTCTCCTCCTCCCCGCCCGCCTTCATCGGGCGCCGGCATTTCCCCGAATTGCTGGCGCTGCGCGGCGATCAGGGCGCCCGCGTCCTGCTGAGCCACGGCGTGCAGATCGAAACGCACGGCAATCTGCTGCGCGATATCGACACGCCGGAGGATCTGGCGAACTGGCAGTCCGACCCCGAAGGATGATCAGCTCGAACGGGTGGGATCGGTCATGGGATCGCCCATTTCGCGCGGATCGGGCGCGCGGCTGAACGGCAGCGATCCGGTCTGCCGCTCCAGCATCCGGTGGACGACAGGCGGGTTGGGTCCGTTATGGAGCGCCCGGATGGCTTCACTATTGGCCTGATCGGCGAAGGTGCGGCGCTGATTGTGCCGGACATAATCGAGCCAGGTGGACACATGATAACGCTCGATCCACAATTCCGGATCGCCCAGGTCGCGCATCAACGACCAGCCATGCGCGCCATCGCGACGCCTGATCCGGCGGCGCTCCCCCATGGCCGCCAGGAAGGGCACGATGGAGCCGGGCGGGATGCGATATTCGATCGTCACCACCACCGGACCGCTGCGCGGTTCGACCGGCACCGCCGTTTCGGGCTCCCGCCAAAGATTCTGGAGATCGAGATTATCGTCGCCCGATTGCGGCAAGGGACGGACGAGGCCGATGACCATCGTCAGCACCTGCCCCGCCGCCGCCGCCTGAAGCGCCGTCACCACGCCATGCGCCTCGGCTATGGAACCGAAAATCCAGGCTCCCCCCGCCATCGCGCCGAAAACCACCATCTGATAGAGCGCGATCGCCCTGGCCACGACCCAGCGCGGAGCGGACATCTGGACCGACACGTTGAAGGTGGCGAGCGCCAGTATCCAGCCGAACCCGGCAAGCAGATACCCCGCCAACGCCAGCGCCAGCCAGCCGCTCAGGCTCATGATCGCAAGGCCGCCCCCCAGGCAAAGGGTGCCGAGTTGCACGATCTGCTCGATGGAGTAGCGCGCCCGCAACCTGCTGGTGACAAGCGCCGCGCCCACCGCGCCGATGCCGAAGGCGCCGCTCAGCAGGCCGAAGGTCAGGGCGCTGCCCGCCAGCACATCCCGCGCGACGAGGGGCATCAGGGCCGACACAGCCGCCGCGCCGAAACCGAAGGCGAGCGCCCGCACCAGCACCAGCTGGATATTGGGCGACATCGCGACATAGCGGACCCCCGCCCGCATCGCGAGGCCGAGCCGTTCGCGGGGGAGAAGTTGTGGCGGCCTTTCCGGCCGCCAGCGCGACAGGACCGCGATCAACGGGATGTAGCTGACCGCGTTGGTCAGGAAAGCAGCCGCCGCGCCCGCAGTTGCGACGATGACGCCGCCCAGCGCCGGTCCCATGCTGCGCGCCAGATTGAAACCCATGGCGTTGAACCCCACCGCATTGGGCAACACCGAACGCGGCACCATGTCGCCCACGGACGCCTGCCATGCCGGGCCGTTCACCGCCGTCGCGCAACCGATGAGGAAGGTGAGCGCCAGCAGGCTCCACGGCGTCAGCAGGTCGCGCCAGGCCGCGAAGGAGAGAATCGCCGAGACGAGCAGCATGAAGCACTGGCAGGCCAGCATCACCTTGCGCCGTTCCAGATTGTCCGCGATCGCCCCGGCCCAGAGCGAGAGCAGCATGATGGGGAGCGTGGTCGCGGCGGGCACCAGCGCCACCATCAGCGAGGAGCCGGAGAGCGACGTCATGATCCATGCCGCGCCGACCGACTGGATCAGGCCGCCGAAGTTCGAGGAGAGGCTGGCGAGCCAGACGGAGCGGAAGATCGGGACGGAAAGGGGCGAAGGAGCGGGGTGGGAATCGGCTTCGGACACGGGGCAAGGTGAAGCGGAAAATGGCGGGGGCGTCAAATCGGCGATTCGGCTGTGGACCGCGAATCCATGAACGAAGTAGCGAAGGGAACGGGTTTTGCCTTGGGCGGTTGCCCCTACGGCGGGTGGGGATGGGCATGTTCCGCTTGCACTTTACGTAAACGTAAATACATTCCGGGGCGTGAACCGTAGGCCGGATCGGGATTCAGGAGACGGCGTGACGAAAATGGCGGATTTCCGTGACCCGGAGCGCGGCGTGCCTGCGGCATGCCAGCGCCGGGCGCATGGAAGGAAGCGGGGCAGGTGACTCGCTCCGACGCCATGGACCGATCGCCGGAACCGGATGCCGGTCCAGCCCAACCCAGCCCGTGGTCAGCGGAGAGGAATATCCATGGAAGCCTATGTCTACGACGCCGTCAGGACGCCCCGCGGAAAGGGGAAAGCCGACGGGTCGCTGCACGAGATCACGCCCATCCAGCTTGCGACGCAGGTGCTGGAGGGCATTCGCGACCGGAACGCCATCGACACGGCTGATGTGGATGATGTCATCCTGGGCTGCGTCGCGCCGGTGGGCGAACAGGGCGCGGACATTGCGCGGGTCGCGGTGCTGAACGCCGATTACGACCAGACGGTGCCGGGGGTGCAGATCAACCGCTTCTGCGCTTCGGGGCTGGAAGCGGTCAACATGGCGGCGGGCAAAATCGTGTCGGGCGAAGCGGGCTTCGTCGTCGCGGGCGGCGTCGAATCCATGAGCCGCGTGCCGATGGCTTCGGACGGCGGGGCCTGGGCCATGGACCCGGCCGTCGCCTACAAGACCTATTTCGCGCCGCAGGGCATCGGGGCGGACGTGATCGCGACCAAGTTCGGTTTTTCGCGGGACGATGTGGACGCCTATTCTGTCGAGAGCCAGCGGCGCGCCAAGATGGCATGGGACGAAGGGCGCTTCGCCAGGTCGATCCTGCCGGTGAAGGACGTGATCGGGCGCGTGGTGCTGGACCATGACGAGCATATGCGGCCCGATGCGACCATGCAGTCGCTGGCGGCTCTCAAGCCGAGCTTCGCGGCGCTGGGCGAAGAGATGCCGGGCTTCGACGCGGTGGCGCTGCTGCGCTATCCGGAACTGGAGAAGGTCAATCATGTCCACCATGCGGGGAACAGCTCCGGCATCGTGGACGGCGCGGCGGCCGTCCTGGTCGGCAGCAAGGCGATGGGCGAGAAATATGGGCTGAAACCCCGCGCGCGCATCCGGGCGGCGGCCTCCATTGGGTCGGAACCGCTCATCATGCTGACCGGGCCGGAATTCGTCGCGGGCAAGCTGCTGAAGCGCGCCGGGATGAGCGAGGCGGACATCGACCTTTGGGAACTCAACGAAGCCTTCGCCGCCGTGGTGCTGCGCTACATGCAGGCGATGAAGCTCGACCACAGCCAGATCAACGTCAATGGCGGCGCGATCGCCATGGGACACCCGCTGGGCGCGACGGGCGCGATGGTGCTGGGGACGGCACTGGACGAGCTGGAACGGTCGGGCAAGGGCACGGCTCTGGTCAACCTGTGCGTGGGCGCGGGCATGGGCACGGGCACGATCATCGAGCGGCTGTAAGGCGGAATCAGGAGAGACGATATGAACACCATCCGCTTCGACATTGACGGCGACGGTATCGCCACGCTGACCATCGACGTGCCGGGGCAGTCGATGAACGTCATCGGCCCCGACTTCATCGCCGATCTGGATGCGGCGATCACGCGCATCGCTTCGGAAGAAGGGATCAAGGGCGCGGTGATCGCTTCGGGCAAGGACAGCGGCTTCATGGCGGGCATGGACCTCAAATATTTCGGGTCCATGCTGGCGAGCGCGGAAGGGCAGCGCCCCTCCCCCGCCGCCATTTTCGACAATGTGTTCACGCTGAACCAACTTTTCCGGCGGCTGGAAACCTGCGGCAAGCCGGTGGCCTGCGCCATCGAGGGCACCTGCGTGGGCGGCGGTTTCGAACTGGCGCTGGCCTGCCACCGGCGCGTGGTCGGGGACAGCAGCAAAACGCAACTGGGCCTGCCCGAAGTGCTGATCGGGCTTTTCCCCGGTGGCGGCGGGTCGCAGCGTCTGCCGCGCCTGATGGGCGTGCAGGCGGCGCTCTTGTATATGCTTCAGGGCAAGCTGTTCCGGCCCGCGGAAGCCGCGATGCTGAAGGTCGTCGATGAAGTGGTGCCGCAGGGCACGGCAATCGAGAAGGCGCGGGAGTGGGTGAAGGCGAACCCGACCGCTTCGGTCCAGCCCTGGGACGTGAAGGGCTTCAAATTCCCCGGCGGCGCGGGCGGGTTCAACCCCGCTTTCGTGCAGACCATGGCGGGTGCTGTGCCGATGACGGTCAAGCAGACGCAGCGCAACATGAATGCGCCCATCGCCCTGCTGTCGGCGGTCTATGAAGGCGCGATCCTGCCGATCGACCAGGCGATCAGGGTCGAGAGCAAATATTTCGCCAGGGTCGCCGCCGATCCGCAGGCGGGCAACATGGTCCGCAGCCTGTTCGTCAACAAACAGGCGGCCGAGCGCGGGGCGCGGCGTCCGAAGGATCAGCCCAAGGCGCCGACGAAGAAGCTCGCCATGCTGGGCGCGGGAATGATGGGCGCGGGGATCGCGACCGTCGCGGCGCAGGCGGGGATGGAGGTCGTGCTGTTCGACCGCGACCTCGCTTATGCCGAGAAGGGCAAGGCCCATGTTGAGGAGCAGCTTAAAAAGCGGCTGGGCAAGGGCATGACGCCGGAGAAAATGGCGGAGACGCTGGCGCGGGTGACGCCGACGACCGATTATGCGGCGCTGGCCGGGGCGGACTTCGTGATCGAGGCGGTGTTCGAGGATGTCGCGATCAAGGCGGAGGTGACCAAGAAGGTCGAGGAAGTGCTGGGCGCGGATACGATCTTCGGGTCCAATACTTCGACCTTGCCGATCACCAAGCTCGCCAAGGCATGGAGCAAGCCGGAGAATTTCATCGGCATCCACTTCTTCTCGCCGGTCGAGAAGATGCCGCTGGTGGAGATTATCCTCGGCAAGGAAACCGGGCCTGCCGCCATCGCCAAGGCGCTGGATTTCGTGGCGCAGATCAAGAAGACGCCCATCGTCGTCAATGATTCGCGGGGGTTCTATACGTCGCGATGCTTCGGCACCTATGTGCAGGAGGGCGTGGAGATGGTCGCGGAAGGGATCAACCCGGCGCTGATCGAGAATGGCGGGCGGCAATTGGGGATGCCCGTGGGGCCGCTGGCCGTGGGCGATGAAGTGTCCATCGAACTGGGCAACAAGATCGTGCTCGCCGCGAAGAAGGAACTGGGCGACGCCTATGTCGCGCAGCGATCCGACGAACTGATGGCGCAGATGGTCGAGATGGGCCGTCTGGGGCGCAAGAGCGCCAAGGGGTGGTATGACTATCCCGAAGGCGGCAAGAAGCATCTTTGGCCGGGGCTGGCGGAACTGTTCCCGCTGGCCGCCGATCAGCCCGGCGTGGAAGCGGTGAAGGAGCGGCTGCTCTATCGGCAGTTGATCGAATGCGCGCGCTGCTTCGAAGAGGGCGTGCTGGAGACGCCGGAGGATGGCGACATCGGCGCGATCTTCGGATGGGGCTTCGCGCCCTGGACCGGCGGGCCGTTCAGCCATATGGACACGGTCGGCATCGCGCATGTCGTGGCGGTGCTGGACCGGCTGGCGGCGGCCCATGGCGACCGCTTTGCCCCCACGAAGCAGTTGCGGGAGATGGCGGCGAGCGGCGCGACCTTCTACCGCCCCGCCCCATCCCGCGCTGCGGCATAAACAGGCTGACAATCCCCCTTCCCCTGAGTTAGGTCTTCCCGGAGCATTTCCGGGAGGACCTTCTTTTTATGAGCGACAAGCCCACGGTTTTGGTGACGGGCGGGGCCGGCTATATCGGCAGCCATGCGGTGCTGGCGTTGAAGGACGCGGGCTATGGCGTGGTGGTGATCGACAATCTCGTCACCGGGTTCGACTGGGCGGTGCCCGAAGGGGTGCCTCTGGTGCGGGGGGATATTGCCGATCAGCCGCTGGTGGAGGCGGCTATGCGGGACCATGGCGTCAGGGCGATCATGCATTTCGCCGGTTCGGTCGTGGTGCCAGAGTCGGTCGAGAACCCTCTGAAATATTATCATAACAACAGCGCCAAGACCCGCGACCTGATCGAAAGCGCGGTGCGGGTGGGCGTGCCGCATTTCATCTTCTCCTCGACGGCGGCGACCTATGGGATACCGGAGGAAAGCCCGGTCAGGGAGACGACGCCGCAGCGGCCGATCAATCCCTATGGCATGTCGAAGCTGATGACCGAATATATGCTACGCGATGTGAGCGCGGCGCATCCGATGAACTTCTGCGCGCTGCGTTATTTCAACGTGGCGGGGGCCGATCCGCAGGGGCGTAGCGGGCAATCGACGGCGGGCGCGACGCACCTCATCAAGGTGGCGGTCGAGGCGGCGCTGGGCAAGCGCGAGGCGGTCAGCGTGTTCGGGACGGATTTCGACACGCCCGACGGGACGGGGGTGCGCGACTATATCCATGTGACCGACCTGGCCGCCGCGCATGTGCTGGCGCTGGAGGCGCTGATGAAGGCGCCGGAGCGGAATTACCTGCTGAACTGCGGTTATGGGCGCGGTTTTTCGGTGCTGGAGGTGCTGGACGCGGTGGATCGCGTGACCAACATCAAGATCGAGCGGCGGATGGAAGGACGGCGGGCGGGCGATCCCGACTCGCTGATTTCCGATAACCGGGCGATTATGAATGAGTTTCCGTGGGAGCCGCGCCATGCCGATCTGGAGCAGATCGTGACCCATGCGCTGGCATGGGAACGCAAGCTGTCGGAGATCCGCGGGGCATGAGCGAGGCGAGCGTTCGGGCCTTCTTCGCCGCGCTGGCCCCTGACGTGGCGATCATCGACCAGGGCGTGAGCACGGCGACGGTGGTGGAGGCCGCCGCCGCGCTGGGCGTCGAACCGGCGCGGATCGCCAAGACGCTTTCGCTGCGGATCGGGGATCAGGTCGCGCTGGTGGTGGCGCGGGGCGATGCGCGGCTGAGCAACGGCAAGGCGAAGGCGGCGCTGGGCGGCAAGCCCCGGATGCTGGGCGCGGACGAGGTGGAGGCGATCACCGGGCATCCGGTGGGGGGCGTGTGTCCCTTCGGCCTCGCATCCCCCCTGCCCGTCTATTGCGATGTGACCCTGCGGGCGTTCGAGACGGTGTTTCCGGCGGCGGGATCGCGGACGGCTTCGGTGGAACTGACGCCGGATCGGCTGGCCGAACTGACCGGCGCGCGGTGGATCGATGCCTGCACCCTGCCGGAGGAAGTCGCTTGAGCAAGCCCATGGAGCATGTTTTTGCCGATGGCGCGCAGGCGGCGGGCGATCTGGCGCGACGGATCGGGGATGTGCTGGGCGAGGCCATCGTGGCGCGGGGGGTGGCCAGCATTGCCTTGTCCGGCGGGCGGTCGCCGCGGGCGGTGCTGGAGGCGCTGGCGGGATTGCCGCTCGACTGGAGCAAGGTGGTGGTGACGCTGGTGGACGAACGATGGGTCGCGCCGGATCAGGCCGACAGCAATGAGAAGCTGGTTCGCGAGGCGCTGCTGACCGGAGAGGCGGCCAAGGCGCGGTTCGTGGGGATGAAGAATGATGCGGCGGATGCCTATGCGGGGGTGGAAGCCTGCGAGGCGGCTTTGGCCGCGCTGCCATGGCCGCTCGACATCGTGCTGCTGGGCATGGGGGAGGACGGGCATACCGCCTCGCTTTTCCCGGAGGCCAGGGAACTGGCGGAGGGACTTTCCACGCAGGCGCGGGTGCTGGCGGTGACGCCGCCCGCCGCGCCGCATCAGCGCATGACGCTTAGCGCCAGCGCGATCCTCGATAGCCGCCATATCTTTCTCCAGATCGGCGGGGCGGCGAAGAGGACGGTCTATGAGCGGGCGCTGGCGGGCGGCGCGGCGGAGGATCTGCCGGTCCGGGTCGCGCTGTGCCAGGACAAGGTGCCGGTGGAGGTGTGGATCGGCGGGTAAAATGTCCAGGATGGGTGGATTGGCGACGGTCCGCTTTCCTCATTCCGTTCGCCCTGAGCGAAGTCGAAGGGCACGGCCGACCGTAGAGAGGCCACTTCGCTCAGTGGAGGGCTCTTCGGCAAGCTCAGGACAGGCTTCGACTTCGCTCAGCCCGAACAGAGGAAGGAGTGTCCCCTCCTGCCCGGAACCGGCGCTTATTTCTTCTTGCCGAAATCCACCGTCACGACATTGGAGCCGTCTTCGGCCTTCACCTCGGGCGCGTCGTTTTCCGCTTCGTCATGGGGTTCGGGCACGGCGTCGGCCTGCACCTGGAACTGGAGCGCGAAATTGACCGCCGGATCGACGAACGCCGTGATCGCGGAGAAGGGAATGGTGAGGTGCGCCGCGACCTGGTTGAAGGTCAGGCTGACCTGGAACATATCCTCGCTGACCTTCAAGTCCCAGAATTTGTTCTGGAGGACGATGGTCATTTCATCGGGAAAACGCTCGATCAGCCGGGCCGGGATGTCGACTCCGGCCGCCTGCGTCTTGAAGGTGATATAGAAATGGTGATTCCCCGGCAAACCGCCGGTCTGCTCCACCTCGCCCAGCACACGGCCGACGACGGCGCGCAAAGCTTCCTGCACGATCTCGTCATAGGGAATCAGGCTGTCGGGCAGGTCTTCGCTCATGGCGCACTGTCCTAACGAGGCCGCGCGGCGGGTCAAGTCCGCGCGTCATCCTGCGCGCGCGGATTGCATGGCGCGCGCAAGGCGCTATAGGGCAGCCATGCGCAGGGCCGAGATTCACCGCAACACTGCGGAAACGCAGATCGACGTCACCGTCAACCTCGACGGCACGGGCGTCTATTCCGTTTCGACCGGCATCGGCTTCCTCGACCATATGATCGAGCAATTGTCGCGCCATTCGCTGATCGACATGGACGTGAAGACGGTGGGCGACCTGCATGTCGACCAGCATCACACGACCGAGGATACCGCCATCGCCATCGGCGAGGCGGTCGCCAGGGCGCTGGGCGACAAGCGCGGCATATCCCGCTACGGCACCGCCTATGCGCCGATGGACGAGACGCTGACGCGCGTGGCGCTCGACATTTCGGGGCGGCCGTGGCTGGTGTTCAAGGCGCCCTTCACCGTGGAGCGGCTGGGCGAATGGGACACCGAGCTGATCGAACACTGGTTCCAGAGCTTCGCGCAGGCGGCGGGGATCACGCTGCATGTCGAAAATCTCCATGGCGGCAATAACCACCATATCGTCGAAAGCTGCTTCAAGGGGCTGGCGCGGGCGTTGCGGCAGGCGGTCGAGATCGACCCGCGCAAGGCGGACGCGATCCCTTCGACCAAGGGGATGCTGTGACGGTCCTTGCCCTTATCGACTATGGCGCGGGCAATCTTCATTCGGTCCATAACGCCCTGCGGAAAGCAGGCGCGCGGGATGTGACGATCACCGCCGACGCCGATGCGGTGGCGAAGGCCGACCGGATCGTGCTGCCGGGCGTGGGCGCTTTCCGGGCCTGCCGCGACGCGCTGGTCGCGATCCCCGGCATGGTCGAGGCGATGGACGAAGCCGTCAACGGGCGCGGGACGCCCTTTCTGGGCGTGTGCGTGGGGATGCAGTTGCTCGCCGGCGCGGGCGAGGAGTTCGGGCGGCATGAAGGGCTGGGCTGGATTCCCGGAACCGTCAAGCTGATCGAACCGCGCGATCCGGCGATCAAGGTGCCGCATATGGGCTGGAACGACGTGATCCTGCGGGGCGCGCCGCCGCTGCTGGAGGCGGGGGAAGCCTATTTCCTGCACAGCTATCATTTCGAAGCCGACGATCCGGCGCATGTCGCCGCCGTCACCGACCATGGCGGGCCGCTGGCCGCCGCCGTGGCGCGCGACACCATCATCGGCTGCCAGTTTCACCCGGAAAAGAGCCAGAGCTACGGCCTTTCCTTCCTCTCCCGCTTTCTGGAGTGGCGTCCTTGAGCCTGATCGTCTTTCCCGCCATCGACCTCAAGGGCGGACAGGTCGTCCGCCTGGCCGAGGGCGACATGAACCGCGCCACCGTTTATGGCGACGATCCCGCCGCGCAGGCTTTGCTCTTCGCGGAGGCGGGCGCGCAGCATCTGCATGTGGTGGACCTCGACGGCAGCTTCGCGGGCCATGCGGTCAATGCCGAGGCGGTGGAGAAGATCGTCGCGGCCTTCCCCGGCCATGTGCAGCTGGGCGGCGGCATCCGCAATCGCGAGGCGGTGGAACGCTGGTTCGACATCGGCGTATCGCGGATCGTGATCGGGACGGCGGCGCTCAAAGACCCGGCCTTCGTCAAGGCGGCGGCGCGGGATTTCCCCGGCGGGATCGTGGTCGCGGTGGATGCGCGGGACGGCTTCGTCGCGACGGACGGCTGGGCGGAGAAGTCCGACATGCCGGTGGTCGACCTCGCCCGGCGGTTCGAGGATGCGGGGGTGGCGAGCCTGCTCTTCACCGATGTGGGGCGCGACGGGCTGCTGAAAGGATGCAATATCGACGCGACCGTCGACCTGGCGCGGGCGACCGCCATTCCGGTGATCGCCAGCGGCGGCGTGGCGGGGATCGCGGATATTCGCGTGCTGAGCCTTCACGCGGACGAGGGGATCGAGGGCGTCATCACCGGGCGGGCGCTCTATGACGGGCGGCTGGACCTCAAGACCGCGCTGGCGGTCGCGCGGGCGGCGGCATGACCGTCCGCACCCGCGTCATCCCCTGCCTCGACGTGGCCCATGGCCGCGTGGTCAAGGGCGTGAACTTCGTCGACCTGCGCGATGCGGGCGATCCGGTCGAGCAGGCGAAAATCTATGACGCGGCAGGAGCGGACGAACTCTGCTTCCTCGACATCACCGCCAGCCATGAGGCGCGGGGCACCATCCTCGACGTGGTGCGGCGCACGGCGGAGGTCTGCTTCATGCCCGTGACCGTCGGCGGCGGCGTGCGCGGCGCGGAGGATGCGCGGGCGCTGCTGCTCGCCGGGGCGGACAAGGTGGCGGTGAACAGCGCCGCCGTGGCGCGACCCGACGTGGTGGCGGAGATCGCCGACCGCTTCGGCAGCCAGTGCGTCGTGGGATCGGTCGATGCGCGGCGCGTGGGTGAGGGCCGGTGGGAAATCTTCACCCATGGCGGGCGCAAGCCGACCGGGATCGACGCGCTGGACCATGCGGTGCGGCTGGCGGAACGGGGCGCGGGAGAATTGCTGGTCACCTCGATGGACGGGGACGGCACGAAACAGGGCTATGACCTTGCGCTCACCCGCGCCATCGCCGACGCCGTATCCGTGCCGGTGATCGCGAGCGGGGGCGTCGGAACCCTCGAACATCTGGTGGAAGGCGTGATCGAGGGCCATGCCAGCGCCGTGCTGGCGGCATCCATCTTCCATTTCGGGCAGCATACGATCGCGCAGGCGCACCGGGCGCTGGCGGCGGCTGGCGTGCCGGTGCGATCCGCCTGAAAAGCTGGAAAAGCGTCGGCTGATCTTACATTAACCAAAGTGCCCGGAAGGCCATTAACCTTTTTGAGCAGCGCAAATGCGCCGCCCGGTCCTTTCTGGCACGGCTCCTGCTTAACTCTCCTGCATCATGTTCTGGGAAACAGGGAGTAAGAGGATGAAGATGAACAAGTTGCTTCTCGCCGTTGGCGTCGCCGGCCTGGTCGGCGCGGCCACCCCCGCCAATGCGACCTTCGGCTGCTGGTTCGGCGGCAAGTGCGGCGGCGGTTCGTCCTCGGGCGGCCACTCCTCGTCGGGCGGCAACAGCAGCTCGGGCGGTTCGTCGGGCGGCGCGACGCAGGTGCCCGAGCCGGAACAGCTCGGCCTGTTCGCCATGGGCATCGCGGTGCTCGGCGCCCGCGCCTTCCGCGCCCGCCGCAAGCGCAAATAAGCGCTTCGTACACGGATTTCGGTTGACGGGTCGCGTGCCGGGCGCTTGATGGCGCCATGCGCGCGACCCTTCATCATCTGGAACAGACCATCGCGGAGCGGCGGAGCGCCGATCCGTCGCAATCCTATGTGGCGAAGCTGACCGCCAAGGGGCGCGGCAAGATCGCGCAGAAGGTCGGCGAAGAAGCGGTCGAGACCGTCATAGCGGCCCTGAGCGGCGAGAGCGCCGAAATCGTCGGCGAAAGCGCCGACCTGCTGTTCCATTGGCTCATGCTGCTGGCCGATTGCGGCGTATCGCTCGATTCCGTGCTGGATGAACTGGAACGGCGCGAGGGACTGTCGGGGCTGGCGGAAAAGGCGGCGCGCAAGGAGTGATGCGGTTTTTCAGGCGACTGCCGGCCCTGCCTTGCCTTGACAGCTAGTCGAAGGGGACAGGCTGAGTTTACCGAAGGCCGTCCCGCACCTCTCTTCGTCCGGCGGAGGGCTTCGACAAGCTCAGCCCGAACGGAAATCGAGTGTCTGGAATCCGCCCATCATCGCCTCCGGATAAATATTGCCTCACCGGCGTTTCTGCTTCAGCTTCGGTGGAAAGACGATGGAGGGCATCATGGTGCGGACGATCCTGGGCGGACTGCTGGGCGGGTTCGCCCTGTATATCACCGGCTTCATCTTCTGGGGGACGCCGCTGGGCGCGCTGGCCTTCCACAGGGCCGATCCGCAGGCGGGCGCCAATCTCCAGGCCGCCATGGCGCAGGCGCTCAATCCCACCGGCACCGGCGTCTATATCGTGCCCGACCCCGCGACCGCGCAGGGCACCGTGCTGTTCGGCAAGGGGCCGGTCGCGCAGATCTTCTACAATAGCGGCGGGTTTCCGGTGACGGACGGCTCCGCGCTGATCGGCGGGTTCGTGCTGGCGCTCGCGGTGGGCGTCGTCATCGCGCTGGCGCTGCGCTTCACGGCGGCGGATTTCGGAAGCCGGGCGCGCGTGGTGCTGCTCTTCGCGCTGGCGGGGGCGCTGTGGCTGCATGTCGGGCAGGCGGTCTTCAACCATGCGCCATGGGGTTATATCCTCTACAAGGCGCTCAGCGATTTCGTGGGGCTGGCGGTCGCCGGGCTGGTCGCCGCGAAGCTGATGGAGCCCAGGACGGCGGCTTCGCCCGCGGCCGACACCCTTCACTGACGAAGCGCCACCGGCGAGCCAGGCCGCGAACGTTGCCCGAAAGACATAGGGCGAACGGGCAATGGCTCGTCCCATCCTCTTTTACGCGATCGGAGTTTGATCGCGGCAGGCTTTGCGCTATCTGGACCAGCATGAACCGTCCCCATCCGATCCTTTTTTCCAGTGCCTTGGCGCTGACTCTCGCCGCCATGCCGGTTGCCGCGCAACCGCCCGCGCCCACGTCCATCCTGCCTCCGCCGGTGTCGGCGCCGCCGGTCATGCCCGCGCCCGTGGCGCCGCCCGCCATCGTGACGCCGCCGCCCCTTCCGCTGCCGCCGCTCTCGTCCGCGCAGGAGAAATGGCTGAACGACTGGCTGCGCAGGGGCGCGGCCGAAGGGCTGATGGCGAAGAGCAAGGCGGGAACCGCGCTGTCGGGCGACGCGCTGCTGTCGGCCACGCTGGACCGCGCGCGGGCGCTCAGCACCGGGCGGGTCGATACGGCCGACTTCCTCAATATCTGGGCGCTGCGCCCCGCGCCCTTCGACCCGCGCCCGTCGCTGGCGAAGGCGATCGCGGAGGACCGGCTGCCGCAATGGGCCGCCACGCTGACGCCGCCCTGGTCGGGCTATGACGGGCTGCGCAAGGGCCTCGTCAATTATGAGCGCATCCGCGATACGGGCGGCTGGCCGAAGCTGAGCGCGGATTCCTCGCCCGACGCGATCCGCAAGCGGCTCGCCATCGAGGACAAGGCGGTCACGCCCGACGAGAAGCTGGTGGACGCCATCCAGCGGGCGCAGCGCCGCTACGGCCTCAATCCCACGGGGCAGCTCGGCACGCGGACGCTGGCGGAACTCAACGTGCCGGTGGAGGACCGCATCGCCGCGATCATGGCGAACATGGAACGCTGGCGCTGGATGCCGCGCACCCTGCCCGTCAACCGGGTCCAGGTGAACATCGCCGCCGCCGTGCTGACCATGTTCGAAGGCGACCAGCCGGTGAAGTCGATGCGCGCCGTCACGGGCAGCCCGGACAACCAGACGCCGATGCTGGCGTCGAGCATCCATTCGATCGTCGTCAATCCGCCCTGGAACGTCCCCGCCTCCATCGCGAAGAAGGAGTTGTTCCCCAAGGGCCGCGCGACGCTGATCCGGCAGGGATACAAGATCGTCGGCACGCCGGGCGGCGGCGAGCGGATCGTGCAGCCCGCCGGGCCGAACAGCGCGCTCGGCCGGTTGAAGTTCGATTTCAACAACCCCTTCGCGGTCTATCTGCACGACACCCCATCGCGGGCGAAGTTCCAGAGTTACGACCGGCTGGCCAGCCATGGCTGCATCCGCCTCGAAAAGCCGGTGCCGCTCGCCGAGATGATGGTGGCGGGCGATCCGCAGCTGGCTGGGCAGATCCAGTCGCTGATCGACGAAGGCAAGACGCAGCGGGTGTCGCTGCCCAGCGAGGTCGCCGTCTATCTGCTCTACTGGACCGCCTTCGCGGGGAGCGACGGGGTGATGAACTTCCGGTCCGACCCCTATGGCTGGGACAAGCTGCTCGCCCAGAAGATCGAGGCGTCCAGCCGCCGCCTGGACCCCACCGCCGACCATTCCACCGCCATTGCATCCAAGGATTGATCCCATGCGCAAGATCGCCCTTTTCGCCCTTTGCGGCGCGCTCGCCCTTTCCGCCTGCGGGAAGAAGGAAGAGGAAGCGCCCGCGACCAACAATCTGGTCGAACCGCCGGTCGAGAATGTCATCATCGAAGAACCGGATGCCGTCCCGAACGTCAGCCAAAACCTCACCAACAGCGCGCCCGCCGCGCCGCCGCCCGAAGTGTCCGATGACCAGCAGATGCTGGACGACGCCGCCGCCACGGGCATGACGTCGCGCCTGCCTTCGCAGGCCGAGGCGGACCATCACGCCGACGAAGCGAATAACACGAGCGGTTGATGCGCAGCGCGGCGGCCTTGGACCGGGGCCGCCGCTCTGCTATATTGATTCGATGGATCGCCGCAGTTTTACGAAGTTCGCTTTGAGCGGACTGGCCTTATCGTTTCTTTCCGACAGCATCGGCAAGGCCGCCGCGCCGGAAATGCCGTCTCCCCGGAATGCGCCTCCCGCGCCGGTTCCCGCCGCGCCGCGCGCCGTTTCCTTCGCGGGCAAGCCTTATGAGCGGCTGCTGGAAAAGGCGAAGGCGGCGCTGGACAGCCATGCCCATGCCTTCACCCTGCGCGACCGGATCGCCATCGCCGATTTCAACGCGCCCTCGCGCGACCTGCGGCTGCATGTGGTGGACCTGATCGGCGGGCAGTCCAGTTCCTATCTGGTCGCCCATGGCCGCGGATCGGACCCCGGACATTCCGGCTGGCTCCAGAGCTTCTCCAACGAGCCCAATTCGCTGGCGAGTTCGTCCGGCGCCTACCGGACGGGCGACATCTATTTCGGCCAGCATGGGCAGGCGATGCGCCTCATCGGGCTGGACCCGACCAACAACAATGCCGAAAACCGCGCCATCGTCATCCATGGCGCGGACTATGTGAGCGAGGACCATATCGCCGCATGGGGCAAATGCGGGCGCAGCGAAGGCTGCCTGGCGGTGGCGCGGCACATGCTGCCGCAACTGGTCGGGCTGCTGGGCCCGGACCGCATGGTCTATGCGGACAAGGTCCTGGTGGCGGGGGCCTAGACCCGGATGTGCGGGACGCTCCGGCTTGATGGCCGGCGAGGGCGGTTTGCGTGCGGCCTGCTTTTTCCATTCCGTTCGCCCTGAGCCCATTCCGTTCACCCTGGGCAAAGTCGAAGGGCAGGACCGGCCGTAGGGAAGCCACTTCGCTCCGATCAGCGGCGGGCCCTTCGACAAGCTCAGCCCGAACGGATGAACCAGCGTCCTCGAATGGCCGATATCCGCCGATCGCCGGATATAATCGGCGGTCTCGCGCATTGCCCTCTTGGAAACAGGGCGCCCGCTGGCGCATTAGGTCATCATGAAGTCCATTCGCGTCGCAAGCTACAATATCCGCAAGGCCATCGGCACCGACCGCCGCCGAATCCCCGAACGGGTGATCGACGTCATCAATGAAGTGGATGCCGACATCGTCGCGCTTCAGGAGGCCGACCGGCGGTTCGGCATTCGATCCGCTGCCCTCCCGCCGCTGCTGCTCGACAGCCAGAGCGGGTACAAGGCCGTGCCGCTCAATGTGCAGACCGACTCGATGGGGTGGCATGGCAACGCCATCCTCGTCCGCAAGGAGACGCAGGTCGCGGCCTATGACGTGATCCACCTGCCCTGCCTGGAGCCGCGCGGCGCGACCATGGCGGAAGTCACGCTGGACGGCGCGAAGCTGCGCGTGTTCGGGATGCATCTGGACCTGTCGGGCCTGTGGCGGCGGCGGCAGGCTTCGGCGATGATCCATGCGGCAGCGCAGGGGGAAGCCATGCCCACGGTGCTGATGGGCGACCTCAACGAATGGAGCGCGGACCGGGGCTGCCTGGCCGACTTCGCGCGGCATTTCAGCTTCGCGCCGTGCGGGCGGAGCTTCCATGCGCGGCGGCCGGTGGCGCGGCTGGACCGGATCATGCATTGCGGCAGGCTGAGACTGGTGGACAGCGGCGTGCATGAAAGCGCGGCGGCGCGCAAGGCGTCGGACCATCTGCCGATCTGGGCGGAGTTCGCGATTGGCTGACGCCCTCTCGACAAGCCCGGCCCGCTCTGCGATCCATGGGGCATGAGGGAGAAGGAACTCCGGCTGGCGCTGGTCTGCTATGGCGGGATCAGCCTTGCGGTCTACATGCACGGCATCAGCAAGGAAATCTGGCGGCTGGCGCGGGCGAGCCGGTCCTTCCATGACGGGACGCCGGCCGAAGGCAGCACCGAGGCCGTCTATCGCCGCCTGCTGGAAGCGATGGCGCGGGAAAGCGGCATCAAGCTGCGCATCATGCCCGACATCATCGCCGGGGCCAGCGCGGGCGGGATCAACGGCATCTTCCTGGCGCAGGCGATCGAGACGGGACAGTCACTGGAGCCATTGACCGACATGTGGCTGGAAAATGCCGATGTCGACCAGTTGCTGGACCCCGATGCGCGGCCCGCGCGGGCGATCACGAAATTCTGGGCGGCGCCGCTGGTGTGGATGGCGGCGCGGCGGCCCGGCGACACGGTGGAGCGCACGGTCGCCCCCGACACGCGGGAGGAGGTGCGGCAGAAACTGTCCCGCTTCATCCGGTCGCGCTGGTTCGAGCCGCCCTTCGGCGGGGAGATATTCTCCGCCATGATCCTCGATGCCTTCGACGCGATGGCGGCGACGGGGCGCGGCCCTTCGCTGCTGCCGGACGGGCATCCGCTGGACCTGTTCGTCACCGTCACCGATTTCGAGGGCCATCCGCAAAGCCTGACGCTCAACAGCCCGCCGCAGGTGATCGAGACGGAACATCGCCTGTCCATCGGCTTCCGCGCGGAAGGGCATGGCGCGCGGCCCTTCGCCGATGCGGTGGAACTGGTCTTCGCGGCGCGGGCGACGGCGAGTTTTCCGGGCGCCTTCCCGCCCTTCACCGTGCGGGAGCTGGATGCGGTGCTGAAGCATCGCCATCGCGCATGGCCGACGCGCGACGCCTTCCTCGCGCGCGCCCTGCCCCGCCATGTGGCGCAGGGCGTGGCGGAGGATGCGGTGCTGATCGACGGATCGGTGCTGGCCAACGCCCCCTTCGCCCAGGCCATCGGCGCGCTCAGGAACCGGCCGTCCCGGCGGGAGGTGGATCGCCGCTTCGTCTATATCGACCCCAAGCCGGGGCATCGTTCCATCCGCCTGAACCGCGAAGGCGAGCAAATGGAGGAGGAACGCAACGACACGCGGCTTCCCGGTTTCTTCCGCACCATTTTCGGCGCGCTGAGCGACATTCCGCGCGAACAGCCGATCCGCGACAATCTGGAGGCGATCGACCGCCATTCGTCGGGCATCCGCCGCATGATGCGGATATTGCACGCGCTGCGCCCCGGCATCGAGGCGGAGGTCGAGAACGCCATCGGCGGGATGCTGTTCCTCGACCGGCCGACCCCGGCGCGCCTGTCGAACTGGCGCGCCAAGGCGCAGCAGCGGGCGGCGGCTTCGGCCGGGTTCGCCTTTCCGGCCTATGGGCATCTGAAATTGTCGGGCATCGTCGAATCGCTGGCGGAGCGGCTGTTCTGCCTCAGCGGGGAGGAAAGCCCGATGATGCGCGAAAGCTATCGCCAGGCCGTCTGGGCGGAAGTGCGCGCGACCGGGGCGGACAAGCTGACCGAGGATGCCGGGCCGTCCTCCGCGCCGGTGCAGTTCTTCCGCACGCATGACATGGCGTTCCGGGTGCGGCGGCTGCGTTTCCTGGCGCGGCGCCTGACCGAGGCGCTGGAGATCGAGAGCGCGGCGGACGAGGCGGCGGTCGAAAAGCTGCGCGACGCCATCTATCAGGCGCTGGCCCATTATACCGAATGCGACCAGGCGGATTTCCATGGGGAAGCCGTGCGCGCCGCCGCGCGGGAGGTGCCGACCGACGCCGCCGCCGCCCTCGCCGCGCTGGCGCGGGAACGCGACCTGCGCGCGCGGGACGAGGCGGCGGACATGATGCTGGCCGATGCGCTGGCGGCGCTGCCGAAGAAGGAGCGGCGGACGATGCTGCTCGCTTATCTGGGCTTCCCCTTCTACGATATCGCCACCCTGCCGCTGCTCCAGGGGGAATCGCTGGACGAATATGATCCGATCAAGGTGGACCGCATTTCACCGGAGGATTGCACCGCGATCCGCTCGGGCGGCGCGGAGGCGACGCTCAAGGGGATCGAGTTCAACAGTTTCGGCGCTTTCTTCAGCCGCGCCTATCGGGAAAACGACTATCTGTGGGGGCGGCTGCATGGCGTGGAGCGGCTGCTGGACATCGTGAATTCGACAATGCCCGCAGCAAGCCGCCTTTCGCCCGAACGGCTCGCCGACTATAGGCGGGAGGCGTTTCTGGCGATCCTGGACGAGGAGGAGGAAAGGCTGCCGCATGTCGCGGACCTGATCGCCAGCCTGCGGAAGGAGATCGGATGACCGCTCGTGCGACCCTGATGGCGATGACGATGCTGGCCTTCGCCGGCGGCTGCTCGTCATCGGGCGGAGAGCGCGGCGCCGATCCCGCGCGGCAGGAAAGCGCCGTGTCCACGACGCCCGTCTCCGCGCCGCCGCCGTTGGCGGAAGCGCCGCGACCACGCCCTCCCCTGCCCGCCAAGGCCAGGGACCTGCCGCCCGACAAGATGCTGTCGTCGATCGAGACCGAAACCGCCATGCAGGCGAAAATGCCGGACGAACAGCCTTTGTCCGACCCCGGTCGCCCGCCCTATCGCCCGGTCGACCTCCCGGCTTCGGGATCGACCGCGCCCGTCGCGCCCTTCCCGCAGGAGGTGACGAACTATATGGTCGAGCGCGACAGTTGCGACCATTTCCGGGGCGAGGAACCCTATGACGCGGACCGGCGCGCCTATCTGGCGGAAAATATAGCGGAACTGTGCACCGGGACGGACGGACGGCTGGCGGCGCTTCGGATGCGCTATGCCGACGATCCCACGGTGCTCGCCGCGCTTTCGGGCTATGAGGAGCGGATCGAAAGCGGATCGGGCAGCGGCAAATATATCGGGAAGTGATCCGGGAGGATTGCGGAGGCGGTATCGAAGGGCGGTTTGCTGTCCCTACTTCCGCTGTTCCGCCACGAATTCGCTGATGGCCTGTCCGCTGGCGTTGAGGAGGGGATAGGTGCGGGCGTCGGAGAGCCAGTCGGGGCGGCGGGCGCCACTGCCGTAGACGGTGTCGTAGACGAGGCTGAAGGCCAGGAAGAGCAAGGTCGCGCCGATCAGGCCCTTGACCGCGCCGAAGCCGCCGCCCAGCACGCGGTCGACAGGGCCGAGGATCGACTGGCGCGTCCGCTTGCCGATGGCGTGGGCGAGGAGCTTGCCCGCCGCGAAGGTCACGCCGAAGACCAATAGCAGCGCCAGCATGGCCGCGCCGCTTTCCGTGCCGATGAGCGGCGTCAGCAGCTCCGCGACCGAGGCATGGAACAGGCGGATCGCGAAGATCGCCAGCACCCAGGCGATGAGCGAGAGGGTTTCCTGCACGAAACCGCGCAACAGGCCGAAGATGGCGCAGCCGCCGATGGCGAGCAGGACGAGGATGTCGACGGCGTTCATGGCCTGGCTGGCTATCCGCGCCCGAGCATCTGGTCAACAAGCTGCGACAGGGCGCGATAGCCGCTGACGGAGATGCCCTTCACGCCGTCCGCGGCGGCGGCCGGAATATATGCACGATTGAAGCCGAGCTTCGCCGATTCGCGCAGGCGCAGCGGGGCGTGGGCGACCGGGCGGATTTCGCCCGACAGAGCGATCTCGCCGAAGAGGACGACATCGGCGGGGACGGGACGTTCGGTCAAAGCGGAGATGAGCGCGGCGGCGACGGCGAGATCCGCCGCCGGGTCCGACAGGCGGTATCCGCCCGCGACGTTCAGATAGACTTCGCAGGTGGAGAAGCTGAGGCCGCAACGCGCCTCCAGCACGGCGAGGATCATGGCGAGCCGCCCGCTGTCCCAGCCGACCACCGCGCGGCGGGGCGTGGCTCCGCTGGAGAGGCGGACGACCAGCGCCTGTATTTCGACCAGCACCGGGCGCGTGCCTTCCAATGCGGGGAAGACCGTCGCGCCGGTCACGCTTTCGTCGCGATGGGTGAGGAACAGCGCGGAGGGATTGGCGACTTCCTCCAGCCCTTCGGCGACCATGGCGAAGACGCCGATCTCGTCCGTGCCGCCGAAGCGGTTCTTGATCGCGCGCAGGATGCGATACTGGTGGCTGCGCTCGCCCTCGAAGCTCAGGACGGTATCGACCATATGTTCGAGCACGCGGGGACCCGCGATGCTGCCGTCCTTGGTCACATGGCCGACCATGACGAGCGCGGTGCCGCGCTGCTTGGCGAAGCGGATGAGTTCCTGGGCCGAGGCGCGGACCTGGCTGACGGTGCCGGGCGCGCCTTCGATCAGGTCGCTGTGCATCGTCTGGATCGAATCGATGACGAGCAGCGCGGGCGGCTCGCCCTCCCCCAAGGTCGTGAGGATGTCGCGGACGGAGGTGGCGCTGGCAAGCTGCACGGGAGCGTCGCCAAGACCGAGGCGCCGGGCGCGCAGGCGCACCTGATCGGCGGCTTCCTCCCCGCTGATATAGGCGACGGCAAGGCCGCGCGCGGCGATGCGGGCGGCGGCTTGCAGCAGCAGCGTGGACTTGCCGATGCCGGGGTCGCCGCCGATCAGCGTGGCCGAGCCGGAGACGATGCCGCCGCCCAGCGCACGGTCGAATTCCGCGATGCCGGTGCCGGTGCGGTCGGGAAGCTGGACCGCGCTGTCGAGACCGACGAGGGAGATGGCGCGGCCCCCGGTCTGAAGGTCGTGGCGCGAGGAGAAAACGGTTTCGGCGGCTTCCTCGACGATGCTGTTCCATTCGCCGCAATCGTCGCACTGGCCCTGCCACCGGCTCGATACGGCGCCGCATTGCTGACAGACGAATTTGCGCTTTGCCTTGGCCATGAAGGAGGCATATCAGAACATATGCGGAACGCAATCCCGTTGGCGCCGGGGCGGGCATCTTTCAAAGGGAACAACGGGAAGATGCGGTGGGATTGGGCGGAGAGCGGATATAAGTCCTCCCCCTTCAGAGGAGGGGAAAACAGAATGCCCGCCATTGGCCGCTGCCGGTCATTGGGGATCGGGCACGCGCAACCCGCCTCATTTTGATGAAGCATTGCTCCCTAGACTCGCCGCCTCGCGGGCCAGTGCCTCGATCCGTGCGGGATCGACCGGGCCTTTCGGCACGACCCAGCTTCCGCCCACGCATTTTACGAAGGGTTCGGCGAGCCATTGGGGGGCGCTTTGCGCCGTGATGCCGCCGGTGGGGCAGAAGCGGGCTTCGTGGAGCGGGGCGGCCAGAGCTTTCAAGGCGGGGAGGCCGCCGGAGGTCTCGGCGGGGAAGAATTTGAAGTGGGTGAGACCCAAGTCCATGCCGCGCATAATGTCGCCTGCCGTGGCCGTGCCGGGGAGGAACGGGATGTTCGCGGCGATGGCGGCCCGGGCCAAAGGTTCAGTGAGGCCGGGGCTGACGATGAAGCGCGCGCCTGCTTCCATGGCGGCGTCGAGTTGCTGCGGGTTGAGGACAGTGCCCGCGCCGACGACCGCGCCTTCGACCTTTGCCATTTCGCGGATCACGTCCAGGGCGGCGGGCGTGCGCAGGGTGACTTCCAGCGCGGGGAGGCCGCCCTTCACCAGCGCCTGCGCGATGGGGAGCGCGTCCTCCACCCGTTCCACCACCAGCACGGGGATGACGGGGGCCAGTTCCATCACCTGAGCGACATCGAGCGGCATTTCACTTCTTCTCCCGGAAGGCGGCGGCGGCGCCGAACAGCCCGATCTCGTCATGCAGGGCAAGGCGGATGGGAATGGATTTCATGAGGCTTTCGAAACGGCCCTTGGCGGTGAAGCGGCTGTGAAAACCGCTTTGGGGCAGAAGGTCGCGCATCCGCTGGGTGAGGCCCCCCGCCAGCACGACCGCATGGGGGCCGTGGGCCAGCGCCAGATCGCCCGCGACCGCGCCATAGCAAAGGCAGAAACGGTCGAAGGCGGTACGGGCGAAGGGGTCGCTTCCGTCCAGCGCGGCCTGCCAGAGTGCGGGGTCCTCCATCAGCAGGATGCGTTCATGGCCGATGGTCGCCATCGCCTTGTAGATATTGTTGAGACCGGGGCCGGACACGATCCGCTCGACCGACACGCGCAGGAATTTGTCGCGCAGATAGTCGAGGATTTTCTCCTCCATCGTGTCGAGCGGCGCGAAATTCATATGCCCGCCCTCGGTCGCCATGACGTGAGGCACGCCGTCGTCATAGGCGATCATCGCGACGCCAAGGCCGGTGCCGGGGCCGATCACCGTCACGCCGCCATCGTCGGGGAAAGGCCGGTCCTCGCCGAAGAGAAGCGGCAGGTTCTCGGGCGGCAGGCGGGTGACGGCGTGGGCGACCGCTTCGAAATCGTTGACGAGGCGCATCTGGTCGAGGCCCAGTTCATCGTCCAGCGTCTCGGGGCGGATGACCCAATTGCTGTTGGTGAGCTTGATGACGTCGCGGCCGATGGCGGTGGCGAAGGCGATGGAGGCGGCTTTGGGGAGGTCGCCTCCCTCCTCCTGCGCGAAGGCGGCCCAGCAGGCTTGCAGGCTGGGATAGTCAGCGACCTTGTATTTGCGGACCTTGCCAAGCATTGGGACGCCCTGCGCGTCGACCGTTGCGCGGGCGAAGCGGGCGTTGGTGCCGCCGATGTCGGCTGCGATGATGTCGGTCATGATCCTAGCTCGCTTTCCATCGCCGCGAGGATGGGTGATGCGCCCGCTTCGGCCAGATCGCTGTGCTGGCGGAAGAGCGCGAACAGTTCGCGGCCGGTGTCGTAGGGCGGCGGCGGGGCTGGCGGCGCGGGACGGGCTTCCCATTCGGCGGCGTCCACCAGCGCCTCGACCGAGCCGGTCTGGGCGCAGACGCGGACCGGATCGCCGTCGCGCAGTTTGCCGATGGGGCCGCCGCCCAGGGCTTCGGGCGAAAGGTGGATGGCGGCGGGCACCTTGCCCGAAGCGCCGGACATGCGGCCGTCGGTCAGCAGCGCGACCTTGAAGCCGCGATCCTGCAACACGCCCAATGCCGGGGTAAGCTTGTGGAGTTCGGGCATCCCGTTGGCGCGTGGACCCTGAAAGCGGACGACGACGACCACGTCGCGTTCCAGTTCGCCCGCCTTGAAGGCGCGCAGCACGTCGTCCTGATCGTGGAAAACGGCGGCGGGAGCTTCGATGGTCCAGCGGGAGGGATCGACAGCGCTCACCTTCATGACGCAGCGGCCGAGATTGCCCGCGAGCAGCTTCATGCCGCCGTCCGGGCTGAAGGGACTGGAGACGGGCCGGAGCATCGCGTCGTCGCGGGATGCGGGGACTTCGCGCCATGTGAGCGCCTCATCCTCCAGCACCGGCTCCTTGCCGTAATCGGTAAGGTCGGCGCGGGCGACGGTCAGGATGTCGCGGTGCAGCAGCCCGTTGTCGAGCAGCTCGCGAATGACATAGGCCATGCCGCCCGCCGCCTCGAACGCGTTCACGTCGCCCGATCCATTGGGATAGACGCGGGCGAGCAGCGGCACGGCTTCCGACAGTTCGGCGAAGTCGGTCCAGTCGACGCTGATCCCGGCGGCTCGCGCCATGGCGGGGACGTGGATGGCGTGATTAGTGGAGCCGCCTGTCGCCATCAGGCCGATGATGGCGTTCACGATGGCCTTTTCATCGATGCAATGGCCGAGCGGACGATAATCCTTCCCGTCCCATCCTATGTCGGCGAGCCGGTGGACGGCGGCGCGGGTGAGTTCGCTGCGCAGCTTCGTGCCGGGGTTGACGAAGGCGGCGCCGGGCATGTGGAGACCCATCACCTCCATCATCATCTGGTTGCTGTTCGCCGTGCCGTAGAAGGTGCAGGTGCCAGCGCCGTGATAGCTGGCGCTTTCGGCTTCGAGCAGTTCGGTCTTGCCGACCTTTCCTTCCGCATAAAGCTGGCGGATGCGGACCTTTTCCTTGTTGGAGAGGCCGGACGGCATGGGGCCTGCCGGGATCAGGATCGTGGGCAGATGCCCGAAACGCAGCGCGCCGATCAGGAGGCCGGGCACGATCTTGTCGCAGATGCCGAGCAGCAGCGCGCCTTCGAACATGGCGTGGCTGAGCGCCACGGCGGTGCCGAGCGCGATGGTGTCGCGGGAAAAGAGCGACAGGTCCATGCCCGCCTGCCCCTGCGTCACGCCGTCGCACATGGCGGGGACGCCGCCCGCCACCTGCGCCGTCGCGCCGACTTCGCGGGCGGCGATCTTGATGGCTTCGGGATAGCGGCCATAGGGCTGATGCGCGGAGAGCATGTCGTTATAGGCGGTGACGATGCCCATGTTCATCGACCCGCCGGTGCGGATGACGGGCTTGTCCTCCCCGCTCGCCGCGAATCCGTGGGCGAGGTTGCCGCAGGACAGTTGCGCGCGGTTGGTGCCCGCGTCGCGGCCCCGCTCGATCAGGTCGAGATATTGGCGGCGGCGCGCGGCGCTCCTCCGGACGATGCGGTCGGTGACCCTGGCGATCACCGGGTTGAGGTCAGTCATGCCAGCTTGCTCCATCGCGTTCGATAAGGGCAATGGCCGAAGACGGTCCCCAGTTCCCCGACGCATAGGGGGAAATCTTCATTCCGGCTGCCTTCCAGCCATCGATGATGGAATCGATCCATGTCCATTGCGCCTCCACCTCGTCGCGGCGGACGAAAAGGGTCTGGTCGCCCGCCAGCAGGTCGAGCAGCAGCCGCTCATAGGCGATGCGGCGGCGCTGTCCGGCGAAGGCGGCGGTGAGGGATACGTCGAGCGACACTTCCTCCAGATGGACCTGCCGTTCGAGGCCGGGGCGTTTGCTCATGATGAGCAGGCGGATATATTCCTCCGGCTGGAGGCGGATGATGAGGGTGTTGGGTTCCAGACCCGAACCCCCGCCCCCATGCTGTCCGTCGCGGCCGAAGATGGAGTGGCGGACGGGCTTGAACTGGATCAGGATTTCCGACTGGCGGGCGGGCATCCGCTTGCCGGTGCGGAGGTAAAAGGGCACGCCCTGCCAGCGCCAGTTGTCGATATGGGCTTTCAAGGCGACGAAGGTTTCGGTGTCGGAGGACTTGCCCAGTTCGTCGGCATAGCCGGTGACGATCTGGCCGCCGACCGCGCCGGGGGTATATTGGCCGCGGACGCTGTGGGTCTTGACGGTTTCGGCGGTCATCGGGCGGAGCGAACGGAGCGCCTTCACCTTCTCGTCGCGCACGGCGGTGGGGTCCATGCGGGCGGGCGGTTCCATCGCGATGATGGAGAGGATCTGGAGCACATGGTTCTGCACCATGTCGCGCAGCGCGCCCACGCCGTCATAATAGGAGACGCGGCCTTCAAGGCCCACCGTCTCGCCCACGGTGATCTGCACATGGTCGATGGCCGACGCGTTCCACAGCGGTTCGAACATGACGTTGCCGAAGCGCAGGGCGAGGAGGTTCTGGACCGTTTCCTTGCCCAGATAATGGTCGACGCGGAAAATCTGGTCCTCCGCGAACAGCGCGCCGATGGCGTCGTTGACCTGCTTCGAGGAGGCGAGGTCCTTGCCGATGGGCTTTTCCATGGCGATCCGGGTCTTGGACGTGATGAGGCCCGCCTCCGCCAGCCCCTGCGCGGTGGGCGCGAAGAGCGAGGGCGGCGTCGACAGATAGACCGACAGGCCGCGCTCCAGCCGCCCGTCGAGCCGCTCGGCCAGCGCCGCGAACTGCTCCGCATTGCCCGCCTCCACCGGCTGATAGCAGATGATCGCGGCGAGCCGGTCGGCCACGGCTGGATCATGACGGTCGGCGGGGAGGAATCGGGGCAGGCTTTCCTGGATGTCCTTGCGGAAGGCATCGTCCGTCATGTCGGAACGGCCCGACGCGATGACGAGGAAGTCGTCGGGCAACAGCCCGTCCGCCAGCAGATTGTAGAGCGAGGGAAAGATCATCCGGTGCGCCAGATCGCCGGTGGCGCCGAAGAGCAGGAACGTGGCAGACGGTTCGGTCAAAGGATCGCCCTTTTCCGTTGGAGTGTTATGTCTGCACGAAGCCGCCCTTATAGCGGGCCGCTTTGGAGACGCAAGACAGGCTATCGGGCCGGGTCCGCTCCCGCAATATGAGGCGGACATTATCCGTTCCGATCCCGCGCGGTGATTTTTGGCTGGACGGCTGGGCCGGTTTTTGTCATCTGGCCCTCCGCAACCATGCGCGGGCGTGGTGAAATTGGTAGACGCGCCGGACTCAAAAGCATGTGCTAATCAATAGGTTAGACACAAAACATAGCAAAAACAGTCGTTTAATGGCATAATTGAAAGATGAACGGCTAGCACAGCGCTAGCACAAAATCGCTCATGAGGTGCCCGGCTATGACGACCACCGCTCGCCACAAGCTTTTGGACGGAAAAGTCCAACTCTATATGCGTTCAAACAGCCCGCATTGGCAGTGCTCCTGCTCAATCGCGGGCAAGCAGATGCGAACCAGTACAAAGGAAGAGAGCCTAGCCCGCGCCAAGGACGTGGCGCGGGACTGGTATCTCGGCCTGATGGGAAAATACCGTGCTGGAGAGATTAAAGAAGGCACGCCCTTCCGAAAAGCGGCGCAGCAGTTCCTTGCCGAATATACCATCATCACCGAAGGCGAGCGGAACGCGAAGTATGTGGAGGGCCACGGCATCCGCCTTCGCGTTCATCTGCTCCCGTTTTTCGGTGACAAAATGGTGGAGGAAATCACTCCCGGCCTCGTGCAAGAGTACCGCGCCCATCGCATGACGTCGCGGGTCGATAGGGAGGGAAACCCCAAGCGGCCCGCACGTTCGACCATCCATTCTGAAATCATCACTCTTCGCCACGTCCTGAAAACAGCCCAGCGGCATGGCTGGCTGCCCTATCTGCCGGATATTTCCGCACCCTATAAAACCTCAGGAAAAATCGCTCACCGCGCTTGGTTCTCTCCGACGGAGTATAAGGAGCTTTACAAGGCGACTGGCGAGCGGGCGAAGAACCCGAAAAAGGAACGCTGGCGCTCGGCTTGCGAAGACCTCCACGACTATGTGCTATTCATGGTGAACAGCGGCCTGCGTCCCGACGAGGCAAAGCGCATTGAGGTGCGCGACGTGGAGATCGCCACCGAAGGCGCCAAGGGTGAGCGCATCCTTCATATCGCGGTGCGTGGCAAACGTGGCGTGGGCTATTGCAAGACTATGCCGGGAGCGGTGCTCCCGTTCACGCGGATGAAGAAGCGCCACAATCTCGGCCCCACTGATCTTATTTTCCCTAAGATTCAAAGGGAACTTTTTAACACCATCCTCGACGAACTCGGCATGAAGGAGGATAGGGAAGGCAATCCGCGCACGGCGTATAGCCTGCGCCACACCTATATTAGCTTCCGACTCATGGAAGGAGCTGACATTTATCAAGTTGCCAAAAATTGCCGAACCAGCGTTGAGATGATTGAAAAATTCTACGCTTCCCATATTAAGGACATGATTGACGCTTCCGCCATCAATACACGAAGGAAGAAGCGCTAATCGAGATCATTGACGGCAGGCTGCTGATTGTAGTCAAATGGCCGTCCAGTTGGTTGACGTGACGGCCTCCGCGCCGCATAGGCACAGCCACATGCGGGCGTGGTGAAATGGTAGACACGAGGGTCTCAAAAACCCTTTCCTCACGGAGTGTCGGTTCGAGTCCGACCGCCCGCACCAACTTTCTAGTTTTGAGGTATCGCCTTGCGAGGCTTCCGCCATAATTCCCGCCGTGGACCTGTCTTTATCTTACCCAGTCATGGACGATGGATGATCGTCTACAATGGCGAGGAACTGGGCTCTTACCATTCTCCCGGCGCCGCCGCAGATGACGCGGCAGGCGGGCATACATTCTCCCCATCAAATGGAATCGACCTTGGCGACCTGAACCTTTCGCCTGACATAGCAGATTGGGAAACGATCTAATCCAATAAAGCGCCGAACGGCGATTTTATGCCAGCCTGAGCAGCCTCGTTGGCTGGCTTTCGCGAAGGTCCGCCCTGAACAGGGCGGACCGCTGGCCGTCAGGTTCCCGAACGGGAACCGGCCATCGCAGTATGTTCATCAACTTCCGCTCCTTAAATGATATGCCTTCCGCACACCGGCAGCGGGTACCACGCCTCCGCCTGCATCAACCTTCGGGAGAAGCGGCAGAAGAGGGAAGGCCGCCCAGCCGATGTTTCGGCGATACGCCGTGGCCGCGCCACCGGATAGCCAATGGCTCACATCACGCTCCGAGCGATGCTTTCGCTTGGGTATGACCTTGTGCCGTCAAGGGGCGGCGCTATGGCTCCGGCTCCGCCCTGATTTCCCCTTGTGTCATTTGCATCCCCATCGGGCAGGTTCGAGCCCCCTGCCATGCGCGGGCGCTACTGCCATCAACAGGAAGCCTCGGCTCCCCCGTCCGCAGGCGTCCGGTTCCCCCAATTTTCCTGTGTGACGCCGCGCCATCGCGCCTGGCTCTCCGTGGGCACGCCCGAAAGGGCAATGCAAACCAAGGAGAAAAGACATGACGAAGAAATCCGAAACCAAAGCCCCGACATTGATTGCCTGGCACGTCCGCGAAGCCAAAGGCGGCAAAGCCTTCTGGACCCGCGTCGGAGCCGCTTGGCAGCACCAGAACAGCGACGGCCACACGCTCCAGCTCGATCTCTACCCTTTGGATGGCCGCATCGTTCTTCTACCCCCGAAGGCCGGTGAAGTGGCGGAAGGCGGTGCAGCATGACCTACGAGGTTCAAACGCTCACCATCTGCGATGGCTGGATCAACACCTGGACCGTCCATTATCCGGACGGCTCCAGCGAGCCAGAAACCTTTGAGACCGCCGCACAGGCGCAAGAAGCGCTCGACGAGTTCTTCGCCGACATTCAGGCGGAGATCGACGCTGGACAGCGCACCGAAGACGAAGGGTACAGCCGCGACGAGTTTCGCATCGTGAAGGGAGGTGCCGCATGAGCCGCACGTTCAAGCGCTACATCGAGCATTACGAAACCGTCTGGCACGGCGTGACCATCACCATCAGCTATGAGCCGCGATGGCTGAGCCTCGCCGATGACTACGGCCTCGATACGGCCCACCTCGAAATCGAGGCCATCGCGCCCGAGCGCGCTCCGCTCCCGATCACGGAGACCGGCTACCGCTCGCACTTCACAACGGCTCACGCCGTCGCCGCGATGGGCGGGCCGGTGGCCCTTGTGCGGACATGGCTCGACGAAGAAGCCTCGTCGCCCGCGTGGCAACAACAAGCCGCCGCCGCGCGCCAGCTCACCCTCTTTTTTTTTAGGGTGACGCTGCGCGGCCTTGTGGCGCGCTGGCCGTCGCTTGCGGCCAGCAGCGGCTATGGCTGCTCGCCATCGAGTTTATCGAATGCAGAAAACCCTAAGTCTCACTTAGCGAATCCGGAACGGCAGTTATCGCGTCGCAAAAAGTTCATCAAATATGCAGAAGTTCGCATTTTCGGAGAATTACGGCGTCTATAATGCACTGGACGCCAGAACAGGGGCTTGATATAATGGTTATGTAGAAATTCGCGTTTATCAGGAATTTCAGCATATGGAATATACCGATTCATCCTCGCTGCCCGAAGGTCGTCAGCGTCTTACCGCACTGGTAGGCGGGGCAGGAGACGTCATTAGCGTCGATGACGCCGTGCGTCTTCTACACCTCGACCGCTCCACCGCTGCCAAAACACTTGCCCGCTGGACAGAGCAGGGATGGCTCCGCCGTGTCCGGCGTGGAGCCTATGTGCCAGTGACGCTCGACACACTGGACAGCAAGCATGTGCTTGATGACCCGTGGGTACTTGTCCCGAGCCTCTTCTCGCCGGGATATGTCGGGGGCCGTACGGCGGCTGAATATTGGGACCTGACCGAGCAGATTTTCAACGACATCGTGGTCTTCACGGCCAAACCGATCCGCGAGAAGTCTCAAAAGCACCACGGGGCAAACTTTACCGTGAAGCATGTCGCAGTCGAGCGATTGTTCGGAACGAAGGCGGTCTGGCGGGGGCAGAGCAAGGTTCTCGTTTCCGACTTGCAGCGCACCATCGTCGATATGCTCGACGATCCGTCCGTTGGCGGCGGCATCCAGCATGTTGCGGATTGCCTCGCCGAGTATCTTCGCCGGAACGACCGCAACGACACGCAGTTGCTGGCCTATATCGAACAGCTTGGAAACGGTGCTGTATTCAAGCGTCTCGGCTTTCTCGCCGAAGATAGCGCAAGCGCCGAATGGTTGGTCGAGCAATGCAGGTCACGGCTGACCAAGGGCAATGTCAAGATTGACCCAAGCCTTGACTGTCCCCGCATGGTGACGCGCTGGCGCTTGCGGATTCCCGACTACTGGGTTCAGCGAGGCCGCGCATGATCGAGCGGCGCGAGATACTCGAAACAGCCACGCGCATGTCGCTCACGCCGCATGTCGTGGAGAAGGATTATGTGCTGGGCTGGATGCTGGCTGGCATCAGCGCCCATCCGAGCTTGCGCGACAGTTGGCTGTTTAAAGGCGGAACCTGCCTGAAAAAGTGCTTCTTTGAGACCTACCGCTTCTCTGAAGACCTCGATTTTACCCTTTCCGATGCTGCACATCTGGACGCTGCGTTTCTGACACAGACGTTCAACGAGATCGGCGAATGGATTTACGAGCGGACGGGCATCGAGATTCCGGCCAATCTGCAAACCTTCGATATTTACACTAACCCGCGCGGCTCCGTATCTTGCCAAGGCAAGATCAGTTATCGCGGGCCGGTCGCTACCCGCGATCTTCCTCGCATCAAACTGGACCTGACCGCCGACGAACGGGTCGTGCTGGCTCCTGTGCGAGTAGCTGTATTTCATCCCTATACCGACGCCCCGGCTGAAGGCATCGACGTGCTGGCCTATGCCTATGAGGAATTGTTCGGCGAGAAAGTGAGAGCCTTGGCGGAACGTACCCGCCCGCGCGACCTCTACGATGTGGTCAACCTGTTCAGGAACCACGAGGCGCGGCCACATTCCGCCGTGATGCTCGATGTGCTGCGTCAAAAATGTGAGTTCAAGGGAATTGGAGTGCCGGTACTGGCCGATCTTGAACCGCATCGCGGGGAGCTGGCCAATTTGTGGGAGAATATGCTCGCCCACCAGCTTCCGGCTCTGCCACCTTACGAGAGCTTTTGGGAGGTGCTGCCAGCCTTCTTTGATTGGCTGCACAGCAATGTCGAGCCGGTGATCCCCGCAGCCGTCGCCGTCGGGGCTGGCGACGTTGTATTGCGTCAGCGTGACCTTCGCTTACCCGTGTCGGGCCAGGCACAATCCATCATGGAGATTATTCGTTTCGCCGCGGGCAACCGCCTGCTGGTCGATCTCGATTATCAGGGCTCCACCCGTCGCATCGAGCCATATTCGCTACGCCGCACCCAGAGCGGTGACATTATCCTTCACGCACACAGCGTCGATCGGAACGAACACCGCAGCTACCGTGTGGATCGGATTCAAGGTGCGCGCGTCACGAATACGTCCTTTACGCCGCGCCATCAGGTCGAATTGAGTCCGCAAGGTCCCGTTCTGGCTCCGCCAACAACTGCACAACCACAATCGTCTGCTCCGCGTCAATCCGTAGCCAGAGCGCGCAGCATCGCGCCACGCAAAGCACCCAAGCGGGCCAAGGCGTTTGGCAAGCCGGTGCATATTTACCAGTGTCCGATCTGCAATAAAAAGTTCCGCCGTGACCGCTTCGACGGGAGTCTCAACCCGCATAAGAACCAATGGGGCGGGCAATGCTCGGGCCGTACCGGCTTTTTCGTTGAGACGAAATATTAAGCCCGCGTCCTTTCACGACTTCAAAAACCGCGAGCCGACAATCGCGGCGCGGGCGGTTTCATCGCTCCAATGCAGACGGTCTACCTTGCCTTGGCCGATTTTGCCGCGCTGGCGGCGGATCGCTTCGCCGCGCTTGAGCGGATAGAGCGGGCGCAGCCATTGCGGCGCAGGCTCGACCGTGCAGGCCGTCACCTCGATATGCACCCAGCCGCCCCGGTCAATCTTGACGATTTGTCCGGTTATGACGCGATGGCCGGTGATGACCGGCCTTTTCTTGGAATGGCGCGGCTGCGGTTTCCAGACCGGCTCGCGCCAGCGGATCACGTCCGCCACGATGAAATCAGTGCCGCAAGACAACCATTTCACGTCTCCCCCAATCCGGGGGCGCTTTTCATGCGCGGCATTGCCAGCGCATCTTCGCTTACGCGTTCTCTGTGGTAAGCTTGACGCGCCCCCTGTCTCTTTAGATTGTGAAGGGGAAAGACGTTTGTGCGCAAGTACATCTGCAATGCCCTGTCCGCGATGCAGGACATTGCAAAGATGTGCCTAGACGGGTTGCCGCTCCGCACAAACATACAGGCGTATGTTTACTAACGGGGGCCACATGCCGGAGGACAAGCCGAGCGCACCAAAAGTAGATGAAGCGCTAAGCGCTTGGGAACGCGGCGCAGGCGATACGCCCGATGCGCCGCCCCATCCCAAACTCGCCACTCTCAAATCCCGCTTCGCCGCGCATACCGATGTATGCAGCTTGGAAGACGTACTTTCCACCGCGATGAATGATGCGGGTGACGCCGTGCCCGTGACGGTGGCGGTGCAACCGGGATTGCTCGCGCTTCTCGCGCACATCGAGAAACTCGATTCGGCCCGAGTCGGGCGGAATCCCGCGCCGCCGTCGCGTTTGCTCGCGCAGATCGTCAGCAATCACCTCGAAAATCTACTGCATACCATCGTAACCGACCCGACAAGCCATCCGCACTATGCGGCACTCTGGAACGCCCTCTGCGCCGCCGAGGGCGCGCCGGAATTGGCCGTGCCGACCGACGACGCGGCGAACGGGACGCCGCCCGCCGATAGAGGGCCGTTCTGATGCTCGCGGCGACGAAGCCCTTGCGGGCCGTCGCCTTATCGCTGGCGCTTGCCGCGTTGCCTTTGGCTGCCGCCGCGCAAGAATCCGTGCCAAGCTGGCAGAAAGATAACCCGATATTCCGGCAGGGCGGAGAGCCGCGTGGGCTGGTGCTGCCGCCCGCGCAGCAGCGTGTCTTTGACCGCGACGCGGCTTTGCTGGCCGATATCCGCGTGGAGCTTGCGGAGGGCGAGTATCGACGCAAGGCAGGCGAGATTGACGCGGCGGCATGGCGCAGCCGCGCCACAGAACTGCAAGCAGCGGAAACCGCCCTGCGCCGGAAATGGCAGGGCATCGGCACAGGCCAAGACTTGATGCTGAGCAGCGCCGCTGACAGCATCGCCCGCGCGCGCATGGCGGCGCTCAGGGCGCAATACGACCCGCCCAAAGAGCCGACGCCTTGGAACTACGTCACCGAGCTTGCAGGGATTGCCAAGGATATGGCCGTGGGCCTGTTCCGAGAGGGCATGGACCTTCTCGGCAGGCTGTTCGCCAGACTGTTCGGCCCGCTGGCCGTGCTCGTGGGCGTTGTCGGACTGATTTGGCTCGTGAAGGACAAACGGCGCAAACCGAAGCTAAGACCCGCCCTGTCCGACAATTACGGCTCCGCCCGCTATGCGGACGTGCGCAATAGCCTTGCCGACGCATACGACGGCCACAGGGGCGTGTTTTTTGGCAAGAGCAGCGCGCCGGAGCTTTCAGCCATCCCCGTTGAGCAGCAAACGGGTGCGCCAGTGCTCTCGACGCCGGAACACCATACATTGATTGTGGCGCGCACCCGCACGGGCAAAGGCACCCGCGTCATCGTGCCGACGCTCTTGCGCTATGGCGGCTCGGCGATTGTCATCGACCCCAAGGGCGAAAACGCCGCCATCACAGCGCGCATCCGGCGCGGTGCGCTCAATAGCGCCGTCCACGTCATCAACCCGTGGGGCGAACTGGCGGAGACGTTCAAGGAGCGCGGCCTTGCGCCCGCGACCTTCAATCCGCTGGACGTGCTGGTGCGCGACGACCCTAACGCCGTCGCGGTGGCGCAGGCGCTTGCTGCGGCGGTCTGTCCAACGACCCCCGGCGACAAAGACCGCTATTGGCAGGGCAGCGCCGCTAACGTCCTGACCGCCGTGCTCTTGTGGATCACCGACCAGCCGGGCGAGCAAAAGACGCTCGCCCGCGCGCGGGAGATTGTGAGCCTGAGCCGCAAGGATTTTACGGACAGGTTTCTGGTGCCGATGGCGGCCAGCAGCGCCTTCGGCGGGGCGATAAGGGAGATGGTCAGCCCGTATCTGGACCTCGCGCAGGAAACCTATTCGGGCATCATGTCCAACCTGTCGGAGGCCACCAAGTTCCTGTCCGACCCACAAGTAAAGGCCGCCACCGCCACATCATCCTTCGACATGGCCGACCTGATACGGGAGGCGGTGACGGTCTATCTGGTCATCCCGCCCGACCGTATCGACACCCAGCGCACATGGCTGCGGCTCATGACCACGGCGGCCATGCACACCTTCAAGCGGTATCCGCTGGGCGGGCGTCCGCCGCACCGCTGCATGATCTTGATGGACGAGTTTCCGGCGCTGGGACGCATCGAGGATTTGCCGCGCGATATCGCCACCATGTCGGGCTACGGCATCGACTTCACCCTGATTGTGCAGGGCCTCGACCAGCTCAAAGACCTCTATGGCGCTGCGGCGGGCACCATCCTGTCCAACTGCGCTTACAAATGGTTTTGCAACGTCAACGACCTTGAGAGCGCCAATTACCTCTCCGAAACCTTGGGCAAAGTGACCGTGCAGACGGTTGGGCATGGCGAGGGCCAGAACTTCGGCCCCGGTGGCGGTGGCCAGAGCGAGAACGTCAATTACGGGGAGACCGGTAGGCCGCTGCTCATGCCCGACGAGGTGCTGGCCTTGGGGCGCGACGTGGCGATTGTCCTGAACCCTACCGACCGTCCGCACTACGTCCGGCCCGTGGATTACTGGCGGCTCCCCGACGCCTTCGCGTCGCTCGCCGCTGTCTATCCGCATCTCTATTGGGAACCGCCCTTAGCCTACGACGACAACCCTTATTTTGTGCGGGGCGGCAAATCGGACGGCGGCCATAATGGCCGCCAGTCCGGCGGCGCGCGCCAGCGCGCCGCAAAACCCAACGGCAAAATGACGCGCGCGGAAGCGCTCGACCTTCTCGGCCTCTCGGAAGGCGCAACCGCCGCTGAGGTGCGGGCCGCTTGGAAGCGGCTGATGCAGAAGGTGCATCCCGACACCGGCGGCTCGGCCCGTTTCGCGCAAATGCTCAACGAGGCCCGCGACGTGCTTAGCACTGGCAGCGTTGAAGAGGATGGCGCGCGATGAAAGCTTCGCCGCATCGTCCGCCTTCGTGCTATCCTGCGGCTCATCACGCGCTGAGCGAGTCGCATACGATTGTATGCAGACGGCGATACCCGCCCTTGCCGCAAGCGCTCGCTACCCCACACCCCAGCACGTCCCGTGCTATCCTAAGTTATGGCTTAGGAGAGTGTGCAAGCCATGTGCGGACTGACCGTCCACACCCCGCGCCTGAAGGCGCTGGCTTGGCAAGGAAGGCGCTTCGCCCTCCCGTTGCATCCCTCCAGAGCAAGGGGTTTCATACCCCTGCACCCGTGCGGGGAGCCTTCGTGCTCCCTGCGACCCATGACCGGGGCTTTGCCCTCGGCACCCACCAAGGCACGTCGTCCTTGGAACCAGACAAGGGGTTATCGCACCCCTCGACCACTCGCCGGAGACTTCCGCGTCCCGGCACCCACGGCCAGAGCTTGCGCGCTCTGGACGACACGCAGGCGGCTTTCATGCCCCTGCACCCTGACGGAGGGGGATACCCCCTCGACCCCGCAGCCGGACACGTCCGGCAGAAAGGAGATGCGCTTGAGCGATAGCGGCTCAGAGCACAGCCCTTCCGGGCGGCGCAAGTCGGAACGGCGGCAACGCACCGCCACCATCTATGCCCGCGTCACGCCCGACGAGAAGTCGGCGTTTCTCGCCCGCGCCGACAGGGCGGGTATGGCCGCCGCCGCCTTCGCCCGTGCGGCGCTCATCGGCGAAGCCGGTCCCCGCGCGCAGCGTCGCATCCCTGCCGACAGTGCTGCGCTGCGTCAAATACTCGGCCACCTTGGCAAGACCGGCAGCAATCTGAACCAGATTGCCCGCTACCTGCATACAGGCGGCGAGGCGGAAACCGTCTTGCCGGACCTGCGCGAAGCGCTGGCCGACTTCGCGCGCCTTCGCGCCCTCATCTATGGCGCGCTTGGCAAGGAACCGGATAGCGCCCCAGCGGCGGCACCGCCGCTGGTCTCGACATCTGCACCGGCTCCAATCCCGGCACCGGCAGCGCCGGAGGCCGCCCCGCCTGCGGGATTGTCCAAGTTCATCCCGCCTCCCAAACCGTGAGGCGGCGGCATGATTATCAAAGGAGGCTCACGCGCCGGACCCCGCCAGCTTGCCGCCCACCTTCAGCGCACCGACACCAACGAGCGCATGGAGGTGCTGGAACTACACTCCGGCATCGATGACCTGGCCGCGACCTTCCGCGACTGGCAAACCCTCTCGGAGGGCACGCGCGGCAAGAAGGGACTCTATCACGTCAATATCGACCCCGACGCCCGCTATGACATGACGCCCCAGCAATGGGCGCGTGCCGTGGAGGTTCTGGAACAAGAACTCGGGCTGGACGGTCAGCCCCGCGCCGTCGTCCTGCACGAAAAGAAAGGCCGCCAGCACATCCATATCGTCTGGTGCCGCACCGACCTCGAAACCATGACCATGCGCTCGGATAGCAATAACTATCTCGCCCATGAGCGCGCCAGCCTCAAACTGGAACGCGAGTTCGGCCATGAGCATGTGCCGGGGAAACACGCGAAACGCGACCGCGCCAAGCAGCCGGAGTTCCCGCGCGCGGATGTCAGCCATGCGGAGCATCAACAGGCCGAACGCAGCGGCCTTTCCACCCAAGAGCGGCGCGCGCAGCTCGCGGCGCTCAAATCATCCTGTGATAGCGGCATGGCGTTCAAGGCCGCCGTGGAAGAAACAGGCTATGTGCTGGCGCGGGGCGACAGCAAGGACTTCGTGCTCGTCGGGCCGGAGGGCAGCGTTTACAGCCTGAGCCGCGAACTCAAAATGAAGGCCGGCGAGGCGCGGGCCTTCATGGCGGATGTGGACCGCGATGCGCTCCCCACCGCCAGCGACGCCAAAGCCCAGCAGCGCGACCGGCAGAAGGATGCCGAGCCGCCCGCATTCGAGATGCAGCGCCCGCCCGTCGAAGATCTCGCGCCAGAGCCGGAGACGCAGGGCGAGATAACGGACGCGCAGGAGCAAGATTCCGGCGCACCGGAACTCGCCCCCGCCGTCGCGGCGGCATTGGCCGCGCGCGAACAGGCCGAGGCCGAGAAACTGGCCAAGTGGCATCATGCCGAATTGCGCCAGCTCCGGCATGTGCTCGTTCTTGAAGCGCGGGAAAAGATAGACGGCCTGCGCCGCCAGCAGCAGGCCGAGCGCGAGCGCTTCATCCGCGATGGAAAATTGTCCGGTATCGAGGGATATATCGAAGCCCTGCAAAACCGCCTCAATCCGGGGCGCGGTGCGGAGAAACGCCTTGAGCGTGAGACCGCATGGAAACACCTGCACAAGCGGCAGGCCATCGAGCGCGCCGATCTTCGCACATTGCTCCGGCAGGACAGGGCCGAACACATCGCGGAACTGAAAGAACGCCACGAACAGCAGCGACGCGATCAACAGGCGGGGTTTGCGCGGGAGCGCATCCGCTATGCGGAAGATTCAGCCCGCGCGGCGCGATTGCTCGCGCAGGTCGAAGAAGACCGCCGCGAGGCAGAGCGGCGACGGCAGGAGGGGCGCGCGGCGGAACCGCCGCCAAGACCCGCAAAGTAAGCGGCTCGCGTTTCCTGCAACCAGAACCGGGCCGCAAGAAAAGGAAGAAAAAGGTTGCCACAGGTCAGCAGGGCGAAGCCGCCGCCGAAGGGCTATTTGGCTGGCTTCCCGATATGGCCGCGATATCCGCCGCCGTGTCGCGCTTCCTGCATCTGGACGCTGCGCCGTCGCCGGAACAGGTGGATACAGGCGCGACCGCGAAGGACAGCGAAGGGTTTGAAGACCCGCCCGAGCTTGTGCCCACGTTCATACCGACCGTGCGGCGCGTGCTCTCGCGTTTCATGAATCCGGCCAAGAAGCGCAGCGTGAAAAACCGCCGTGCGCGCGGCCTTCGCGCGCTACTTGCGCGTACAGGATTCAGGTCGAAATTCCTCGGGCAGCCATCTCCGCCGCCTGCACCGAAACCCCTACCTCCACCGCCGCCGAAGTCGGCACAGCAAACACCCGCATCGCCATCATCACCTAAGCCGCCATCGCTGCGCGGGAAATTCAACAAGCCTATGGGGCCGTAGCCGAATTGACGGAGAAGACCGCCAGCGGCTTCCCGCTGGCGGCTTTCTCTTGCGGGCAGGGCTTAAAAGCCCGGCCCTTTGACGCGGCGCGTGATGATCGCGCGGTTGATGTTTTCCAGCGAGGCCAGCGCATTCGCGCGCTCGGTGGTGGCGGGCTCGGTGAAGGCCAGTTCCTGCTGCACACGGTAGAATTTGGAGTGCAGAGCGGTTTCCGGCAGGTTCTCAAGTTCGGAAGCGACAATGAGGCGCATGGGCTGTCTCCCTATTGCTTGAGGCCGCAACCACTACGGCCTTTCATGCCCCCGATGACGCCAGCGCGATTGCCGGGGGCATCCGAAGGACCGCAACGGAGAGAAGGAGCCCGCACGGGCTTGCGCCCAGCAGGCAAAACCGCTGGCAGGGTGCATGATGAATAGGACGTATGGAGGTGGACGGTAGGGAGACTTCTCCGCACCGGTTTCTGACTTGTCCCGAACCTCGATACCGCTGGAGCAAAAACCGCGTGCATTCTATCGGCGCGCGGTTGGAAGCACTCAAGCCCTGAGCATGTTCGCCGCCCGCGTGTAGTTGGACGCCTCGTAGAGCGTCCAAGCGCCGCCCGCGATGAACACGACGCCGATCAGGAACACCAGCGTCATCACGCCGAGCGCGATGAACGTCGCGCCCATCAGATAGCCGACCGTCGTCGGGATGCTGTAGACGGCCCGCGTCTTGTCGTTGCGCAGCGCCAGCGCCTTGAACACGCCATTCTTCTCGCGTCCTGCCAGCGTCACTTCATCCCCATCGCGGATATCCGGCACATCAGCCAGTTTGATTTGCGCGGAGCGCTCGCCCACCCGAAACGCGATGACCTGTCCGGTTTTCACGGAGCCGCCATTGCGGCCCACCGTGCCGCGCGTTTCAGTCGAATGACGGATGCCGCTGACGGTTCCGCACAGTGTAGTCAGTCCCATATCATCCCCTTCATTCCTGCTACAGCTTCGGCGCTTGCGCCTGCGCATCCGCCTTGCGCTTGGCCTCGGCCTTGAGGCCGTTCACCCATTGGCTACTGCGTATCTCCGCCGACCACACCGCCCCGAGGTCGATGAGGGAGGCTTTGGCCGCGCGTACCGGCCCGCTCCAAATCCCATAGGTATAGGTAAGCACCTGCCCGCAGGCGGCGGGATCGCTGGCCAGCGTCAGGCCGAGGGATTGATACCGGCGTTCATTCTGGAACGTCGGGACAATCCGGTTGCGGGAGAGTTCGTGCCCGACATAGGGGCGATTGCCCCGGCGGGTGAAAGCGCAGCGCGGCTTGCCTGCTTCTTCCCAAACAAGCTGGTGCGGCTCGGCAAAGGACGGCTGGCCGTATTTAGCGAGAAGGCCTGCGCGGAATTGCTGCTGAGTCGGCGGGTTTTGCGTATGCGCGAGATTGGGGCGCTCAATGGCGATGACGCGCGGCTCGGACGGCGGCGTCGCGAAATACACAATGAACAGTTCAAACCCGCCGCCCGCAGGCTGAACTTCCAGTCTGTCGAGAAATTCCGGCGTCGAAAGATTCTCCGGCCTGCCTTCTCCGGCAGCGTAATTATAGCGCGAGGTCGTACGGATAATCCGCATACTCGGGTCGAAGGCCGTCAGCGCCGCGCGGGCTTCCGCTTCCGTCATGCCGATGCGCACCCCCGCCATGTCCATCTTGGCCGCAGGTGTGGACGCGGTTTGTGCAAAGGCGGGCGTGAGCGTGGTCAAAGCCGCGCCGATAAAAGCAGAACAAAGCGCAGCCCTTCGCTGCATCGGGAATCTCCTTACAGGGTATGGATGGAGACGGCAGGCTCAGCCCGTCACGTCGCTGATATCGTTGGCGCGCCAGTCGGGCGGCATGGTCGATTGCGCGCAATAGCGGGCGCTGCGCTCCCAGCCGTGCTCGCTCTTGGCGGTGAAGGCCGTATCCCCCGTAACGGTGTAGATGGAGGTGCTGGTTTCCGGCGGGGCGCTGTCCTGCAAGTCCCCGCAGGCTTCCGTCACGCGGTAGGTGTTCGGCCCTGTTTGCTCGATTTTCTTGAACTCGCAGAAATCCCGCGCGCCGCCGATGCCTTCACGGCGCAGCAGCGTTGTGGTGGCGTTGGAGGCTTGGCCGCACGGGGTATCGCTCTCGACGTAATAACCGCGCTTGAGCGGCAGCGCCGCGATGGTGGCCGCTTGCGCCTTGGCCGGAACGGCTTCTGGTATCGCGGGCGCGGCGGCTTGGTTTGCGGCGGCATCGACTTCAGCGGCAGCCATGCCCGCCGTGTTGCCGGACTCTGCCTCTACCGCGCTCTCCGTGGCGGCGGTATTCTCCGCTGTCGCGGCGTTCTGGCCGCAGGCGGCAAGCCCCGCCGCGAGCAGCAACGGCACGACAAGGGAACGGGTTTTGCTCATGACATCTCCGCGCGTGAAAATCCTTCCCGCTATGGTTAAGGTGGCGCGGAGGCCCATTCGTCCCCTAAACAGGGGAGAAATCACGCAGCCTTGAGCAATGCCGCCGTGCAGCGTTGTTCATGCGGGGTTATTTGAAGAGCGGATAAGGTTGACTTTGTAACCGCATAAATACGGGGAGCGTTACGCGGCCATGCTGTCCCAAGAAGTCCTTGAACCCCGTCTTTCGGGACTGATTGCGCATCTATACGATGCAGCGGTGGACGATAGCCTTTGGGCGGGAACAGCGACGCGCATTGCGGAAACGCTCGGCTCGACCAGCACCGTTCTTAAACTGCACGGCGACAATGCCCGCGTGAATTTGCTGGAATGCACGGACAACCTGATGGTGTCCGAGCGGGAACAGGCATGGGCCGACGACTGGCACCGCAAGGACTTATGGGTAGAGCGCAGCGTGGCCTATGGCATGCAGCGTATCATCACCGATGAGGATTTGGTGACCCCCGAGGAGCAGGCGCGCAGCGGCTTCTATCAGGATTGGCTCCGGCATCTGGATATTCATCACATGCTCGGGGCGGTATTCCCCGCAGCAGACGGCGCTATTGGCGTTCTCGGCATCCACAGGCCGCAGGGTGCGGGAGCCTATACCAACCACGAACGGAAGCAGGCGGCACTGGTGCTGCCGCACTTGCAGCGGGCGCTGCGCCTTGGGCAGCGGTTTGCGGCGGTATCCCAATCCCATGCCGCCGCCTTGGAGGCGCTCGACAGGCTGGATACGGGCGTGCTGATGGTGGACGGCGCGGGCTGCGTTATTCAGGCGAGCAGCATGGCGGAGCGACTGTTGCGCGAGAATGCGGAGCTTGCGGTTATTCGCGGACGGCTGGCGCTGCGCCCGCCAGCCCTTCACGACAAGTTGCTGGCGCTGGTGCGCGGGGCGATGGATACCGCGCGGGGCAAGATTGCCAATCCCGGCGCGGCGCTGTCCGTTCCGCGTCCGCATCGCATGCCGCTGGCCCTTGAGGTTGCCCCCTTGCGCCCCTCGGCTTCCGCCTTTGGCGAACAGAGGCCTGCCGTGCTGGTGTTCATCCGCGACCCCCAAGCGCCGATTGAGGTTACGCGGCTTCGCGAACTCTTTGGTTTAACACGCACCGAAGGTGCCGTTGCCGCCGCACTCGGGCGGGGAGCATCGCTTGAAGATATCGCGGTAACTATGGGCATCGAGCTTTCGACCGTGCGCAGCCATCTCAAACGCATCCTCGCCAAGACGGGCACCCATCGGCAAGCGGAAGCGGTGGCATTGCTGGCGCGGAGCACCCCAGCAAGTTCCAGTCACTAGTTGCTCATTCAATCCTTGTGCTCAAGCAAATATCAGGGCTTGAGGATAATCCCCTGACCTGTGGGCAGAGAAGCGACTGATACAGAATGGCTTCTAGCGAATTCATCCCACATATCCTGTTGTAGACGGCATTTTGTGAAGGCGTAATCGTCAAGAACGACAATTGCCCCTGAAACCAGCTTCGGCCAAAGCGCATCAATGCATGCTTTTTCGTAGGTTGCGTTGTTAAGGTCGATCGAAAGGTATGCGATCTTCTTGATATCGGCCTTTTCTAAAGTGCCAGGAAGCTCCCCTCTAACCAGAGAACAGTTTGGGAAGCTTTTAAAAGCCTTTTGGACGTCATTGAATATATCTCGGCGATGGTAATCCTTATTGTAGGATTTGGCGACCGCCGCTTCGTCCGAATTTAGCCCTGTCACAGGAACACCTGACCACGTATCGAATAGCCAGAAATGTCTATCTTGTTTTGACCAGTCGAGCGCACGGCATATAACACCCGAAAATATTCCAGTGTGCACTCCGCATTCAACGAAATCACCTTCTCTATTCAGGCCATTTTGCGCTGCCCAAAGAGCAATATGAGCACGCCACCTAACATCCGGGGCCTTCTCGCCAGTCATCCTTTTTATTTCATATGCCGTGGCATCCCAAGCGCTCGCAAAGAGATCATCCTCTAAAAACTTTGTGGATTTTCCTTTAGTTCCGAATCCATCTCCTCGATAATCGCATTTCATCGAGAATGGTCGCTTTGAAACGCCAATCTTGTAAAGAAATGAATGTCTCTTTGTATTAGTGTTACTTTCCATCACGCGCTTCTCATATTTTATGAATTATATTTTCTTTAAGCTACATGATGATAATTCAATTGTAAAAATTTATATTTCTCATTTTATTTAGATATTATTGATAATAATCATCCGATTTTACGTCGTGCGAAATGCCCGAACCGGGCTCTATGGCGCTGGCTGTGCAATAGCGCCACCAAGCCACCGAAGGCGTCTTGGCCAGTCGGTGACGATCCCTCGTGCGAGGCTGCCCGTGGCAGCTGGCAGACGCGGCAGAAGCACCGCGATCCCTTCATTCTGGCGGCTATGGCCGCCTTGCGTTCGGGGCGTGCCGCCCCCTTGCTGTCAAGACCAAGCCCTTGAGGGCGGAAAACGCTCGACCGTGTAGTCGCTGCGTTCCGGCCCGCACCTTCGACCGTTTTCCGGTCCTGACAGCAGAACCCCCGCTCATTGCCGCGTGGCTAGTCGGTTGCATGCGCAACCCATCAGCCAAGGAAGAAAAGGCAATGAAACAGGATGTTTATGAACGTGTAACCGCCCATATCGTGACCGCATTGGAAAATGGCGTCCGTCCGTGGTTTCAGCCGTGGAACGCCGAGCATGCCGCTGGCCGGATTACCCGTCCTTTGCGGTCTAATGGCCAGCCCTACCGTGGAATCAATGTCCTGATGCTGTGGGGCGCAGCGTGCGAGCGCGGCTATAACGCGCCGATCTGGATGACCTACAAACAGGCGCAGGAGCTTGGCGGCAACGTCCGCAAGGGCGAGAAGGGCAATCTTGTCGTGTACGCCAACACCATCACCAAAACCGAAACCGATGAAAACGGGCAGGAATCCGAGCGCGATATTCCTTTTATGAAGGGCTATACCGTGTTCAACGTGGAGCAGGTGGAAGGATTGCCCGCGCATTTCTATGCGCTGGCCGAGCGTCCCGCCGATACCGTGCAGCGCATCGCGCATGCGGAGGCTTTCTTTGCTGCGACCCGTGCGGATATTCGCCACGGCGGCAGCCGAGCATTTTTCAGCCCCGCACAGGACTTTGTGCAAATGCCGCCCTTTGAAGCCTTCCGCGAGGCCGAAGCCTATTACGCCACCCTTGCCCATGAAATGACCCACTGGACGAAAGGCGCGAACCGCTTGGAGCGAGATTTTGGCCGCAAGCGCTGGGGCGATGAAGGCTATGCGATGGAAGAGCTTGTCGCAGAGCTTGGCGCGGCTTTCCTTTGCGCCGACCTTTCCTTGTCGCCTCGACCCCGCGACGAACACGCCGCCTATATTGGCAACTGGCTCAAGGTGCTGAAGGAGGACAAGCGCGCCATCTTCAGCGCCGCCGCCCATGCGCAGCGCGCCGCTGATTATCTCCACAGCTTGCAGCCGCAACCCGACGCATTGCAGGACGCCGCCTGAAACGGCAACGCCGGAGGGGCGACCCTCCGGCATCTGGCGGAGCCGCCGTCATGGTAAACGGCGGCTATTTCTTATCCCGCCCAACCCACCCCTGAGTAGGCGGCGCGACCTTTGGGCCGCGCCGGACAGAAGGCTTTCAGCCCTGATAATCCTCGAAGCCGCGCTCGCGCTTGCGCGGCACATCTTTATGGCCGCTACACAGCCAGCAGGAGCAAGGGCGGCAATGCGTAGAGGCATTGCGCCCGACCGCGCGCGGCGAATGCGCAGGCGCATCGGAGAGGCCGCGCGACCACAGCTTCATGACACGGCGTGCCCGCGCTTTCATCCGCTCCTCGTCTTGTCTGCGCCTTGCCCGTGCCATTGCTACCTTGCCGATTTTTCGCTGTGCCCGCCGATACTTGGCATAATGAGTTATCTGACTGTATTTGAAAGAATATTATAGAGATTTGCGGCTACATTCGAGAATGTCTCGACAACGATTCGATAGGCAAGTCCGGCTGACGCTGCGGCCCATAAAGTCGTAACCGTATGGCGTAACTTGACGCCGAACGCAAGGCTCGGTAGCCTGAGCCATGAAGATCGGAAGCGTGATCCACGCAGGGTTGCAGCGGCTCATCGAAGGCGATGATGTCAGCGGGTTCCAGCCCGCCGTTGCCTCTGAAATCCGGCGCATGTTGTCCTTCCTCCAGGACATGGAGAACGAGGGCAATTTGCGGACCATGCCGAACTGGAAAGCAGACCTGCTGACCGGCGAGCGCAAGCATACATGGAGCCTTTACGTCACCTCGCACTGCCGGATGACGTTTCGGATCAACCACGACGAAATCGAGATCATCGACCTCGATCTCGAAGATGACCACTAGGAGGCCGCTATGAGCGCCAATATCGGAATCCGCTTGAAGAGCCCGGCTCATCCCGGCGGCTTTATCAAGCACGAGATTATCGAGCCGCTAGGCCTGTCGGTGACCGCCGCAGCCGAGGCGCTGGGCGTGACGCGGGCGACTCTCTCAACGCTGCTCAACGAGCGCGCGCATCTCTCGCCGGAAATGGCGCTGCGCATCGAGAAGGCTTTCGGCGTGTCGATGGACACGCTCATGCGGATGCAGAACAGCTACGACATCGCCCAAACCCGCAAGCGGGAAGGGGAGATCAAGGTGGCCCCGTTCAAGGGCGGCCCGGTCTCGTTGCGACCAGCAGTTTGAATAAATCTAGTAAAGAGTTGAAATTAAATGGCGCTCAAGAAGTCCGAACTTTATAGCTCTCTCTGGTCAAGCTGCGACGAACTGCGCGGCGGCATGGATGCCAGCCAGTATAAAGATTACGTCCTTTCTCTTCTTTTTATCAAATACGTCAGCGATAAGTATTCGGGTGTTCCCTACGCGCCCATCAAGATTCCGGCGGGTGCGGATTTCAAGGCCATGGTCGCGCTCAAGGGCACGACCGACATCGGCGATCAGATCAACAAGAAGATCATCGCGCCACTGGCCGCCGCGAACGACCAACTGAGCCAAGCCGATTTCCCCGATTTCAATGATGCGGCGAAGCTGGGCGACGGCAAAGAAAAGGTCGAAAAACTCACCAACCTGATCGCCATTTTTGAAGATCCGGCCCTCGATTTTTCCAAAAACCGCGCCGAGGGTGACGACATTCTGGGCGATGCCTACGAATATCTGATGCGCCACTTCGCCACCGAAAGCGGCAAGAGCAAGGGGCAATTCTACACCCCGGCGGAGGTCAGCCGCATCATGGCGCAGATCATCGGCATCCGCCAGGCGCAGACCAGCCCGGACACCACGGTTTATGACCCGACCTGCGGCTCCGGCTCGCTCCTGCTCAAAGTGGGGGACGAGGCCAAAACCAAGGTTTCCTTGTACGGGCAGGAAAAGGACTCCGCCACCAGCGGTTTGGCCCGCATGAACATGATCCTGCACGACAATCCGACGGCGCAGATCGTTCAGGGCAACACCATCGCCGATCCGAAATTCAAGGACGGCGAAACGGTCAAGCAATTCGATTTCGTGGTGGCCAACCCGCCATTCAGCGATAAACGGTGGAGCACGGGGATTGATCCACTGCATGATCCGCACACGCGCTTTACGGGCTTTGGCATCCCGCCTGCGAAGCAGGGCGATTATGCCTATCTGCTGCACATCGTCCGCTCACTGAAAAGTACGGGTTCCGGCGCGTGCATTCTGCCGCACGGCGTTCTTTTCCGGGGTAATGCAGAGGCCGACATTCGCAAGGCCCTTGTCCGCAAGGGCTATATCAAGGGTATTATCGGCCTTCCGGCCAACCTCTTTTACGGCACGGGTATCCCCGCCTGCATTGTCGTGGTAGATAAGAAGGACGCCCAGGCCCGCAAGGGTATCTTCATGATCGATGCCTCACAGGGCTTCATGAAGGATGGGCCGAAAAACCGGCTGCGGTCACAGGACATCCATAAGATCGTCGATGCCTTCACCAAGGCACTCGACATTCCCGGCTATTCACGCACGGTGCCGTTTTCGGAGATTGAGAAGAACGACTTCAACCTCAATCTCCCGCGCTATATCGACAGCCAGAAGGCCGAAGACAGACAGGACATCGAGGGCCACCTTCGCGGCGGCATTCCCCAATCGGATATCGACGCGCTGCAATCCTATTGGGATGTCTGCCCCAGTCTCAAAACCGTCCTTTTCGCGGAATGCCGCCCCGGCTACGTCAATCTGACGGTGGACAAGGCTGCGATCAAACCGGCCATCTTTGAACACCCGGAATTTTCCGCGTTCATGGATTCGATGGCCGGGCATTTTGATGCATGGCGGGCCAAGAACACCGCCGCATTGAAGGCGCTGAAAACCGGCATCCATCCCAAGGATGTGATCGCAGAATTGTCCGAAGGGCTGCTGGCCCACTACACCGGCAAGCCGCTGATCGACAAATACGACGTTTACCAGCACCTCATGGATTACTGGGCCGAGGTGATGCAGGACGATTGCTACACCATCGCCCTCGATGGATGGAAGGCCGAAACCAACCGCATCATCGAAAAAGACAAGAAGGGTAAGGAAAAGGACAAGGGCTGGACCTGCGACCTCATCCCGAAGCCGCTGATCGTCGCCCGCTTCTTTGCCGATGAACAGGCGGAAATTGACCGACTGAACGCGGAACTGGAAATGGCCAGCGCCGCCCTGGCGGAGCTGGAAGAAGAACATGGCGGGGACGAAGGGGCCTTTGCCGAACTCGACAAGGTCAACAAGGCCGCAGTCAATGCGCGCCTGAAGGACATCAAGGGCGACAAGGATGCAGCGGACGAAGCCAAAGTCCTCAAGCAATGGGTAAAGTTCTCTGACGCGGAAGCCGAATTGAAGAAGCAGATCAAAAAGGCCGAAGCCGACCTTGATGCCGCCGCCTACGCTAGGTTTCGTGGACAAAGGGTATCCAGAGTTTGACTGACACGAGCGCTACGAAGCCGAGGTATGATTCTTTGGTTTTATCGTAGCGGGTCGCGATGCGCCGCCAGTTCTTGAGTTTGTTGAACAGGCGTTCGATCAGGTTGCGCCATTTGTATTTCGCGCGGTCGTGCGGGGCGGGATTGCGCCGGTTGACCTTGGCAGGGATCACCGCCTCGACACCCGCCGCCTCGATCTCTTCGCGGATCGCATCGGCATCGTAGCCCCGGTCGGCCAGGAAGGCCTTGATCCGGTCGGTTATCATACGGAACAGTGGGGCGAAGCCCTGCACATCGTGCGCCTGTCCGGGTGTCAGCACGAAGCCGAGGGGGAGGCCCCTGGCATCGCACCTTGCGTGGAGCTTCGTCGTGAAGCCGCCTCGCGATCGGCCAAGCGCCTCGGTTTGCTGAGTCCCCTTTTTATGCCGACGGCACAATGATGTGCCCGGACCACCGTGCTGTCGATCATGTCGGCGGCCGCGTCGCGCCCCGCCAGTTCGGCCAGCGTCTCGAGCATGGCATCGAACACGCCGGTCGTGACCCATCGTCGATAGCGCCGGAACACGCTGTTCCACTTGCCATACTCGTCCGGCAGGTGCCGCCATTGCGCGCCGGTCCGCGCAATCCACATCATGCCCTCGAAATAAGGGCGATTATCCTGCGCCGGGCGGCATCCACGACCGTGCTCAGGCGGCAGCAGCGGCCCGATCACTTCCCATTCTTCGTCCGTAACGCCGATCCGCTCGCCCAAGGCTGCCTCCAAAAGCCAGCCTTGAATCAGCGACCGAGTCCCCAGTCAAGCTTTGTCCACGAAACCTAAATATCCCAAGCTGACCGAAGCCGAGATCAAGACCCTTGTGGTCGATGATAAATGGATGGCGAAAATCGACGCTGACATTCACGGCGAAATGGACCGGATCAGCCAAGTCCTGACTCAGCGTGTGCGGATTTTGGCCGAACGCTATGATGTTGCGATGCCGGAGCTTACCAAGCGCGTGGCCAATCTTGAAACGAAGGTGGAAGGCCACCTCAAGGCGATGGGGTTTGCGTGGTGAGTGCGTTGGCTGTGATGAAAGAATCTGTATTGCAGAAGCAAGAAACGGAGGTCGGCCAACTGCCGGTCGATTGGCAGGTTGAACACTTAGGCAGCTTGCTGCGCCGTCCGCCTGCCTACGGTATTAATGCGCCTGCTGTCCCGTATGACCTTCGGTTACCAGCATATCTCAGAATTACAGATATTACGGAAGATGGACGCTTTAATCCAGATGGTCGGGCATCAGTCGCTCATTCACAAGCTGGCTCATATTCACTGGAAGATGGGGATATAGTGCTGGCGCGCACGGGGGCGAGCACTGGTAAATCATACCTCTATCGTCCAGAGGATGGGGAACTGGTTTTTGCAGGATTTCTTATCAGAGTAAGTCCGAACCCTGACAAGCTTCTGCCACAATACCTCTCTTATCAGTTTCAAACATCAGGATATTGGAATTGGGTCCGCACTAATTCCATGCGTAGCGGGCAGCCGGGAATCAATGGCAAGCAATATGCTTCTTATCCGCTGCCTGTCCCGCCAACCATGCGTGAGCAAGAAGCCATCGCCGAAGCCCTGTGGGATGCGGATGCGCTGATTGAATCGCTGGAAAGCCTCATCGCCAAAAAGCGCGCGATCAAGCAAGGCGCGATGCAGGAGCTTTTGTCTGGTCAGCGTCGCTTGCCAGGGTTTGCAGCTGACTGGATCGCGGGAAAGATTGGCGACGCCTTATCTATTCAGCATGGAAAATCGCAATCCGCTGTTGCGACCAACGACGGACCTTATCCGATTTTGGCGACGGGCGGACAAATTGGAACGGCCAGCGCCTTTCTTTGGGATAAGCCGTCGGTCCTGATCGGAAGAAAGGGAACAATTGATCGCCCGCAATATGCCGAAAAGCCTTTCTGGACGGTCGACACACTATTCTACTCTATAATGAATGGTGGCAATGTTGCGAAGTTTTATTACTACCTGTTTTGCCTGATTGATTGGTATGCCCATAATGAAGCTTCAGGAGTTCCCAGCCTAAACGCGCGCACCATTGAAAGAATCGACATAAAGATTCCTCATCCTGATGAGCAGAAGGCTATAGTTACTGTGCTCGATGATATCGAAGCTGATTTGGAAAATGTTGAGGCGCAGTTGTCAAAAGCGCGTCAAATCAAGCAGGGTATGATGCAGAACTTACTGACCGGCAAAGTGCGGTTGGTGTGAAGGTTGGCGCAGAGGGGGCTGCGAAAATGAGTGATTATGTTGGCAAGCCGGAAAAGGCGACGCAGAAGCGTATCATCGGCTTGTTCAAGGACACGCTGGGCTATCACTATCTCGGCGACTGGTCCGATCGCGCGGGCAACAGCAATATCGAAGAAAGCCTGCTCTCAGCGTACCTCAAAGGCGCGGGATATTCCGACGCGCATATCAGCGCCGCCCTGTTCAAGCTGCGATCCGAGGCGTTCAATACGCACCGTTCCCTCTATGACAACAATCAGGTGGTCTATGGCCTTCTGCGCTATGGCGTTGATGTTGTGGTACAGGCCGGGAAGCCGACCGATACCGTCAAGCTGATTAACTGGCGCGAGCCTGCGAAAAACGACTTCGTGATTGTGGAGGAAGTAACCCTGAAAGGCGGGTCGGAACGCCGCCCCGACCTTGTGCTGTACGTCAACGGGATTGCTATCGGCGTGATCGAGCTGAAAAACAGCCGTGTCACCATCGGCGACGGCATCCGCCAGCTTCTGTCCAACCAGTTGCCCGCGTTCAATGCGTCGTTCTTTTCAACCGTGCAGATCGTTTTCGCCGGGAATGATTCCGAAGGCCTGCAATACGGAACCATCGGAACACCGGAAAAGATGTTCCTGAAATGGAAAGAGGACGAGCAGGACAACACCGGATTCAAGATCGACAAGTACCTTGCCAAACTGTGCCAAAAGGACCGCCTGATCGAACTGATGCACGATTTCGTGCTGTTCGACGGGGGCGTTAAGAAGCTGCCCCGCGTCCATCAATATTTCGGGATTAAGGCCGCGCAGGAGCACGCGCGGCAGCGCAAGGGCGGCATCATCTGGCACACACAGGGGTCCGGCAAGAGCATCGTCATGGTGCTGCTGGCCAAGTGGATTCTGGAGAACAACCCCAACGCCCGCGTGGCGATCATCACCGACCGGGACGAACTGGACAAGCAGATCAAACGGGTGTTCACCGACGCGGGCGAAGACATCCACCGCACCAATAGCGGACGCGATTTGATGTCCAAGCTCAGCGAGGCCAAGCCGCGTCTCCTATGTTCCCTCGTCCACAAATTTGGCCGCAAGGATGTCGAGGACTTCGACGCCTTCATCAAAGAGATCGAAGCTCACCCGTCCAAAGCCGTGGGCGAGATTTTCGTCTTTGTCGATGAATGCCACCGCACCCAAAGCGGCAAGCTGCATAAGGTGATGAAGGCAATGCTGCCCAATGCCGTCTTTGTCGGCTTCACCGGTACGCCGCTGCTCAAGCGGGACAAGCAATCCAGCCTTGAGGTGTTCGGGAGCTACATTCACACTTACAAATTCGGTGAAGCCGTGGAAGACGAGGTTGTCCTCGACCTGATCTACGAGGCACGGGACATCGACCAGCGCCTTGGGGCCGAGGACAAGATCGAGGCCTGGTTCGAGGCCAAGACCAAGGGCCTGAACCACTGGCAAAAGGACGAGCTGAAAAAGAAATGGGGCACGATGCAAAGCGTGCTCAGTTCTAAATCACGCATCGAGCGCGTGGTGAGCGACATTATTTTCGATTTCAGCGTAAAGCCCCGCCTGTCCAGCCAGAAGGGCAACGCCATTCTAGTGGCCTCCAGCATTTACGAAGCGTGTAAATATTTTGAGGCCTTCCAGAAGACTGAACTGAAAGGCCGCTGTGCGATTGTCACGTCCTACAATCCCAATTCGCAGGACGTGACCAAGGAGGAAACGGGCGCGAATTCCGACACGGACAAGCAGTTCATCTACAACACCTATACCGATATGCTGAAAGGTGTTGAAGCCAAGCCCGGTATGACAAAGACCGAGTCATACGAAGAGGACGCGAAAGATAAATTCATCAAGCAGCCCGCGAATATGAAGCTGCTGATCGTTGTCGATAAGCTGCTGACCGGGTTCGACGCGCCTTCCTGCACCTATCTCTACATCGACAAGTCGATGCAGGACCACGGCCTTTTCCAAGCGATTTGCCGGACCAACCGCCTGGATGGGGACGACAAGGAATTCGGCTACATCGTGGATTATATGAGCCTTCTCAAGAAGGTCGAAAAGGCGATTGCCGTTTACACGTCGGAGATTGACACCAGCGCGGGCGGATCAGACCCTACCATTTTGATGCAAGATCGCCTTGCCAATGGAAAGGAGCGGCTGGACGAGGCGCTGGAGGTTGCCGCCCTTATTTGCGAACCTGTGGAGCCCCCCAAAGGCGAATTGCAGTACATCCATCATTTCTGCGGCAATTCAGAGATTGCTACGGATTTGACCGAGCGCGAGCCGCAACGTGCGGCCCTGTACAAGGCCACGGCTTCGCTTGTCCGTGCCTATGCAAGTATCGCGGACGAGATGGAGGAAGCGGGATATTCCACCGCTGATATTTCGCGGATCAAAAAGACCGTGGAGGAAGCGGTCAATATCCGTGACATGGTGCGCCAAGCCGCCGGGGAAGTGATCGATCTCAAGGCCTACGAGGCCGATATGCGGCATTTGATTGATACTTATATCGAAGCCGATGAGCCGCGCAAAATCTCGCCCTTTGATAATATCAGCCTGCTCGACCTGATCGTTAAGTCCGGTATCGCCGACGCGATTGCCCAGCAGCTTAGCGGCATGAAGGACAAGGAGTCGGTTGCTGAAGCGATTGAAAATAACGTCCGCAGCAAGATCGTGAAGGAGCACCTGAACGATCCGGCCTATTACGATAAGATTTCCGCTCTGCTGGACGAGATCATCAAAGCGCGGAAGGCCAAGGCCATCAGCTACGAAGAATACCTGAAACAGGTTGCAGACCTGATCTGCAATCTTGCTCAGGGTAAAAGCGATTCAACGCCGTCAACCCTGAACACGCCTGGCAAGCGTGCCCTGTACAATAACCTTGGCGAGAATGAAGACCTTGCGCTTCAGATCGACGACGCTGTTAAAGCCAATCGCCCCGACGGCTGGCGTGGCGTCGAACCCAAGGAGCGAACGATCAAGGCCGCGATGTATGCTATTCTCAACAATGTGGACGAGGTTGAGCGGATTTTCACCATTATCAAGTCGCAACCGGAGTATTGATGCACACCGAACTGACCATCGGTGGAATTTCTATTGATGTCATTTTCAAGGACATCAAAAATGTCCATTTGAGCGTTTATCCGCCAACGGGGCGCGTGCACATTTCTGCCCCGCGCAGGATGAGCCTTGAGAATGTACGCCTGTTTGCCATCTCCAAAATTGGTTGGATCAAGAGGCATCAGGCGAAAATTCAGGACCAGCCGCGCGAAAGCCCGCGCGAATATCTGGAGCGCGAAAGCCATTACGTTTGGGGCCGCCGATACCTTCTGACCATTCAGGAAGGTGGCGCGAAGTCCACCGTATCCCTTGGTGTCCGCACACTGGAATTGACCGTACCGGACGGAGCGTCGCCCGATATAAAGGAAGAAGCCCTCTCCGAATGGTATCGGGCAGAGCTACGCAAGCGCGCAGCACATCTATTGGACAAATGGGCCAAGCATCTGAACGTCGAGCTGCGTGCCTTTTACATTCAGCGTATGAAAACGAAGTGGGGCAGCAGCAACCCGCAGCGCAAGACGGTGCGCCTCAATCTGGAACTGGCGAAATTCCCGCCCGAATGTCTGGATTATGTGACCTTGCACGAAACTGCCCATTTCATTGTGCCGAACCACAGCCCAGAATTTATCGCCATTCTTGACCGAAACCTTCCTGGTTGGCGAACGATCCGCGACCGTTTGAACGAAGGACCACTACCGTGCTTCAGTCAGCCGGTGAATAAAGATGCTTGATTCGCGCCGCCTAGCGCACAAGTGCATAAGGTGCGCAGATGGTTTACGTTGCCTCCCTGCTGGGGCGCGGCTGCCATATCCGGAGACCGTCTTAAATTTGGACCTTCATCTGGAATTTAGCACATGAATTAGCACACTAGCGCAAAATGCCTTGATTATACCTTAAATATCAGTATTTTGTCTTAGCCATTGCTCGACTCAAAATCCGGTTCCGCAAGGAGTGTCGGTTCGAGTCCGACCGCCCGCACCAGGCAGTTCCATATTTATTGCCAATCTTAGCGCTTGGCGCGAATGGTCACCCTATTTCAGTCACTTGCAATCCAAGGGAATGGATGGCGATTGTCAGGAGACGGGGTTTGGAGCCCTGAAATTACGCGATTCGCATCCTTCGGGTCATCCCGCATTCGCGCCCATTTACCGCCGGGACTCGACCTGTCTCCATCTGCGGGCATCAACTCATTGCCGGCGGCGCGCCGGCAGCGGGCCGATGCGCGCGCTCCGCCGGGTATTGCGCGCCACGGAAATCGGCAGCCGCCAACTGGCGACCGCCACCGGCCTCACGCCATCGCAATTGCTCGTCCTGCGCGAAATCGACATCCGCCAATCCGCCACGCCCGGCACGATCGCCCAAGCGCTGCAATTCAGCCAGGCGACGATCACCACCATCGTCGATCGCCTGGAATCTCTGGGCTTCGTCCAGCGCCAGCGCAGCGAAAAGGACAAGCGCCAGTTTCACCTGAGCGCCCTGCCCGCCAGCAAGGCCGCCATCGCCGACGCGCCCGATCCGCTGCAAACGACCTTCACCGATCGTTTCGTCGCCCTGCCGCCATGGGAGCAGGCGATGATCCTGGCCGCCGTCGAACGCCTCGCCACGCTCATGGACGCCCAGAATATCGACGCCGCCCCCTTGCTCGACAGCGGCCTCATCGACCGGTCCGGTCCAGCCTGACTCCGACCATCGCCGCTCGGAGCAGCAACCGTTCAAAGCCGGATGATTCTACAACCGAAACCGCATCTCTTTTCGATATTACGAATAGTTAGTAATAGCTCTAGTCGCACTTCTATTGAGATTCTATTGCAATAGGGGATTATTGATGCTCGCCACCCGATGCGCCGTCCTTTGCGGCGTCGCGCTTATCGCCCTTTCCGGCACGACCACCCATGCGGCAGCGGAGCAGGCGCCCGGCGCAACTGCGGCAAGCCCCCGCAGCGGCGACGAGGACCAGATCGTCGTCACCGCCGCCAATGCGGGCACGAAAACCGAAACCCCGCTCATAGAGCTGCCCCAGCCGATCAAGGTCATCACCGCCGACCAGTATCTCTCCCAGGGTGCGATCAGCATCAGCGACACGGTCAAATATGCCGCGGGCGTCCTCGCCAACCCCTATGGCCGCGACACCCGAGTCGACGGCTTCAACGTGCGCGGGCTCGACGCCCTCCAGTTCCGCGACGGCATGCGCGACATCTTCTCCTATTATGCGAGCATCACGTCGGACCCCTACAACTTCTCCCGCGTCGAGATCGTGCGCGGTCCCGCCTCGGTTCTGTTCGGCCAAGGGTCGATCGGCGGCCTCGTCAACCTCGTGTCGAAGACTCCGGACTTCACGACCCGGGGCGAACTGAAGGCCGTCTATGGCAGCTATGACCGCAAGGAATTGCTGGGCGACATCAACTATGCGTTCGCCTCCAACCTGGCCGTTCGTCTCGTCGGACGGGCCCGCGACGCCGATACCTATGTCGACCATGTTCCCGATGATCGCGTGATGATCGCACCCTCAATCCGCTGGCAGCCCACGCCCGACACCGATGTGGTGCTGACCGGCCTTTACCAGGAGGACGATAGCGGCTCGACCTCTCAATTCCTGCCGATCGTCGGTACGTTCCGCCCCAACCCCGCCAACCCGTCGGGCCACCTTGACCGATATACTTTCGTCGGCAAGCCCGGCTGGGATCGGTATAACGGCCGCTCGATCCAGAGCGGCGGGTCCATCACCCACCGCTTTTCGGATGCGGTCAAGCTCAGCCTCAAGGCCCGCTATATCGATAGCGATCTTGAATATAACACCCATTATGCCAACAGCTACGCCAACCCCGAAAATCCGTTTGCGGCGGACGGCCGGACCATCGGCCTCTATGCCGGCGCGAACGACGCAAAGATGAACGTCTTCTCGACGGACAATAATCTGCAATTCAACTTCAACACCGGCGCGAATATCGAGCACAAACTGCTCGTCGGCATCGATTATAGCTGGAACAGGGTCGGCAAGCGCTCTGATGATGGATATGAGATCGTCGACCTCTACGACATCGATAGGGATGCTCTGAGGACCTACGATCCCAGCGGCCCCTACACTTATGAAAGCCAGAAGCAGCTTGGCGTCTATGTCCAGAACCAGATCCGTTTCTACGACCGCGTTTCCGTCGTTCTTGGCGCGCGACGCGACCGCGTCACCGGCTCCTCGGGGCGGAAGGACAAGGCCACGACTTTCCGTGCCGGCATCATCGGGGAAATCGGCGCCGGTCTCTCACCCTTCTTCAGCTATACCGAAAGCTTCCTGCCGGTCGCCGGCAACATCCAGCTGCCCGGCGGTATTCCGAGCGACCCCTACCGACCGCTGACCGGCACGCAATATGAAGCGGGCGTGAAGTGGCAGCCGTCCCCCGACACGCTGGTCACGTTCACGCTCTTCAAGATCAAGGAGCGCAATCGCGTCCTCTACGGCGAACTCAACTCCACCACCCAGTCGGGCGTGCTCAACACCAAGGGGTTCGAGATCGAGGCCAGCCACACCCTGCCCGGCAATTTCGAGCTGCTGGCCAACTATGGCTATTCCAGGCTCAAGTCCGAGACCAATACCAGCCTCGACTATATGCCGCGTCACACCGCCTCGGTCTGGTCCACCAAGACTTTCGGCCTGCCCGATGAAGCGCAGCTGCGCCTGGGCGGCGGTATCGTCTATAATGGCAAGAGCATTTCGACCAGCGACCTGTGGTCCATCATCACACCCTCGCGCACCACGGTCGACGCCCTTGCGGAAATCAGCTGGACCGACTGGCAATTCAGCGTCAACGCAACCAATCTGCTGAACAACAAATTCTATGCGTCCTGCCTGGCGCGCGGCGACTGCTTCATGGGCGCCCCCCGTAATGTCATGGGCACGATCAGCTATCGCTTCTGATTTCACGCCTTAAGACACCCATGCTTCCGCGAGGAGCATGGGTGTCACGAACAGGTGATATGTCGGCGGAACGGCAACCGACCCTAGATGTTACGGTTGCGAAACCATAGCGTCCTCGTAATCCATGTGTCGGTACAAGCCGCGACCGCTTTTCTCAGCAGGAGATCGTCACGGCGCACGGGGCGAAAGTCCGTTCTGCCCGGCGCATCGTCAGATCCACCTTATTCCACAAACAGCAGGGCGGGCGTTTCCAGACGCTTTTTGAGCGCCTGGACGAAACTCGCCGCATCCCAGCCGTCGACGACGCGATGGTCGCAACTGATCGACAGGTTCATCAGCTTGGCGGCCACGACCTCCCTGCCCCGGAAGACCGGGCGTTCGATCACGCGGTTGGGGCCGATAATGGCGACTTCGGGCCGGTTGATGACTGGCGTGGTCGCGATCCCGCCCAGCGTCCCCAGCGAGGTGATGGTGAGCGTCGAACCGCTCAATTCCTCCGGCTTCGCCTTGCCGGTGCGGGCCGCTTCGGCGAGGCGGCGGATTTCCGAGGCCAATTGCCAGATATTGCGATCCTGCGCATCGCGGATGACCGGAACCATCAAGCCCGCATCGGTCTGCGTCGCCATGCCGAGATGCACCGCGCCATAGCGCGTCACCACGCCAGCTTCATCGTCGTAGCGCGCGTTCAGCATCGGAAATTCCGGCAGCGTCCGGCAGATGCCCACGATGAGCAGCGGCAATATGGTGAGCTTCGGCCGATCCCCCCGGCCGGCGTTCAACTGCTCGCGCAGCGCCTCCAGTTCGGTGACGTCGATTTCCTCGACATAGGTGAAGTGCGGGATGTGGCGCTTGGAAGCGGCCATGTTCTCCGCGATGCGGCGGCGCATCCCGATGACCTTGATCGTCTCGTCCGGGCGAATGGCCGAGCGTCCCGCCGGATGATAGCCCTGCCCCGCGCCATAGAGCAGATAGGCGTCGAGATCGGCATGGCGGATGTGGTCGCCGCCATGCTTCACCTGGGCAAGATCGATGCCCAGTTCCTTCGCCCGTGCACGGACGGCGGGAGAGGCGAGGACCTTCGCCTCCTTCACATCGTGGGTTGCCGCTTCCGGGGCGCTGTCCGCCGGGCTCCGGGCTCCTGCTTCCGCAGGAGGACGATGTTCTTCCGCAACGGCCGTGCGCGCTTCTTCGATCACCGCCTCGCTCGGCGTTTCCGCTGCGATAGTCTCCTCCGAAGGCGGCGGCGCTTCGGCGACGGGAGCAACCTCCCCTTCGCCGTCCGTCTCTATCTCCACCAGCACGGAGCCGATGGCGACCTGATCGCCCGGCTCCCCCGCCAGCCGCACCACGATGCCCGCGACGGGGCTTTCCATCTCCACCGTCGCCTTGTCGGTCATCATGTCGGCGATGGGCTGGTCTTCCTCCACCCGATCACCGACCTTGACGTGCCAGCCGACGATCTCCGCCTCGGAAATGCCTTCGCCGATGTCGGGCAGCTTGAACGTGAACAGAGCCATTACGGCCTCCCCCGTTCGTGCGTCGCCGAAAAGAGGGTCTTGGTCGTGCTTTGCCCGGCACGAACGGAACAGGGAGGTGTGACTACCATGGCCCCTTAGTCCTTCATGATCTTGTTGATGGCTTCGCGAAGCCGCACCGGCCCCGGAAAATAGGCCCATTCCAGACTGTGCGGATACGGCGTGTCGAAGCCGGTGACGCGCTCGATCGGCGCTTCGAGATGGTAGAAGCAGCGTTCCTGCACCTGCGCGCTCAGTTCCGCGCCGAAACCGCTGGTACGGGTCGCTTCATGGACGATCAGGCAGCGGCCGGTCTTCTTCACCGATGCCTCGATGGCTTCGATGTCGAGCGGCACCAATGTCCGCAGGTCCACGATCTCCGCATCCACGCCCATCGCCGCGACGGTGCTCTCCACCACATGCACCATGGTGCCATAGCAGAGGATGGTCAGCGCCTCGCCCGCCCGCACCGTCCGCGCCTGCCCCAGCGGGACGCGATAATAGCCGGTCGGCACCTGCGCCTGTGGATGCCCTGCCCAGCTGACCGCAGGCGTATCATAATGCCCGTCGAACGGCCCGTTATAGATGCGCTTGGGTTCGAAGAAGATCGTCGGGTCATTATCCTCGATGGCGGCGATCAGCAGCCCCTTGGCGTCATAGGGGGTCGCCGGGATGACCGTCTTGACGCCGGAGACATGGGTGAAGATGCCTTCGGGCGACTGGCTGTGCGTCTGCCCGCCGAAGATGCCGCCGCCAAAGGGCGAGCGCACCGTCATCGGCGCGATGAACTCGCCCGCCGAGCGGTAGCGCAGCCGCGCCGCTTCCGACACAAGCTGATCCAACGCCGGATAGATATAGTCGGCGAACTGGATTTCGGGCACCGGGCGCAGGCCATAAGCGCCCATGCCGACCGCCACGCCGATGATGCCGCATTCGGTGATCGGCGTGTCGAACACGCGGTTCTTGCCAAATTTCTGCTGAAGGCCCGCCGTCGCGCGGAAGACGCCGCCGAAATAGCCGACATCCTCGCCCATGACGACCACGTTCGGGTCGCGCTCCATCATGATATCCAGCGCGCTGTTGATCGCCTGGATCATGTTCATCTGCTGCGCGTCCGCGCGATCTTCCTGAGTCACGACCTCGCTCACAGGCCCGCCGCCTTCCATTCGTCCAGCATCTGCCGTTCCTGCTCCTTAAGGTGCGGGGGCATTTCCTCGAACACATCCTCGAACATCGATTCCATCGGATGATGCAGACCGTGGCCGAGGATGCCGTTCTTCTCCGCCTCGCGCGCGGCGTCGCGGACCATCTCGGCCAGTTCCCTGTCCATGGCGGCATGGCGATCCTCGTCCCAGATGCCGAGACCGATGCAATGCTGCTTCAGCCGCGCGATGGGATCGCCCAGCGGCCAGAGGCTGCTCTCCTCCGCCGAACGATAGGCGCTGGGATCGTCGGAGGTGCTGTGCCCCTCCACCCGATAGGTGAAATGTTCGATCAGCGTCGGCCCGGCATTGGATCGCGCCCGATCGGCCGCCCAGCGCGTCGCGGCGTAAACCGCCAGCACGTCATTGCCATCGACGCGCAGCCCGGCGATGCCATAGCCCACGGCGCGCGCGGCGAAGGTCGTCGCCTCCGCTCCGGCAAATCCTGAGAAGCTGCTGATGGCCCATTGGTTATTGACGATATTCATGATGACGGGCGCGCGATAGACGCTGGCGAAAGTGCAGGCGGAATGGAAATCGCCCTCCGCCGTCGAGCCTTCGCCGCACCATGTCGCGGCGATGCGCGTGTCGCCCTTGGCCGCGCTCGCCATCGCCCAACCGACGGCTTGGGGATATTGGGTGGTGAGGTTGCCGGAGATGGAGAAGAACCCCGCCTCCCGCGCCGAATACATGATGGGAAGCTGGCGGCCCTTCAGCCGGTCGCCCTTGTTGGAATAGATCTGGTTCATCATGTCGATGATGGGCCAGTCGCGCGCAATGAGGATGCCCTGTTGGCGATAGCTGGGAAAGCACATATCGTCTCGCGCCAGCGCGAGCGCCGCACCGATCGACACCGCCTCCTCGCCGGTGGACTTCATGTAGAAGCTGGTCTTGCCCTGCCGCTGGGCGCGGAACATGCGCGCGTCGAAAGCGCGGGTCAGCGCCATGGCGCGCAGCATCCGGAGCAGCGTTTCGGGCGGCAGGTTGGGATTCCATGGCCCCACCGCCGCGCCATCCTCATCCAGCACCCGGATCAGGCCATAGGCCATGTCGCGGATCGCCGCGGGCTGGACGGCCTCATCGGGGCGGGGCGTCGCACCCACTGCGGGAATATCGAAATCGGAAAAATCGACGCTGTCGCCCGGCCGGAATTTCGGTTCGGGAACATGGAGTCGAAGGGTCGGCAGATTGCGACCCGCCTTGCCTTCGCCCGCGTCCGATCCTGCCGGGTCGCTCATCCCGCCTCCTTTGTACGTTGCAATAATATTACTCTTGGTAATTATTATATTTCAACACTTCAAAAAGGCAAGGGCTGCTTACCCAAATATATCCGGCCCTTGCCCCCTCACACCGCCACCGGCGCGGCGATATGGGATTGCGGCGCATAATCCAGCACCTCGAAATCATCGATCCCATAGTCGAAAATGCTCGAAGGCCGCCGATTGATCCGCAGTTTCGGCGCGCCCGAGGGCGTGCGGCGCAATTGCTCCTCCACCAGGTCCGCATGGTTGAGGTAGAGATGCACGTCGCCGCCCTGCCAGACCACCTCGCCCGGCTCCAGATCGCATTGCTGGGCCAGCATCCGGGTTATCATCGACAGCCCGAAGATATTGAAGGCAAAGCCCAGGCCCAGATCGCAACTGCGCTGGAACAGCAGGCCATTCAATCGCCCGTCCGCCACCTGGAACTGATAGGTCATGTGACAGGGCGGCAACGCCATGCGCGGCACCTCCGCCACGTTCCAGCCCGTAAAAAGCAGGCGACGCGATCCCGGCGTCGCGCGAATCGATTCGACCAGCTCGGCGATCTGGTTGCGGCCCTTTTCCGCCCGGCGATAGAGACCGTCGCCCGCGGGCTCGTAAACCGGCCAGTTCACCCATTGCGCGCCATAGACCGGCCCCAGATCGCCCCAGCGCGCCGCGAAACCGGTATCGTCGATGATTCGCCGCTCGAAAGTGTCGCGGTCGATGTCCTCCCCCGTCGCCTTGCGATAGGCGTCCAGCGGCCAGTCGGTCCAGATATGCACGCCCTGCCGCACCAGTTCGCGGATATTGGTGTCGCCGCTCAGGAACCACAGCATCTCCCGCGCCGCGACCTTCCAGTATATCCGCTTGGTGGTGAGCAGCGGCACATGGTCCCCGGCCAGCGAAAAGCGCATCATTGCCCCCAGCAGGGAGCGCGTGCCGACGCCCGTGCGGTCGATCCGTTCATCGCCCTGCGTCCAGATGCGGCGCATCAGGTCCAGATATTGCTGCTCATAATGGGAAATATGATCGGTCAATGCGGCGGCCTTCCTGACGGATCGAGAATCCTATAGTCGCCTCTAGCCCAGCGCGCCCCGTCCGCCAACGGAAGAAGGATGTCTCCACAATGGAGGAAGCGGCGAGCAGAACGGATAGGGTTCCCATAGCCCCGCCTCGCCCGGCGGCGGCATTATTTGTTTATGGACAAGGACGTGGAAATCGACTTGGTGATATTGGATGAACAGTGGCGCCCGTTACATCGATTGCCGCCGCAGGACGATTGGCGCACGACGGTAAAGGAATTGCTGCGATATGGGAGCCGCTGGCTGGCACTCTATCAGCGGCGCAGCATGGAAGGGGTGGCGCAACTGCGCCCATCCGACATCGCGCTCACCCGGTCCCTTTGCCGCCGCCTACGGCCACTCGACATCGTCCTGGCGGATCATGTGATCGACGCGCGGGACGACCGCTTCAGCTTCCGCGCGGCGGGGCTGTTATAGCCCGCTAAAAAAAGCGCATCCACCGCTTGCCAGCCTAAAAAGCGGCCTCTATAGGCTGCGGCCTGCCTGGCGGGATCGCGATGCGATGCCGCCTTCGGTCGGGGAGTAGCTCAGCCTGGTAGAGCACTGTCTTCGGGAGGCAGGGGCCGGAGGTTCGAATCCTCTCTCCCCGACCATATTCTCTTCATCACATCAAAACATGGCCATGTCTTGCGGAAGGCAGGGGACAGGCTCTTTCGCCTAACCGATCATCATCAAACTGGCATTGCCGCCCGCTGCCGTCGTGTTGATGGAAGTCGACACCTCCTCCAGCAGCCAATCGACCGGATAGCAGCCCGTGCGCCCCGGAGGCGCGGCGTGAAGGGAAATGATCGGTCCCGGACGCTCGGCCAGGGACAGGGCCGTCGCCGCGATCTTGTCCGCCTTGCCCTCCACCAGAGCAGCGGCCACGGGCGCGGCAAGGTCGGTCGAGAAGCAACCCGCGACCAGCGGCGGCAGATCGCCGGGCAACGCCATGCCCTCCAGCACCCCCCGGTTCCCCGTGGCAAGGATCGCCGCCATCTGGTCGAACAGCCCTTCGCGCGTCGCCGGAAGCATCAGCACATTCCCGCGCCGATGCAGCGCATAGATATTGCGTTCCCCCACGGGCCCCGCCAGCAGCGTTTCGCTCCCCAGCGCCGACCGGCTTCCATAATCGCGTGCTACGGCTGCGGCCGCTTTCTCCCCCCGCGCATCAAGCCACCGGATAAGGGCCAACAAGGGCTCCGCCATCCCCTCCGCGCCGGACAGGATGGAAGGCGCGGCCACCGTCAGCCGACCCAGATAAAGCGGCCCGCCCGCCTTCGGCCCGGTTCCGGAAAGCCCCCGCCCGCCAAAGGGCTGGACCCCTACGACCGCGCCGATGACGTTGCGGTTCACATAGATATTGCCGGCCTTCACCCGCGAGGTGACATGCGCGACGGTCTGGTCCAGCCGCGTGTGCAGCCCGAAGGTCAGGCCATATCCCGTCGCGTTGATGGCATCGATCAGCTGGTCGATCCGGTCCCGCGAAAAACGGATGATGTGCAGCACCGGCCCGAACACCTCGCGCTTCAGCTCCGCGATACTCTCCAGTTCGATGATCGTCGGCGGCACGAAAGTGCCATGCGCGGTTTCCTCCGGCAAAGCCTGCTGCTCCACCTTGCGGCCCAGCTTGCGCATCGCCGCGATATGCGCCTCGATGTTGTTCTTCGCCTCGGCGCTGATGACCGGGCCGATGTCCACCGCCAGCCTGTCCGTCCGCCCGATCCGCAATTCCCGAAGCGCGCCCTTCAGCATGGCGAGCGTCCGGTCCGCCACATCCTCCTGCAGGCACAATATGCGCAGCGCCGAACAACGCTGCCCCACGCTGTCGAAGGCGGAGGCGATGACATCGGCCACCACCTGCTCCGCCAGCGCGGAGGAATCGACGATCATCGCATTCTGCCCGCCCGTCTCGGCGATCAGCGGAATGGGCTTGCCGTCGCGCGAGAGCCGTTTGGCGAGCTGATGCTGGATCAGCCGGGCGACCTCCGTCGATCCGGTGAACATGACGCCCGCCGTCTCCGGCGCCGCGACCAGCGCCGCGCCGATCGCGCCATCCCCCGGCATCAATTGCAGCGCATCCGCCGGAACCCCCGCCTCATGCAGGATGCGGACGGCCTCGGCCGCGATCAGCGGCGTTTCCTCGGCGGGCTTGGCCAACACCGGATTGCCCGCGACCAGCGCGGCGGCGACCTGTCCGGTGAAGATCGCCATCGGGAAATTCCACGGGCTGATGCATATCACCGGCCCCAGCGGCGCCTGCGCCGCCCCGAAGGTCGCGCGCGCCTGCGCCGCATAGTAGCGCAGGAAGTCGATGGCCTCGCGCACTTCGGCGATGGCGTTGGGCAGCGACTTGCCCGCTTCCCGCACGATCAGGCCCAGCAGGATCGGCATCCGCGCCTGCATGACGCTCGCGGCCCGCTCCAATATCGCGGCACGCTCGACCGGCGGGACATGGCCCCACGGACTTTCCGACGCGCGGTTGGCGGCGGCGCGCGCCTGTTCGGGCGACGCCTCGAACACCGTTCCCACCCTGTCACGATGGTCTGCGGGGTTGAGCACCGGACGCTCCGTCCCTTCCCCGCCCTCCGGCGCGGCGGTCCAGAGCGTCCCGGCGCTTTCCCGCAGCTTCTCCGTCAACGCCGCCAGCGCATCCTCATCGCTGAGGTCGATGCCTTCCGAATTGCGCCGGTCGGGATAGAGCGCGCAAGGCAATGCGATCTGGTCGTGCCGATGCCCCGGATGCGGCATGGCGCGCACGATCTCCACCGGATCGGCCGTCAGTTGCTCGACCGGCACGGCCGGGTCCGCGATCCGATGCACGAAGGAACTGTTCGCCCCATTTTCCAGCAAGCGCCGCACCAGATAGGCCAGCAGCGTCTCATGCGTCCCCACCGGCGCATAGATGCGGCACGGACGGTTCAGCCCTTTCGTTCCGACCACCTGCTCGTAAAGCGGCTCGCCCATGCCGTGCAGGCACTGGAACTCATAGCGCCCCACGAAGAAATCCGGCCCGGCCAGATGATAGATGGTCGCCAGCGTCTGCGCATTATGCGTCGCGAATTGCGGGAACACCGCGTCGGGCGCGGCCAGCAGCTTCCTCGCGCAGGCGATATAGGCCACATCGGTATGGACCTTGCGGGTATAGACCGGGAAATCCGCCAGCCCATCGACCTGCGCCCGCTTGATCTCCGCGTCCCAATAGGCGCCCTTGACCAGCCGCACCATGATCCGCCGCTCCGCCCTGCGCGCCAGATCGATGATCCAGTCGATGACGAACGGGCATCGCTTGCCGTAAGCCTGCACCACGAAGCCAAGACCGTTCCACCCAGCCAGATCGGGGTCCAGCGCCAGGCTCTCCAGCAGGTCGAGCGACAATTCCAGCCGGTCCCCCTCCTCCGCGTCGATATTGAGGCCGATGGCATAGCTTTTGGCCAGCACCGCCAGCGCCTTCACGCGGGGCAGCAACTCGCCCATCACCCGGTCCGCCTGCGCCCGGCTGTAGCGCGGATGCAGCGCGGACAGCTTGATCGAGATGCCCGGCCCTTCATAAATGCCGCGCCCGTTCGACGCCTTGCCGATGGCATGGATGGCGCGCTCATAATGCTGATGATAGCGCGCCGCGTCGGCCGCCGTCACCGCAGCCTCGCCCAGCATGTCATAGCTGTAACGGAACCCTTTGGCCTCCATCTCCCTCGCGCGTTTCAGCGCCTCGGCGATGGTCTCGCCGGTCACGAACTGCTCGCCCATCATCCGCATGGCAAGGTCGACGCCGCGCCGGATCACCGGCTCACCCGCCCGCGCGATCAGCCGCGTGAGCGCCGCGCCCAGCCCTCTGTCGTCGACGCTCCCCACCAGCTTGCCGGTGACCACCAGTCCCCATGTCGCGGCATTGACGAACAGCGACCGCCCGCCGCCCATATGCGATCCCCAGTCGCCGTCCGCGATCTTGTCGCGGATCAGCGCGTCGCGCGTCGCATCGTCGGGAATCCGCAGCAGCGCCTCGGCCAGACACATGAGCGCCACGCCCTCCTGGCTGGACAGCGAATATTCCTGCACCAGCGCCTCGACGCTGGAGCCCTTGGGATTGGCCCGCAGCCCCACGACCAGCTTTCGCGCCGTATCCCGAACGGCCGCCCGCATCCCATCGGACAGGCTCGCAGCCTCGATCAGCGGCGCAAGGCAGGCGGCTTCATCCCGGCGACAGGCGGCGGTGATGGCGCGGCGGAGGGGGGACTGTTCCCGGATGGCGGGAGCGAAATCGGCGAAGGGCGGCTGCGTGGTCATTCGGGAATAATACATCACGCATCCCCTTTGATCCCGACTTTTCCAGTGCCATTTTCCTGCCGCTTTGACTTATTTCCGACCTTCTTTTAGGAAATCCGGATGGATAAATCCTCCAATCCGGTCGATCTGGACGAGTTCGACCGCAAGATCGTCGGCGCCCTGGTCGAGGACGGCCGCATGACCGTCACCGATCTCGCCCGCGGCGTCGGCCTGTCGAAAACCCCCTGTCAGGTGCGGCTGCGGCGATTGATCGAAGCGGGCGTGATCAAGGGCTTCCGCGCCATCGTCGATCCGGCGAAGCTAGGCATGGATCATGTCGCCTTCGCCGAAGTGAAGCTCAGCGACACACGCGAACAGGCCCTGCGCGCATTCAACGCGGCCGTCCGCCGCATTCCCGAAGTCGAGGAATGCCACATGATCGCCAGCAGTTTCGATTATCTGCTGAAGGTCCGCACATCGGATATCCGCCGCTACCGCACCGTGCTGGGCGAGAAAATCTCCAGCCTGCCCCATGTGGCCAGCACGTCGACCTATGTGGCGATGGAAACGGTGCTGGAAGCGAGCGGGTCCCGGCTTACGGCGCAGAAGCAGGTCGGATAACGGCCAAAGGCGGGCATGCAATCTCAGTCCGGGCTGAACTTGTCGAAGCCCTCCACTGGGCGGAGCGAAGTGGCCTCCCTACGGTCGGCCGTGCCCTTCGACTTCGCTCAGGGCGAACGGAAAGAGGAAAGCGGACTGTCGCCAATCCACCCAAAACCTGTCACCGCAACCAGGCGCCCAATCTCAACTTTCCCCGAACACCCGCCGGAAGATCGTATCCACCTGCCGGAAATGATAGCCGAGGTCGAATTTCTCCTCGATCTGATCGGCCGTCAGCGCGGCGGACACGTCGGGATCGGCCTTCAGCAATTCCATCAGGGAAAGCTGCCCGTCCGACTCCCACACCTTCATCGCGTTGCGCTGAACGTAGCGATAGCTGTCCTCGCGGCTCACCCCCGCCTGCGTCAGCGCCAGCAGCACCCGTTGCGAGTGGACCAGCCCGCCCATCTTGTCGAGATTCTTCATCATCCGCTCAGGATAGACGAGCAGCTTGTCGATGACCCCGGTCAGCCGCCCCAGCGCGAAATCGAGCGTGATGGTCGCATCCGGCCCGATATAGCGCTCCACCGACGAATGGCTGATGTCGCGCTCATGCCACAGCGCCACATTCTCCATCGCGGGCATCGCATAGCTGCGCACCATGCGGGCCAGGCCGGTCAGATTCTCGGTCAGCACCGGGTTGCGCTTGTGCGGCATGGCGCTCGACCCCTTCTGCCCCGGCGAGAAATATTCCTCCGCCTCCAGCACTTCGGTCCGCTGGAGATGGCGCACTTCCACCGCCAGCCGCTCGATGGAAGAAGCGATGACACCCAGCGTCGCGAAGAACATCGCATGACGGTCGCGCGGGATGACCTGCGTGGAGACGGGCTCGATGGAAAGGCCCAGCTTCGCCGCGACATGCTCTTCCACGCGCGGATCGATATTGGCGAAGGTGCCGACCGCGCCCGAAATGGCGCAGGTCGCGACTTCCGCCCGCGCCGCGACCAGCCGCGCCTTGCAGCGGGAGAACTCGGCATAAGCCTCCGCCATCTTGAGGCCGAAGGTCACCGGCTCGGCATGGATGCCATGGCTGCGGCCGATGGTCGGGGTCAGCTTGTGCTCGAAGGCGCGGCGCCGGATCACTTCCAGCAGCTTGTCCAGATCCTCCAGCAGAATGTCCGCGGCTCGGCTGAGTTGCACGGCAAGGCAGGTGTCGAGAACATCGCTCGACGTCATCCCCTGATGCATGAAGCGCGCTTCGTCGCCCACCTGCTCCGCCACCCATGTGAGGAAGGCGATGACGTCATGCTTGGTGACCGCCTCGATCGCATCGATGGCGGGCACGTCGATGGCAGGGTTGGTCGCCCACCAGTCCCACAGCGCCTTGGCCGCGGACTTCGGCACGACGCCCAGTTCGCCCAGCGCCTCGGTGGCGTGCGCCTCGATCTCGAACCAGATGCGGAACCGGGCTTCCGGCTCCCAGAGGGCGGTCATGTGCGGGCGGGCGTAGCGAGGGACCATGGCGAATCCTGCATGATGGGGTGAAGGGTTGCGCGCCGCCTAGCAGCGTCCCTTGCCAAGAGCAAATCGCCGGAACGCGGCGCGCAATCCGCATCCATTCATCCCGATTCAAATAGAAATCGCAGCCGAAACGACCCGTTCGCGAAGATGAGTGGAAGATCATGAACCGATGTTCAGGAACTTTACCCAGTATCGGGATATTACCTCTCTTCAAGATCGAAGCGATCTTATGCGAATGAATTTGCCGACGAGAATGACAATTCTGGAGATTGATATGCTGCGTACGATGATTTTCACGACCGCTCTTGCCATGGCCGCTCCGGCGATCGCGCAGGACGCCACGATGCCGCAGCAGCCGGCTCCAGGCGCAGCCACGCCCGCCCAGCCAGGCTCGGCGCAACCGGGGACCGCGCAACCCGGTGCGGGAGCGCAACCGGAAGCGGCCCAGCCCTCCAGCCAGGCGGCCACCGTCGCTTCCATCGTGGAGAGCGAGTTCCCCGCCTATGACACCAACAAGGATCAGCAACTCGACAAGGCGGAATTTTCCAAATGGATGGTCGCGCTGAAGGATCAGGAAATGAAGGCGACCGGAAAGACGCTGCCGCCTGCTGAAGTCACCGCCTGGGCCGAAGGCGCTTTCGCCACGGCCGATGTCGACAAGAGCGGGACTGTCAGCAAATCGGAGCTTGTCAGCTTCCTGGGCGGTGGCGCTGGATAACCCTGCGGGCAAACGGAAGCCAAGGGTCGCACCGGGGCGGCGTGAGCGAAAAGCCACGCCGCCTTTTTTTGCGACTCCATGTCCCGGACCTGACATCTTGCAGCGGCCAGCCCCTGAGGGACGAAGCCGCGAAGGTTCAGGACCGCTTCTTGTTGGCGTAAAGCAGCGCGGCCACCAGCGCGGCGGAACCGATGCCCGCGGCGGTTCCCATCCAGACGCCCTTGCCGCCCTTGCGCGCGGCGTCCGCCTTAGGGGGATTGGTCGATGCGCCCTTTTCCTCGACAGGCTGGGGCGCGGTTTGCGGCGAATGATCTTCAGGCTTGCTCATGATGCCCCATGCTAGGCAACAAAGCCGTGAGAGGAAAGAGGCCAAAATGCCCGATCCGGCTCCGATCCCGCGATAATTTGCCTCCGCTCCGCCCGAATGCGGTGTCTTATCCCTGACGCGACGATGCCGCTGTGCGGACGAGACGCTTCCGCCCTCCGCCAAAATCGCCTAAGCTGTCCGCCGGATCAGCAGCCAAAGGACCGCCGATGCAATTTCTACGCACCGCCTTCTGGGTCGTCATCGCCGTCACCCTCGCCTTTTTCTGCATGGCGAATTATGTGCCGGTGACTGTCCGGCTGTGGGGCGATCTGGTGATGGAAACCAAGCTGCCGGTGCTGCTGATCGGCGCGTTCCTGCTGGGTGCGGGGCCGTTCTGGATCATGGCGCGGGCCACGCGCTGGCGCATGAAGCGCAGGCTGGACAGCACGGAGCGCGCCTTGGCCGCCGTCACCGCCGCCGCCGCGCCGCCGCCCGGCTCCGCCGCTGTCGCTCCACTCCCCGCGCCTACGCCGCAGGCCGATGAAACATCCCTGCCCGCCGCCGGCCCTTCCTCCCTCCAGACAACAGGAACAGCATGAGCAGCCCTCTCTATATCGCCATAGACACGCCCGATCTGGAAAAGGCGCAGGCATTGGCGGGGCGGGTACGCCATCATGTCGGCGGATTGAAGCTGGGTCTGGAATTTTTCTGCGCCAACGGCCATCACGGCGTGCATGAGATGATGAAGTTCGACCTGCCGATCTTCCTCGACCTCAAGCTGCACGACATTCCCAACACGGTGGCCAAGGCGATCCAGGCACTGCACCTTCTGGAGCCCGCGGTGCTGACCGTCCATGCGGCGGGAGGCCGCGCCATGCTGGAGGATGCGAAGGCAGCCGCTGGCGCGAAAACGAAGGTGGTCGCCGTCACCGTGCTCACCAGCCTCGACGATGGCGACCTGCTCGACATAGGCGTGGGCGGCAAGGCGGAGGATCAGGTGGCCCGTCTCGCCGATCTGGCGCGCGGCGCGGGACTGGACGGCATCGTCTGTTCCGGCGCGGAAGTGGGCCTGGCAAAGCAGATATGGCCGGACGGTTTCTTCGTCGTGCCGGGCGTCCGTCCCGCAGGCGGCGCGATGGGCGACCAGAAGCGCGCCGTCACCCCCCGCGAAGCGCTGGATCGCGGCGCGTCCATCCTCGTCGTGGGCCGCCCGATCAGCCTTGCGGAAAACCCCGACATGGCCGCCCGGGAGATCGAAGCGACGCTATAAAGCGGAACCTTGATCCGACGAGGGACGGCGCTTGCACGGGCGTGACTCCAACGGGCATAGCCGCCATCGCATTCCGGAAGCCAAAAAATGGGGGCAGCCACATCGTGACCGCCCCCCTTTCATCAGAAGCGATAGCCGACGCTGGCCACCACTTGATGCCGGTCGGTATCGACATCGAAATTACGGCTGGTCGCGCCATCCTCGAAGCGAATCCGGCCCTTGTTATAGTTGGAATAGCGATATTCCAGCTTGGCGAAGCTATTCGTGTTGATCGCACGCTCCACGCCCGCGCCGATCCGCCAACCGTCCAGCTTGAAAGCGGTATCAGTCACATTGTTGGTCACGCCCGAAAGTACCTTGAGCTTGGCGTTAGTATAGCCGCCCTTCACATAGACCAGCGTGGACGGGTCCGCGAGGATACCCGCGCGCGCGCCGACGTAGAAGTCACGGCCCTGCTTGACGCGGCCGAAACCGAAATCGTCGTTGAAGTCACCGCGGCTGCTCTTGGCGGTGGAATTGGTGAACTCGCCTTCCACGCCGACCACGGCGCTGCCCAGGTTCACGTCATAACCCGCGCCGACACCATAGAGCAGCCCGTCGATGGACTGGTCGTCGCGGCCATTGTCATTGTCGATGTCGCTGCCGGCACCGACATGGTCATAGCCCAGAATGGCTTCGACACGCGGCCCCGTGAAGGTCGGGCCGACATCCTGCGCCAATGCCGGGGCGGAAACCGCGCTGCCGGCCAGAAGGGTTGCGGCCATGATCTTTCGCATAGAAATAACTCCGTCTTCCTGTTCTCTTATCCCCGACAAGGGGGAAGACGGAGAAAGCGGAGCAAAGCCGTTGGTTGCATGAACCTAAGATAAACAAACACTTATGTTGCGGATATGTCACATCTGGCAGCACCTCGCCCCGGAGCCGTGCGTCAATCGCGACGAAGCGGAACGGCCCGCCGCTCAATAATCCTTGGACACGCGCACGTTCGCGCTTTCGCGGCCCAGCGTGGAAATGGCTCCCAGCAGCGACAGCCAGCGCGTGACCTGATATTCGATCCGCGTCGCCGAATAGCCCTGCCCATCGGTGATCAGCTCCACATAGGTCTTGCGCGTCAGATATTTGCCCGCCGCGATGGACGTGCCCTGCCCCTGTGTCGGATCGGCGGCGATGATGCGCAGCCGGTCCAGCCCCGCCGCCCGCCGCACCGCATTGATGGGATCGAGCCCGCCATTGCCCTGCAACGATCCCACCGCCGACGCCAGTTGCAGCGCTTCGGGCGCGGACAGGTTGGTGATCGACGTGCCGAACAGGATGCGGGAGAGCAATTCATCCTGCGGCAGCGCGGGCACGCTGGTGAAGCTGATGTCCGGCGCGAGGCCCGTGCCCCCCACATGGATCGAAGCGGTCAGGTCCGCCACATTGGCCTCCGCCGTGATGTCCAGCGTCGGGTTGACCGGCGTCTTCCCATCGAACTGGATCAGCCCTTCGCGAAGGTCGAACCGCCGGCCGGCAAATTCATAATCGCCCCGCACCAGCCGCGCCGTCCCCGCGATCGCCGGATTGGTGACGGTGCCGCCCAGATCCAGATTGGCCCGCCATTCGCTGTCCAGCCCCAGCCCCGTCACCATCAGCCGGTTGCGCGCCTGCGCCTTGATCGCGAGCGCCCAGGGCACGTTGCTGCGCACCCGTTCCATTTCCTCGCCCCGCCGGTTGATCTCCACCACCTTGAGTTGCGGAAGCTGCGCGGCGGCGGCGGCGCGGCCGAGCGTGAAGCGGCTCTTGATGAGTTTCAGGTCGCCCCCGATGGTGCCGCCCGATCCGTCCGACCGCAGCGTGATCGGCCCCGTCACCGTGGCCGCCAGGTCGTCCCGTTCCAGCAGCGTCGCATTGTCGGCCTGCAACGCCAGGTCCATGCCGACGCCCGCCGTGCCCTTGAAAGTGAAGGAGCCGCTGCCCGTCACCGATCCGCCATTGCGCGCCGTCGCGGCAAAGCTGGAGATAAAGAGCCGATCGCCCGAAAAGCGCCCCTGCGCTTTGACGCCGCTCAGCCGCATCCCCGTCACCGGGCTGTTGATCGCGACATTGTCGGTGGAAAATGTCCCGGCGATCACCGGCTCGCCCATCGTGCCGCGCACGTCCGCCGTCATGCTCACCGGCCCCACGATGTCGACGATCTCCACGCCCGTCAGCCGCCAAAGCGTATCGGCTGCGCCATTATAGCGCATCTGCGCGAAGAAGGGCGCGCGGTTCAGCCGCTCGATCAGGCTGCCATCCTGCCCCAGCGGCGTCATCAGCGCCTGCGCCTGCCCGATGGTGCGCCCGTCCGACACGAACAGCATCCGCGTCGCCAGCCGGTCCTGATTGAGGACGCCATTGACCCCGACATCCACCGGCCGCGAACTCAGCGAAAGGCCGGACCGCGACAGTCCCCGCACCCGCAACTCGACCTTGCCCGTCGGCATCCCGCCGCGCGGCTTGGCATAGCTCAGCGTCCCCGTCGCCACGCCGCCCAGCCCCAGATCGTCATAGGCGATGTCCAGCAGCGACAGCGGCAGGGCCTGCATCCGCGCCTCGATCGCAACGGATTCGCTCCCCAGATCGCCGCCCAACTGCACCGATCCCCCGGCAAAGCCGATCGTGGCCGGCGCCAGATGCCATCCCTCCTCCGTCCGCGTCAGCACGGCTGCGCGCGTCAGGCGGATCGGCTTGCCGTCCACTGTCCCGCCGGCCGTCAGGCGGATGCGGTCCGGCTCCACCTGCGCCTCGCCCTGGAGATCAAAGAGCCGCCCGCGTTGCCCCGAAAGGCTGCCGCGCACCGTGCCCCTGCCGTCCACCAGCTTCGCATTGCCCGCCATCCGGCCGAGCAAGATGCCGCCCACCCGCAGGCCCTGCGCCTGCACCGTGGCGTCGATGGAGGTGCCCTCCGGATCGAGCAGGATCACTGCGTCCAGCTTGCCCCGCATGACGGCGATGACGGTCGGCCCGTCAAAACGCGCGCGGCTGGCCGCGAGTTGAAGCTGCAATTGCTGCACGTCCTTGACGGGTTTGAAACCGACCGTGCCCGTCACCGGCCCGGCAACGGCCAGTTGCCCGTCCAGCCCACCCGTCACGGGCCGGATATCGCCACTCGCCGTCACGCCCGACACGGCCAGCCTTGCCACGCGCACGATCGCCTGGCCACCTTCGGGCAGCAGGATCGCGCCATTGCCGCTGAACGGCCCCAGCGTCGATCCACCCTCCGCCGTGAAGGCATAGCCGGTCGCATCGGGATCGAAACGCGCCTTCACCTCCCGCAGCCCCAGCGCATCCATCGGCCGATGCAGCAGCAGGTCCACCGCCGGACGGTCGATCTGCCCGTCCAGCGTCACGTTCAGCGGCCCATATTGCTGATGCCGCCCGCTCCCTTCGAAATGCACCGTCCCGTCGCGCCTGCGATAACCCTTCGCGTCCAGCACCAGCAGCGGCGATTGCACATGCAG